>NZ_JBEXSW010000046.1:0-71272 GCF_040613775.1 Streptomyces sp. NPDC006208 | reverse complement strand
GTGCAGGGCACCGACCTCATCTCATGGATCGACCGCCACCGCCACGACTCTGCTGCCGTCCACGCCCTCGCCGACCGCTTCCTGGCGATGGCGGGTCCCCTGAAGCACCGGCGCCCACTCACCCCTGCCCTGAGGTGGTCTTGATGAACTTTCTGTTCAGTTGTCAGGGGACGAGGATGAGGCGGATCGGGTCGCCGATCTTGTTCTCCAGCCGGTTGACCGCGTCGGCGGCCTCGGCGAGCGGGAGGTGGTCGGTGATGGAGGGGGCCAGGTCGAGACGGCCGACCTCGGCCAGCCGGACCAGCTCGGTGACGGACTCGGGGCTGCCGCCGTAGTGGCCGCGCACCTGCTTGCCCAGGTAGTTGAAGGTCAGGCCCTCGGTGATGGTGAGGGGCCTGGGGCTGATGCCGACCAGGATGAGGGAGCCGCCCAGGCCTAGCGCGGCGGCGGCCTGCTCGCGGACGGCGGGCACGCCGGCGCAGTCGAAGGCGAAGTCCAGGCCCCGTCCGGCGGTGGCCGCGCGGACCTGGTCGGCGAAGTCGGGGGCGGCCGGGTCCAGGGCGAAGTCCGCACCGAAGGCCAGGGCACGCTCCCGGGCGCCGGGCAGCGGGTCGACAGCGATGATCGGCGCGGCGCCGGCCAGGCGGGCGACGCGGACGTTGTGGGCGCCGACGCCGCCCACACCCCAGACGCCGACGGACTGTGCGGGGCGCACCCCCGCGGTGGTGACGACGGCGGCGTAGGGGGTGGAGACCGCGTCGGGGATGATCGCGGCCTGGTCGAAGGGGAGGTTGTCGGGGATGGGGATGAGGGTGTCCTCGCGGGCGAGGGTGTACTGGGCCCAGCCGCCGTCATAGTCGATGCCGGCGGTGCGCATCTGGGTGCAGGGGCGGCGGCGCACGCAGCCGGCGCACTGGCCGCACGTCTTGCCGGCCTCCAGGGTGACGCGGGTACCGACGGTCAGGCCGCGCTTGAGGTCGGAACCGAGGGTGTGGATCACCCCGGCGACCTCGTGACCGACGGTGACCGTGTCGGAGGTGGCGAACAGCGGGACGAGGGAGCCGTCGAGCAGGTGGACGTCCGACAGGCAGACGCCTGCGGCCTTCACCTCGATCAGGATTTCACCCGGGCCCGGTACGGGGACGGGGACCTCCTCCACGGCGAACTTCTTGCTGTCCAGGTGGAAGCGTCCGGCGAGCATGGTGTCCATGGTGCTCTGCTTTCTGTGAGCGGCACTCCCGGCGGTTCGGGCCGACGGGTGCCGTGTGGTGCCTCGTGGGTGAGTGGTGGCCGGGAGGGTGCGGGGTGTCGGGACCGCCGCACCCTCCCGGCGTCTGATGGTCAGGCGAAGACGTCCTGCTGGTAGCGCTCGTCCGCTTCCAGCTGGGCGAGCCACTGCTGGGCGGCCTCGTCGTCGCTGCCGGTGTGCTTGCGGTGGATGGAGGCGAGCGCCTCGCGAACGGCGGGTGCCATGCGGCGGCCGTCACCGCAGACGTAGATGTACGCGCCGTCTTCGATGGCCTGCCACACGGTGTCGGCGGCGCCTGCGATGGCGTTCTGCACGAACCGGGCCGGGTGGCCGGTCACCGCGGAGTAGGCGGTGTGCACCTGGGCGATCCCGGCCTGCTCCCAGTCCTGCATCTCCTGCCGGTAGAAGTAGTCGTGCTCCGGGTGGCGGCAGCCGACGAAGACCTGGGACAGGCCCACCTCGATGCCGTTCTCCTGCTGCGAGGCGCGCTCCTCCAGGAATCCGCGCAGCGGCGCGATGCCGGTGCCCGGGCCGATGAGGACCAGCGGCGTGGCCGGATCGACCGGCGGGGCAAAGGTCGGGGAGGGCACCCGCACGTAGCCGTAGAAGACGTCTCCGGGCTCGAGACCGCCGATGTACGACGAGCAGGTGCCGCGGTACTGGCCGTCACCGGACAGGGCCGGGCCTTCCAGCAGGCCCACGGTCAGGCGCACGTGGCGCGGGTTGGCCAGCGGGGCGGAGGAGATGGAGTAGAACCGCGGGCGGATCGGGCCCGTCATGTCCAGGAAGACCGCCAGCGGCAGCTCGACCGCCGGGAAGCGCTCCAGAAGGCCCAGCACGGAGACCCGCTTGCCCAGGATCTCGGTCTGGTAGCGCTCCTCGGATTCGGCGGTGTCGGCCGTGTAGGCCTGCAGCTGCGGCCGGGTCCACGGGCACTGGGTGTACTCGGCCAGCGTCTGTATCTGGGAGCGGGTGGCCACGTCCTGCAGCTCCAGGAACTCGGTGAGCAGCAGGCCTGCGGTCACGGGGGTGCCCACCGGGAGGTGGGTGCGGCCGCCGGTCGGCAGGTCCAGGCGCAGAACCTGGTCACGGTCGACGCCGAGCCCCGCCAGGGCGCGATTGACGAGCGCGGGCTCGTTCTTGGCGAAGACGGCCAGGTGGTTGCCGGTGTCGTAGGTGACACCCTCGGGCAGCTCGATGGTGATGGACTTCGCGGACGGGCGCGGCGGCTCGATGCTGAAGTCCCACAGGCCGGTCGCGTCGGCCACAAGTTCCTCGTTGACCACGACCGTGAGGGGGTAGGCCTGCTCGGAGACGATCGCGGGGCGCACGTCGGCCTCGGTGAGCAGCTGCACCTCGAAGCGCGGCCCGCTCGCCTCCGAGGTGTCGGCAGCGTACTCCTCGGCCAGGGTCGTCCACAGGGTGTCCATCCAGCGGGTGGCCATGCCGTCGAAGTCACCGGCGGCATCCGCGATGCCGCGTTCGATGACGGGGGTGGCGCCGGCGGCCAGCAGGCCTGCTTCGATCCGCTTGGGGAAGCCCTGGTAGGTGGCCACCCACTGGGTGTTGCCGGCGCCCAGCAGCGCGAACCGCACGTTGGACAGCGAGCCCTCCGGGAGTCCGGCGGCGATCAGGTCGTCGAAACGCTGCGCGTTGTCCGGGGCCTTGCCGTTGTAGCTGGAGGCGACGACCACGAGCAGGCCCTCGGTGGGCAGGTTGTCGCCCAGCTCGTCCAGGCCGACCAGGGTGGTGCCGAACCCGGAGCGCTCGCTGCGGTCGGCAATGGTGCGCGCGAGGTCCTCGCACGAGCCGAGGCTGGAGCCGTAAGCGACGGTCAGGTTCACCCCGACACCGCTGACCGCGGTCTGCTGCTGCGTGTCGTCGGTCTGCAGGTCCGCGGCGCCGAAGACGGTGCGCTCGTGCTCCTGACGGGTACGCACGTTCAGTTCGAAGCCGCCGGGCTTGCGCGTCAGCGCCTCCTTGACGTCCATCTTGTAGTCGGTCGTGTCGGAGAACTTGAACTTCTGCAGCACCAGTGCGAGGGCCAGACGGGCCTCGGTGAGCGCGAACTGCCGGCCGATGCAGGCACGCACACCGTTGCCGAACGGCTTGTAGGCGTGCGGGTGGTGGTTCACCCGGTTCTCCGGCAGCCACCGGTTGATGTCGAACTCCTCCGGCCGGTCCCACGCCTTGGGGTGGGTGTGCAGCGGGCCCTCGAGGATGTTGACCTGTGCTCCCTTCTTCAGCTCGTAGCAGCCGCCGATGACGGTGTCCTCGATCGGCGACTTGCCGATCATCGGGATGGGAGCCCACAGGCGCAGGGTCTCCTCCAGGATCCGCGGGATCACGTCCATCTGCATGATCGTGTCGTAGTCCGGGACCGTGTCGCCCGGCATGAGCCGGTCCACCTCGGCGTAGGCCTGGGCCAGGATGTGCGGGTTGCGCATCAGCGAGTACGTGGCGAACGACAGCAGACCACTGGTGGTCTCGTGACCGGCGATCAGGAACGTCACCACCTGGTCACGGACGTTGTCGTCGTCCAGCCGCTTTCCGGTCTCCGGGTCGGTGGCCTCCAGCATCAGACCCAGCAGGTCCTCCTCACCCGTGCCCTTCCCCTGCCGGCGCTCCTTGATCACATTCTCGACCAGGTCCCGCATCAGCTGGACGTTCTCGCGGTACTTCTTGTCATCACCCTTGCGGAGCTTGGTCATCATCGGCAGCTCCTGCGAGCGCCGCAGCGACTCCACCAGCGACTCCAGCAGCGCGTTGAGGAAGGGGTGCAGCTCCTCCTTGGCGAAGGAGTCGAACCGGTAGCCGAATCCCGACAGGGCGATGGTGTCCAGGGTGAGCCGGGTGTAGTCGTCGGTGATGTTGACCGGCCGGCCCTCCTTGCGCTCCCACTTGCCCACGAGGTTCTGGGCGATCTCCAGCATCTGCCCGTAGTAGGCCTTCATGGCCCGCTGGCTGAACGCCGGCAGGAGGATCCGGTGCGCCATGCCCCATTCCTCCTCGTGCTGGTGGGCCGTGAACAGGCCCGCACCCGTGAAGTCCCGCACATGGTTCAGCGGCGTCTTCTCGATCTGCTTGAAGAACCGCGTCTCGTCGCAGACCTCGGCCACCAGGTCCGGGTCGGAGACGAAGACCTGCTCGATGCCGGCGATCTCCATGCCATAGATGCCCTCGGGGAACTGCTTGGACAGCTCGCCGAAGTACTCCACCGGGTTGGTGCTGGGGATCTGCGGCGTGTGGCCGAGGAAGGGGACCCCGCGCGGAGACCGGATGGGTCGCAGGTCGTTCTTGGACTGGGTGGACATGGCTTGCTCCTTCAGGCAGGGGAGGGAATGGGGCAAGGGCGCCGGTCGATGCGTGGTGCATCACAGAAACATACGCCGTATGGAATTAGTACCGTACGCCGTATGGAAAGCAACTGCAACCCCCGGAGCCGCGCGAGCGGCCGTGATGCCGCCGTGCGGCCGAGGTCATTTCCATACGCAGTACGAAACTGATAGCGTCCGGGGCATGGAAAAGGTGAAGCGTCCCCCGCGGGGAACCAGGAAGAGGGACGTGCCTCTGACCGAGGCCGGGATCTATGCCGCTGCCCTGCGGCTCATCGACGCGGACGGGGTCGAGGCGCTCACCATGCGCAAACTCGCGACCGCGCTCGATGCGAACCCGATGTCGCTGTACCACCACGTGCCGAACAAGGACGCCCTGCTACGCGGCGTGGCGAGAATGGTCGGCACCCAGTTCCGCACCGTGACACTGGAGGACGCTCCCTGGCAGGAGCGCATCCGCCTGCTCGCCACGGATTTCCGGACGCTGGCGCACCGCCACCCCAACCTGATGGCCTACTCGTTCAGCCACCAAGCAGACTTCATCCAGCCCGAAGACCCGTTCTGGATTGCGCTCGCCGCGATCCTGGACGCCGCCGGGGTGCCGCACTCCGAGCTCCCGCAGATCGCCGCTCTCGTGTGCGCCGTCATCACCGGTGTCCTCACCGCCGAGCTCAATGGCGCGCTCCACCGGTGGTCGAGCCTCAAACCCCCCACTGTCGGCGAAGACGGGCTCGCCCATCCAGGCCGTGACGAGAACCGCGTCTTCCGCCTGGCGCTGGACGCCACGATCGTCGGCGTGGAGAGCCATATCGCACAAACCCGCAAGCACTGACGGAGCGGAGCGGCCGCCGTGGGCTCCGCCGACGAAGACTTCTTCGCCGCCTGAAGCGCCTGGGCGCAAAGGCGGCGAAGCGGCGGACGTGGGCGGCGACGTTGCGTGCCCGGTCGCTCACGTGCGCAGGTTCGACCGCATCGCGGCCGGAGGGCAGACCCCTGCTCGTCCGGTGCTCGATGCCGTCACCGGGCCGACCTGATGCCCCTGCGATCGGGAAGGGCCACAGTAGAGGCAGGAGTACAGGGAGGCTGCTGCGATGTCCGGAGCACCGACACAGCACACTTCAGCGCCATATCTCCCGATCGCCGAACACGGCTTGATCGGGGATCTGCGCACGGCCGCCCTGGTGGGCACCGACGGGACCATCGACTGGTACTGCTGCCCCTCCTTCGACTCCCCGAGTGTGTTCGCCGCGATCCTGGACGCGGACCGGGGCGGGGCGTTCGAGCTGTCCGCCGCCGTGCCGGCCGGCACCAAGCAGTTCTACTTCCCGGACACCAATGTGCTGATCACCCGGTTCTTCACCGAGGACGGGCTGGGAGAGATCCAGGACTTCATGCCGGTGGCGGAGGCCGGTAAGGCCGAGCGCCACCGGCTGATCCGGCGGGTGGTGTGCGTCCGCGGAACGATTCCGTTCCAAGCCCGGGTGGCCCCACGGTTCGGCTACGGCGCCCACCGGCACACCCTGCGGCTCCTGGAGGGGGCTGCTCTGTTCGCTTCCGAGGCGCTGACACTGGCGCTGACCGCCACGGTCCCTCTGGAGTGCGACGAGCAGGATGTCCGGACGGAATTCACACTGTCCCGGGGCGAGACGGCGGTCTTCGCCCTCGACCGGGTCACCGGTGAAACTCCGCCGCACGGCTGCCCGCTCGCCGAGGCCGAGCACGAGTTCACCGCCACGGTCGCCTTCTGGCGACGCTGGCTGCAGCAGTCCCGCTACCGCGGCCGATGGCGGGAGATGGTGCACCGCTCCGCCCTCACCCTCAAGCTGCTCACCTACGCCCCCACCGGCGCCATCGTGGCAGCCCCCACCACCAGCCTGCCCGAGCAGATCGGCGGCGGCCGCAACTGGGACTACCGCTATGCGTGGGTGCGCGACTCCGCGTTCGCCGTCTATGCGCTGCTCAGGCTCGGCTTCGCCGAGGAGGCCGAAGCGTTCATGGGCTTCCTCACTCACCACAACGACCGGCGCGAGGGCCCCGCCGGACCGCTGCAGATCATGTACGGCATCGACGGACGCGCCGAGTTGCCCGAACGCGAGCTCTCCCACCTGGAGGGCTACCGGGGCTCGGCGCCCGTCCGGGTCGGCAACGACGCCGTCAACCAGCTTCAGCTCGACATCTACGGCGCCCTGATCGACTCCGTGTACCTCTACGACATGTGGTGCCAGCCTCTGACCAGCGGCCAGTGGCGCGCGGTGTGCGACCTGGTGAACTGGGTCTGCCGGCACTGGGACCAGCCGGACGAGGGCGTGTGGGAGACCCGCGGCGGGCGCAAGAAGTTCCTCTACTCCCGCCTCATGTGCTGGGTGGCCATAGACCGCGCCATCCGCATCGCCCACCGCCGCGGCCTGCCCGCCGAGCTCATCCGCTGGGGCCCGGTCCGCGACACGATCTACCAGCAGATCATGGACAAGGGCTGGTCCTCCGCCCGGCAGGCGTTCGTCCAGTACGAGGGCGGCGACGTGCTGGACGCCGCGGTGCTGATGATGCCGCTGACCAAGTTCATCGCTCCCCACGACCCCGTGTGGCTGTCCACCCTCGACGCCCTCGGCAACGAACTGGTCTCCGACTCCCTGGTCTGGCGCTACGACCCCGAGGCCAGCCCCGACGGCCTGGAAGGCGACGAAGGCACCTTCTCCATCTGCTCGTTCTGGTACGTCGAGGCCCTCACCCGCGCCGGTCGACTGGACGATGCCCGCCTGGCCTTCGAGAAGATGCTCACCTACGCCAACCATCTCGGCCTGTACGCCGAGGAGATCAGCCACACCGGAGAGCAACTGGGCAACTTCCCGCAGGCGTTCACCCACCTCGCCCTCATAAGCGCCGCCTTCAACCTCGACCGCGCCCTGGGCTGACCGCCGCCTTGCATGGCAGGAACTGCACACGGCTCTCCGCCCCGCAGGCGCGGCGCTCCGACACGAACGAGAAGGCCGCCGCAGATTTCGAGCGGCTCGGTGCCTGTCACCGCAAGGGTGAGTCGGCGGTGGGTGTCAGCACGGACTCGGCGACATCGACGATCTGACCGATGTCGAAGCCCTCCATGTCTGCGCGGAATTCGGGGCTGGACAGGTACGCCTCCAGCCGCTCCTGAACGTCGTCGGCGTCCCGGTAGGAAACGAGGGCGTACAGCTGGGAGGCCGCACTCCCGGGAGCTGCCGGCCCCGTCCAGACGCCGTGTGTGGTGATCCTGTGCTTGGCCATACCGGGAATGTGCCTGGACCAGATGTCCTCGTAGGCGACGAGCGCCTCAGGGCTGCGCAGTGTGTAGACACGAAGCTGGTACTGGGACATGAACTCTCTTTCCTTCTCTTCTGTGACCGGGGCAAAGATGCCCCTCTGCAAGGCAGTTGGGAGGCTTCTCTCAGCCTTTCGCGAACAGGTTCGCCAGTTCGACGTTCCAGTCGATGTGTCCGGACTCGGTACCCCGTGGCACCAGCGCCTCCGTGTTCTCCAGGAAGGTCCTGACGTCCTGCACGGGAACCTCGAGCAAGGCGGTGCCCGCGGGGGACCCGAGGACGATGTACATCGCCTGGTCACCACGGCCAACGGCAGGCCAGATCCGGACGTCCCCACAGCCTGCGGAACCCCTCAGGCCATCGGCCAGAAGATCACGCCCCAGGACCCATTCGACCGGCTCGTCAGCGTCGGTGAAAAAGGCGGCACGGACGACGTAGGGGTCAGTGGGCTCGTAACGCAGGCTCATGCACATGGACAGCGAGGAGGTGCGCGAGATGACAAGCTGCACGGCCACCCCCTGCATCACGGTCTTCAAAGGCTCCATCGACTTTCACTCCAAGGTGTCTCTGCCTCGGCTGCGCCCCGCTGCCGGACCGCCGCCGGGCCGGCAGCGAAGAGGCAACGAAGGCAGAGGCGTTACAGCAGGGCGGGCGCCGGAGCGCCGGCCGCCTGTGCGACGGTCAGCGACTGCCGGTCTCAGCCCGGCCGTCGTGGTGCCGGCCACGGATCTCGTCCCAGGAGTAGCCCTGCTCGAGCAGGTAGCCGACACCGTGGTCCCAGCGGTAGTCGTCGGCGTTGACGCCGACGGCCGGGCGTTGGACGGGTGCGGATGCAGAGGTCCCGGCCGAAGCGCCACTCCCGGCACCGAGTACGGCGACACCCGCGACCGCCACGGAGAAAGCGGTGACGGCAACGCGCCTCGTGAGCTTCTTCATGGTCTTTCCTTCCCGATTGGTGCGAGCTGCACCATCGACTGCATGCAGGCGATGGGCGGCGCCTGGCGCGGTCAACCACTTCCATACGGCGTATGGAAGTGCCCTCCCAGGATTACCATACGACGTATGGAACTGTCGAGGCGGCGGAAATGGTCCGCACGGCCGGCAGCGGCATGAACACCTCGACGTGCTCGCCGAGACCGCGTCGGCCGCCTGGACGAAGTCCGCCTCGCCTTCGAGAAGATGCTCACCTGCATCGACCATCTCGGGCTCTGTACCGAGGAGATCAGTGACATCGGCGAACAACCGGACAATCATTTCCGGGCGTTCACCCACGTTTCCTTCATCGGTTCGGCCTTCGGACTCGACCACACCCTGGGCTGAGCCGTCGCCCTGGGCGGACGAGCTGCCCGAGATTTCCGTCTCCGGAGCCGTGGCGTGCGGGCGCCCGAGTCCGGCCCCGCCGGAAACGAGGGCGTGAGACAACGGAGGGAGCGGTGAGGATGCAGACCGTTGTGGATCTCACGCACTGCCAGGGCTGTGCGCAATGCGTGCCCCTCGCACCGGAGGTGTTCCAGCTGCACGGGGAGGAGGGGTTGCCGTATGCCACGGCCGTCCCCGACGACCGGGTCGAGCGCGCGCCGGGCCTCCCGGCGCAAGCGATCTTTGGTGCTGCTCGGCCAGGCCTACCGCCACGCTGCTCCTCATCGCCGGACACGAGACCACGGTCAACCTGATCACCAACGGGGTGTTCACCCTGCTGCGCCAACCCGAGCACCTGGACCAGCTGCGCCGCGACCCTGGCCTGCTGCCGCAGGCGGTGGAGGAACCACTGCGCTACGAACCTCCCGTGCTGAGGCTGCGGGGCGGCGACAGCAGGCGCGAGAGACCAGCCACCCCGGCACCTTACGCAGGCCGCGGGAACCGGTGCACAGTCGGCAACAAGATCCTCTTCACGCTGCAGCAGGAAGGGGACGCCGGGCGAGGTCACGGGCCTCATCCGGGGAGAGGCCGAGCATGTGCAGGATCATCTCGGCCATGATGCCCGCGGCCTGGCCACTGTCGGCCTCTGGCTGGTTGCACCACAGCTCCAGGAGCGCCAGCAGGCTGCCATTCAGCGCGGTCAGGGCGATCACCGGGTCGACCACGGTGAACCGGCCTGCGGCCATGCCCTGCTCGACGTCACGCTTCGCGCGCGGAGCCAGTCCGTCGCCGGCGCATATCCGACCGAGCTCGCTGTGACACAGGATCTGCATGACCTCCGGGTACGACTCGGCCATGCGCGCGCTGAGCCGCACGCCCCCGGCGAGGCGCTCGGCGGGATCATCGACGCCGCGCAGGCGTTCGTCGACGGCCTGGGCGTACTCCTCCAGCGCATCGGCCACGGCCGCGTCGAACAGGTCCGGCTTGCCCGTGAAGTGGTTGTAGAAGGAGCCGAGGCCCACGTCCGCGCGCTCCGCGATGGCATGGATGCTGGCGCTGGTGCCACCGGACTCGGCCAGGATCTGCCGCGCAGCGCGGAGGAGTGCCTGGCGGGTCTCGGCCCGGCGGCGTTCGAATCGGTTCCTGCGTGGGGCTGACATCGGCATGCTCCATGAATAAGAGCAGCAGTTCTGATGAATTCATCATTGCACTGCCCGCCTCGACCGTCCACCCAGGCGCACCCATCCCGACGCCGCGGCGGCGTGATGTGACAGCACACGACCACATCTGAGCATTTCATCAGTTTCGTGGGACTTGACGATTAAGCGATCGTATCTGACTATTTCATCAGAAGTGGACAAAGTCGTCCAAAGTTGGCAGATGTCGCGCCGGTGAACGCTCAACCGTCGGCGAGGCCGCTCGCTACATCGCACGCCCGGCGCGGTCGGTCCCACCGGGGCGATCCTCAGCACCCGGCCGTCACCGTTCCACCACGGCTACGGATCGGACCGGCTCCGTGCCTGCCGACGCTGTTCTCACACCTCCGCACCGATGGGAAGAACCGGATGACGAAGACCGACCACGCGCCACTCGCCGAGGCGGTGAGCCCCCGAGAGATACCCGATGCGGCAATAGCGATGCTCGATGCGGAGGGGACCGTGGTGGGGTGGACGCACGCCGCTGAGCATCTTGTCGGGTACTCGGCCAAAGAAGTGGTGGGCCGGTCCGCCGCACACTTGCTGCCGCCCGCAGAACACGCCCCGAGTGCTTCAGCATTCGCCGAGCAGTGCCGTGCCCAGGATGGCTGGTCCGGCACCGTGACGGTCCGCCACCGCGACGGCCACGCCATCAAAATGACGCTGCGGATCTCGCTGCTGTGGGGGCAGGACGCCGGCACCCGGTGGCTGGTGTCCGTGACCGACGTAGGCACACTGTCCTCGGGGGCATCCAACGGAGCTGTGCGGGAGTCGCTCCTGGCCCACACACCGGTCGGCATCACCGTCTATGACCCGCAGCTGCGCTGTACGTGGGTGAACGACGTCATGGAGCGCTACGACGGCACTCCTCGTGACCGACGGTTCGGACGCCGCCTGCATGACTCGCTGCCTGCCGTCGAGGCCGAAGCGCTCGAGGTGGTGATGCGGCAGGTGCTGAAAAGCGGCACCACCATGGTCCACGAGTACCGGGCGTGGTCGTCGGCGGACCGGCGCGGGGAGCACGCGTTCTCGGCCTCGTTCTTCTGCCTCCAGGACGCGGACGGCGCGGCACTGGCGGTGTGCTCCATGAGCGTGGACGTCACCGGCAACCGGCGGGCGCGCGAGCGCCTTGCCATCCTCAGCGAGGCCGGCACGCGCATCGGCAGCACCCTCGACGTCATGCGGACCGGGCAGGAACTGGCCGACCTTGCCGTGCCACTGCTGGCCGACCACGCACTCGTCGACCTGGTGGAATCGGTTCCGTTCGGCCTGGAACCCTCGGCAGGAACCGGCAAGGTGAGCGGCCGCCCCCATCTGATGCGCCGTGCCGGTCTGGCCTCCATCGACCTGGGCCTCCTGGAGTTCCCGTGGATGCGCGAAGAGGTGGTCCACCCCTTCCCGAACTCGCTGTTCGACACCGCCCTGCGCACGGGCAGGTCTTACCTGGAACCGGTGCTGGACACCCATTCAGGCCCCTGGGTCAACCACGACCCGGTGCGGACGCAGAAGGTCCGAGCCTCCGGCGTCCACTCTTTGATGGTCGTACCCATCCGTGCGCGGCGCTGTGTGCTGGGACTGGCACTATTCGGCCGCTCCAAGGAGCCGACGCCGTTCCAGGAGGACGACCTGCTCCTCGCCGAGGAGCTCGTCACCCGGGCCGCGCTCAGCCTCGACAACGCTCTCCAGTACGCGCGCCAACGCAGCGCGGCCCTGACGCTCCAACGCGACCTGCTTCCCCACCATGTGGGAGGCGGCGCCGCCGTCGATGTGGCCTCGCGCTACGTGCCGGCTGACATGGACCACGGCGTGGGGGGCGACTGGTTCGACGTGATCAAGCTGTCCGGCGCCCGGGTGGCCCTCGTCGTCGGAGATGTGGTCGGACACGGCATCAACGCCGCGGCGACGATGGGCCGATTGCGCACCGCTGTCCGCACGCTCGCGGACATGGAATTGCCTCCCCACGAACTGCTGTCGCACCTCGATGACACGGTCAGACGGCTGAGCGAGGAAGATGCCGACGCTCCGGACGAGGTCCCCGCGGTGGTGGGCGCCACCTGTCTGTATGCCGTCTACGACCCGGTCACCCGGCGGTGCACGATGGCGCGGGCCGGGCATCCCCCGCCCGCGGTCATCGACCCGCAGGGCCGTATCACTTTCCCCGACATGCCCGCCGGGGCCCCGCTCGGCCTCGGCCTCGGTCTGGTCCCCTTCGAGTCCGTGGAACTGGAACTGCCCGAGGGAACTCTGCTCGCGCTCTACACCGACGGTCTGGTCGAGTCCCGCGACGACGACATCGACGTGGGCCTGGATCGCCTGGGCGCCGTCCTGGCACAGACCGGTTCGTCCCTGGAAGACCTGTGCTCTCAGGTGATCGAGACCCTGGCGACTCAGGCCCCGGCCGACGATGTCACCCTGCTCCTTGCGCGGACTCGGGGACTCGAACCGGCCCAGGTCGCCTCCTGGGAACTGCCGCACGAGCCGTCCGCCGTCCGCGTCGCCCGACAGGCAGCCGCCCGTCAACTCAGCGAATGGGGGCTTGGGCATCTGGTGACCAGCGTGAAGCTGATCGTCAGTGAACTGGTCACCAACGCCATCCGCTACGGCGGCGGGCCCATACGCCTACGGCTCATCCAGCACCAGGTCTTGACCTGCGAAGTCTCCGACAGCAGCACCAACCACCCACGCCCCCGTCATCCCCACATCGACGAGAACGGCCGCGGTCTTTTCCTCGTCGCTCAGTTGTCCCGCAGGTGGGGCTCCCGCTCCGGGGCGGACGGCAAGGTCGTCTGGGCCGAACAAGACCTGCCGTCCAAAGCCGTTGCGGTGTGACGCGCTGCCGACCAGGGCGGCCGACGGCCGCCACAGCATGCAGATCTCTCGAGCCGCAGGCTCTCGTAAGGAAGCCAGAGATGGATATAGAGAGTGTCAAGAACGCCTACTCGGCAGGCGGTTCCGGTCCCGTCGGCAGTTTGTACGCCTTCGACTGCCTGGCAGCCGCCGTGCTCGACCATCGAGGCGCGATGGTGGGGTGGACCGGGACGGCAGAGAACCTGACGGGATTCCGCGCAGAGGAGGTCTGCGGCCGCCCCGTGCAGGAACTGGTGGCCGACCTCACGGACGACCTGCGCAGCGCCACACAGATGCCGGAATCCGGCCGGGCACGGCTGCGGCACCAGAACGGCAGCACCATCGATGTCACGTTCCGGACCACAAAGGTGGAGGGCTCGGAGGAGGTCCTCGTCCTGGCGGCACCCACCCACCACGTCGCCGACCACGAGCAGGGCGCAGCGCTCCTGCGCGCACTGTCCGCACAGAACCGGATCACGATCGCTCTGCACGACACGGATCTCACCACTGTGCAAACGAACGCCACGCCGGGCGACGGCCGTCCAGTGGCGCCCGGCACTCGGCTGCGCGACGTGCTCTGTGCCGAGGACGCCGAGAACCTCGAGGCAGTACTGCGCCAGGTACTCGACATGGGTGTCCCGGTGGTCCGCAAGAACCTGCAAGTGAGCTGGCGGCACGATCCGGCGCGGCAGCACGCGCTGTCTCTGTCCGCCTTCCGTCTGGAGGACGCGCGACGACGCCCCACGGGGGTGGCAGCCCTGTACATCGACAGCGCCGACCACCTGCGTGCCCGCCGCAATCTGGAGCTCGCCCGCGAGGTGGCCGAGCAGGTGGGAGGATCCCTGGATGTCGTGCGCACCGCGCAGGACCTCGCGGACGTTCTCGTACCCGCGTTCGGGGATCTCGCCGGAGTCGACCTTGCGCACTGCGTTTTCGACGGGGAAGAACCCTCGAAGCAGCTGGGCGGTGGGGACATGGGTAACGCGGCCCTTGCGCCGGCCACCGCAGCGTGGCCGGCCGGCATCAAGCGTGGCGACCCCATCCCGCCCCTTCCCGACCACCCCCTCCTGCGCAGCGTCCGACACGGCGAGACAGTCGTCTTCGCGCTTGACGACTTCATCGCCATGGTCGGCGACCCGCAGCTGGTCGAGTATCTCGTCCCGAAGGACGCCCATTCGGTGATGGTGGCACCGTTGCATGCCCGCGGGCTCACGCTCGGCGCCATATCGGCCTGGCGCTGCGGCCGATCCGACCCCTTCACCGAGGACGAGGTGGATCTGATGAGGCAGATCGCCTCACGGGGTGCGCTCGCCATCGACAACGCCCGCCGCTACACGCGCGAGCACAGGGCGGCCGTGGCTCTGCAGCAGCTCCTCCTTCCCCCGGCCACGACCGACACTCCGGCAGCCGAGACCGCCGGCGTCTACCTGCCCGCAGGCGGCGGAGCGGGCACCAGCGGCGACTGGTACGACGCCATTGCCTTGCCCTCTCTCCGGCTGGCTCTTGTCGCCGGAGACGTCGTCGGCCATGGCATACCCGCAAGCGCCACCATGGGCCGCCTGCGCACCGCCATCCAAACGCTCGCCGACCTGGAACTGGAGCCGGACGAGTTGCTCACCCGGATCGCAGACCTGGTCCAGCGCCTCGCAGCCGAAGCACCGCTCGGCGACCACGACGACGTCGGCGCCACCTGCCTGTACGCGGTCTACGACCCGGTCACCAGGCGCTGCGCCATAGCCAGTGCCGGCCACCCGCCACCCGTCCTGGTCCGGCCCGACGGGACCACCGAAGTCGTCGCAATCTCCCCGGGACCACCACTCGCCATCGGCGGCCTGCCGTACGAGACCACCACGATCGACCTCGAGCCGGGCAGCGTCCTCGCCCTCTACACCGACGGCCTGGTCGAACACCGCGACCGCGACATCGACCAAGGGCTGCGGTGCCTGACGGATGCCCTCGCCGCGTCCTGCCGTCCGGATCGCCCTCTGGACGAAACCGGCCGGGCTCTCCTCGCCGGCCTGACAGACCAAGCGCCGCGCGACGACGCGACGCTGCTCCTGGCCCGCACCCGCGCCGTCCCGGCGGAGAACACCGCTCACTGGGAAATCCCGGCCGACCCTGCCGCCGTCTCCAAGGCCCGAGAATGGATAACCCGCCAACTCACCACGTGGGGGCTGCAGGACCTCCTCTTCACCACCGAACTCATCGCCAGCGAACTGGTCACCAACGCCATCCGCTACGGCCGTGCACCGGCGGAGCTGCGGCTCATCCGCCACAACGTCCTGGTGTGCGAGGTCACCGACTCCAGCAGCACCCAGCCCCGTCTACGGCGCGCCCACACCACCGACGAGGGAGGACGCGGTTTGTTCCTCGTCGCCCAGCTCGCCGAACGCTGGGGCTGCCGCCATGGCCAGAACCGCAAGACGATCTGGTCCGAACAGCCCATCGAGTGCCCCCGCTGACCGGAGCCTGGCCGAAGGCATGGCCGTCCTGGCGAACATGGGCCGGCAGATCCTGCTCGCCATGGGCCTGGCCACCACCGACCTGGGCGTCATCGCCCAGGTCCGGCCAGGCGCAACGCTGCGGGTCGGCACCGGCCCGGTCGCCTGATGACAGTACTCACGAGTGGGGGGTGATGACGGCGCGTCCTTGGATCTTGCCGTCGTGCAGGAGCTGGTACGCCTCGTTGGCGCGTTCCAAGGGGAAGTGCTCGACCAGCATTTTGATCTTTTGCTGCTGGGCGAGCGTGATCACTTCCATCAGTTCGGGAAGGGAGCCCCAGTAGGGCGAGGCGACCGAGCACTCGTGCGGTGGGCTCGAGAAGTTGACGGGCAGGGCTCCGCCGCCGAGGCCGACGATGGTCAGGTGGCCAAGCACCCTGGCCACCTGAGCAGCCATGCGCAGAGTCGGCTCTATGCCGACCATGTCCAGCACGAGCTGGGCGCCCTGCTGCTCCGTCATGTCCTTGATGCGCGTGACTGCCTCCTCGCCCGAGAGCAGCACCTCGTCCGCACCCATGCGCTTGGCGATCTCCAGCTTGCCGGCATCGGTGTCCACGGCGACGACGGCGGTCGCCGCGCTGAGCGCTCGCACCATCTGGATGGCCATCTGGCCCAGACCGCCCACCCCGATCACCACCGCGGTCGAGCCCGGCCTCAGCAGGTGCACCGATCGTTTGACGGCGTGATAGCTGGTCAGCCCCGCGTCGCTGAGCGGGGCGGCCTGGCGGGGGTCGAGGGTGCCCAGCGGAATCAGGAATCGCGCCGCCGGGACCAGCAGGTACTCAGCCATTCCGCCGTCGTCACCGCTTCCCAGGCCCCCGCCCTGACCACTTACCTTCTGGCAGTAGTTCTCCCGGCCCTCCCGGCAGTTGGCGCACGCCCCACAGCCCCAGGGGCCATAGACCATCACAGGGTCTCCGGGCGCGAACCCGGTGACACCCGATCCCAGTCTCTCCACCCATCCCGCATTCTCATGGCCGAGCGTGAAGGGCAGTTCCGTGGCGAAACCGGGTGGTGGTCCGGGTGCCTCCATGATGTGCAGATCTGAGTGGCACGCACCGGCACCCCCGACCTTCACCAGGACCTGCCCCGGCCCGGGCTCGGGCACCGGCACCTCGCGCAGCTCGGGCGGTTGCTGCCATCCGACCAGTTGAAAAGCCCGCATAGCGATCCTTTACGCATGCCGAGTCAGTCGCGGATCCCGTCGATGTCGACCAGGAGGTGGCGCGGGCCGCGGAAGATCTGGTTACGGCGGTAGGGCGGTGGGTCCTCGACGAGCCGCGGGTTCTCCACGCGGCGGAAGAACTCGCTGACAGCGGTCTGGACCTCCAGCCGCGCAAGCGGGGCGCCGAAGCAGTAGTGGATGCCCTGACTGTAGCCGACGTGCTCGTTGTTCGGGCGCTCGAGGTCGAGCTTGTCCGGATTGGCGAACCGCTCCGGGTCGCGGTTCGCCGAGGCGTAGCACAGGAAGATCGTCGAGCCCGCCGGGATGGTGGTGCCGGCGATCTCGATGTCCTCGACGGCGGAGCGGGTGTGCCACAACTGGACCGACGACTCGAAGCGCAGCAACTCCTCGATCCCGGGCACGATGAGCTCGGGCCGGCGGCGCAGTTTCTCGAGCTGGTCGGGGTGCCGCAGCAGGGACAGCACGCTGTGGGCGATCAGGTTGACCGTCGTCTCATGCCCGGCGAAGAGCATGAGCATCGCATTGCTGACGAGTGACTCCTGGGGCAGGCGCCCCTCCGGGCCGTCGTCGTTGCCCATCCCCGACAGCATGCCCGGGCCGGGCTGCTTGCGGTACTGGTCGAACAGGTCGGCCAGGAACTGCCCCATCTCGGCCACCTGAGCGGGAACCGCCGCCAGGCGGCGCTGCTGCTCCGGGTCGCTCGCCTCCGGTCCGAGGTCCAACCCGTCCAGGGCTGTCTCGATCCAGCCGTGGAATCGCGGGATGGACTCCAGCGGCACGCCCAGGACCTTGCAGATGACGGTCACCGGCCCCGGGAAGGCGAACTCGTCGACGACGTCGATGCGGGTCTTGCCCTGCATGTCGTCCAGGAGCTCGGCGAAGATCCGGCGGATCTCGGGCTCGAAGTCGGCGATCATGTGGGGACACTCGGGCGGCACGAAGTGCCGCATCATCCGGCGGCGATCCACATCGTGCTCGGGCGGGTCCTCGGTGATGATCGTCCCCTCGAAGGGGTCTACCCCCAGGATCGCCCCGGGGCGCTTCCTCGTATCCGAGCTGACCAGGGGGTCATGGAGCAGCTGGACGACCTCTCGATAGGTGCTGACGACATAGCTGCCGTCCGGCTGCCGCGACACCGGAGCCTTCCGGAGCTCCTCGAAGAACGGGTACGGATTGGCGCGGTTGGCGTTGCGGAGGGCCTGCTGCCAGGGGGTTTCCTCGGCCATGATGCTCTTCTTCCTGTTGGCGCTGTCCCGTGACGCGCTGGTCCAAAGGGGCGCGTCAGCGGCTTCGAGGCCGGAACTCGGCCCTCCGCTCGTTCGGGTCGTGGCCGGTCAAGACAACGTCGGGCAACTCCGTCGGGACGCCCGGCGGGGGGAACTCGGCCGGCATCGAGTTCATGTCGTCGGGCCGGTCCCAGCCCGGCGGCGGGGGCGGGAACGGAGCCGATTGCTCGATCAGCCGCGCGTAGTGCTCCAGCCACCTGCCGTGATCGAAGGTGACCGCAGCGACGATGCGGCCCCGGCGACCGTAGGCGGCGGCGAAGCGGCGCTCCTTGACGGACCCCTGCGTGAAGACGATCTCGTCGCCGAAAGGAGGCACACCGACGGACTTGATGTTGACGCCGAACTGACCGGACCAGAAGCCGGGCAGCAACAGATGCGGGCGATAGTGGGGCTCGAGGTTCACCATGTTGTGGGCCGCGACCGCGGCGCCGAGAACGGCATTGTCCCAGTGCTCCATCGCGAGGAACTGGTACTCGTACAGCACGTGGGGCGCGCGCGCCACGTCCCCTGCCACGTAGATGCTGTCGGTGACCACGCCGTTGACGTCGAAGGCGCGACCGCCGGCGTCGCAGCCGATGCCCCAGAAACCGGACGCCAGCCCGGCGCCCTCCAGCCACTCCACGTTGCGGATCGACCCCAGCGAGGCCACCACCACCTCAGCCTCGACGATGCTCCCGTCCGAGAGATGAGCACGCCGCACGTGTCCGCTCCCGTCGCCTTCCAGTGACGACACGCCCAGCCCGCAGCGCAGGTCCACGCCGTGTTCGCGCTGCATCTCCGCGGCGATCTTCCCGATCACCCCGCCGAGCGCGCCGACCAGCGGCGCCGAGCCCCGCTCGACGACGGTCACCGACAGATCGAGTTCCCGGCAGACGGAGGCCATCTCCGAGCCGATGAACCCGGCTCCGATGACCAGGACCCGCGACGGCCGCGCGGCCAGCGCCTTTTGCAGCTGTGCGGCATCATCACGCGAGCGCAGCGTGTACACCCCATCCAGGGCGGCCTCGTCCGGGTTCGGCCACCGCCGCGCGCGGGTGCCCGTGGCGATCAGCAACCGGTCGTACGGGATCTGCTCGCCGTCGGCCAGGCGCACCTGCCTGGTGGCCCGGTCCAATCCGGCGGCGGCCACCCCGAGCCGCCACTCCGCACTCACTTCTCGCAGGCGGGGCAGCTTGGTGTGGTCGGCCGGCACCCAGCCTTTGAGCACCTGCTTGGACAGCGGAGGACGGTCGTAGGGCTCATACGGCTCGTCCCCGACGAGGGTCAGAGACCCGGTGAAGCCCTCATCACGCAGGGCCTCGGCGGCCCGCAGCCCGGCCAGGGACGCACCGACGATGACGATCCGGCCGTTGGCTCTGAACTCGCGCACCAGCTCTGCGACCGTTGCCGGCACGGTCATGATGCCGCGCTCCCCTCGGCGCCGTCCAAGCGGTCGATCACGATCGCTTGGACCGGACACGCCGCAGCGGCTCGCTCAACCTGCAGGCGCCGCTCGTCATCGGGGTTCGGCTCGTAGGTGAGCGCCTCCTGGCCAGTCAATCTGAAGACCTCGTGCGCCAAATACACGCATTGTGCGTATCCCTGGCACCGATTCAGGTCCACGGCGATTCGCATGGGCAGACTCCTTCCGACCGGCCGCCCAGCTGGACAGCCCACCCGTCGCCCCACGCGTCGCCCCCGGCCGACGCCCCCGGCTGAGCACCCGGATGTTCGATCTCCTTCGCCACGGCAGTACCTTGCGGTGACGCTTACTGCCGGTGAGCCTCACGGTCCGAAGGTCGCGTTACACATCCGATGGCGTCGGCATCAAGTTTCGCCCCGGCCGTCCCCCTAAAAAATACTCGCCCCGTCTTCCGACGACCGCAAATGCGCTGTGACGGAAGACATCTCACAGGACCGCTGCCGTTCTTGATCACTGACCGGTCCGCGCAGGTCGGGGACCTTCCGGAGTGCCTGCCCGCATGGAAGCGGCCACCGTGATCAAGATCATTCGTGGAGACAATACGGCATGATCGCGCCGTTGGACGCGGCCCGGCCCAGTCCGCCGTCCCGGCGCAGCCGCTCGGCCGCCGCAACCGACACTCGCGCAAAGGGTCGACCACCTCCACGCTGACACCCGGTTCACCGTTCAGCTTTTTCCACCGCCTGCTTGATACCGCGCAGTGCCTCCTTGAGGCGGTGCTCGACCTGCTCGCCCGTGTGCCCGGTGTGCAACTCCACCGTCAGTCGACAGGTGCCGGCGTCCTCACCTTCGTCCACGTGCGCCCTACCCCGGTAGTCGTGCGGGCCGGGCGCGGCCCATTCCAGGCTCTTGCCCTCCTCGACCACATGCACCCACGCCTCGCTGGTCACGTCCTGCTCCGGGGCGTCAGCGGGTTCGATATGGGCGGTGACGGTGACCTGTTCGCCTTCATGAGGGTGCACGGAAGTCAGCCGCGGCATGTAGGAGGGCAGGTGCTCCACATCAGACAGATAGGCAAAGAGCCGGTCCGGCGGGACGTGCACGGTAATGCTGTCGCTGTATTCACCCATAGCCAACCAGGTCCCCGAAGCAATTGGTTAGCAAACGGAAAAACGCACGCTTCGCCCGGCAAGCCCACACCTCGTGCCACGCTGCCTCTCCCCGAATCCTGCGTCTCCCAGGTTGCCCGCTGATTGCTCCTGTGACTGATGCGGGTGGGCTATGTCATTGTCGTCCGCCGGGCGACGAGGCCAGAGTTGGGTTCTGCGGTTCATTGAAAGGTGCCGGTGGCGGTCGCAGTCGTGGGCGGAGGCCGCGCCGCGGACGAAGCGACCTCACAGACCGTCATGCACGACCTCGATCAGTGCTGGGCCACCTCCGGAACCAGCCCCGTCCATCGCCGGCCCGGCGAGCCCGGCGTGAGGGTGCGCGTCTATGCGGACGTAGGACGCCCCGGCCGCCTGCCCGTCTGAGACCAACGGGGCGCCACACCACCTGGTCCGGGCGGACCGCTTCTACGGTGCGGGCGTGTACTGGACGACCGTGATCTCGCACGGCTCGTCGGCGAACACCTTCAAGGCCTCCAACTCGGCTGTGTCCCGCGGCCAGCTGCCGGCGGAGCTTGGTCACAACCCACTCCCCCACATACCGACAGTGCGCATCCGCAGTCGGGCAGCCGCATTCCGAACAACGCTATTCCGGGAGCGGATCCTGCGCCGTAGGTGTACCTGATGGGCCTTCGGGGAGAGCATCCAGTCAGGCTGAGTGCTCGGGGCACGTGACGGCACGCGGGGGGCTTGTGAATGCGCTCCTGTATGTTCTTCCGGACGTGCGGAGGGCGCGTCCCCTGGTGGCTGAAGAGGTCGATCGTGGCTGATGAACGGCTTGATGCCAAGTGGGTCCGAGTCTGGTGCGAGCAGGCGGATGCGGCACTGACGGAACTCATGCAGTCGTTCGAGGCGCGGCACGGCTTTCCGCCCGATAGGAACGTGGTCGCGCTCGCAACGGAGGAGAGTCACAAGGCTACGGACGCACTCGTGGAACTTACGCCGATACCCTCGGACCTGACGACGATGTACTGGGTGATCGACGAGGTCTCCCTTCCCGATGTGGACAGCGGCTTTTTCATCCATCCGTCATCAAGGGTCGCAAGCCACTTCCGTGAGTACGGATCCATCCAGATCGACGGGGATGAGCCTGCCCTGGTGTTCGCCGGCGACGGCGGCGGCCATCTGTTCGCACTGGCAGGATCCGGGCGGGTTTGGAGGTCCACCACCGCCTCGTGGCTCGATCAGTTCGACCTCGCCGCAGCCAGCCTTCAAGAGCTTTTCGAAGTGCTGACTCAACGCATCACCGGTCAGCTGTAAGCGGCTGGGTAGTCGTTGATCCAGGGCAGGCCCCGATGTCGAGGCGGGCTCGGGTGACGGCTACGTAGGCGGGGCGTGCCTTCCCTTCGCTCGATGGTGGGAGCGAGGGTGTCGGGGCGGCCGGCTGAGCACGCAAGAGTGCGGCTGGTCGCGTGGATGAGGGTGTGCCAGGGTCGGCAGGCACCGCCTGCACCGGAGTCGAAAGCGGTCACCGCTCCTCCGACCGGCCGCAAGCGGGGCAGCAGGGTGGGGCGGGCATGAAGGGCGCACCCGGCCGCTGAGGCCGACAGGACACGCCCGGAGAACAGCAGGTGCGGCTGGTCGTGTGCCCACACGGGCCGGGAACGAAGCGGCCCCGCGCCTGCCGGATGGCGAGCGCGGGGCCGGAGGTACAGCACGAGACGGGACAACGGGTACGCCTAGCTCAGCGTCTTCAGCGCCGCCGCGTCGTACGGCTTCAGCTCCTCGAACCGGTCCCCCAGGACCTTTGCCGCCCACTGCGGATCCTGGAGGAGGGCGCGGCCGACGGCGACCAGATCGAACTCGTCGCGCTCCATGCGGTCGAGGAGATTGTCGATGCTGCCGATCTCGGCGCCCTCGCCCGCGAACGCGCGGATGAAGTCGCCGTCGAGGCCGACCGAACCGACGGTGATGGCGGGCCTGCCGGTGAGCTTCTTGGTCCAGCCTGCCAGGTTCAGGTCCGAGACTTCGAACTCCGGGAGCCAGTAGCGGCGGGTGGAGGCGTGGAAGGCGTCGACGCCGGCCGCGGCGAGCGGGGTCAGGATCGCCTCCAGCTCCTCCGGTGTCTCGGCGAGCCTCGCGTCGTAGGCTTCCTGCTTCCACTGCGAGTAGCGGAAGATCACCGGGAAGTCGGGCGAGACGCTCTCGCGGACCGCGGCCACGATCTCGGCCGCGAACCTCGTACGGGCCACCTGGTCGCCGCCGTAGGCGTCGGTACGGCGGTTTGTCCCCGCCCACAGGAACTGGTCGAGGAGGTAGCCGTGGGCGCCGTGCAGTTCGACGCCGTCGAAGCCGATGCGTTCGGCAGCCGCGGCAGCCTCGGCGAAGGCACTGATGACGTCGTCCAGGTCGCGCCGGGTCATCGCCTTGCCGGCGTTCTCGGTGCCGTCGACGCGGATGCCGGAGGGGCCGATGGCGGGTGCCTCGGCGTAGGGCCCATCGCCCTGCTTGCGCACCATGCCGATGTGCCACAGCTGCGGCACGATCGTGCCGCCCGCAGCGTGAACGGCCTCGGCGACCTTCGTCCACCCCGCCAACTGCTCCTCACCGTGGAACCGCGGCACACGGTCGCTCGACCCGGCCGACTCGTGGCCGACATAGGTCCCCTCGGTGACGATCAGGCCGACACCCGCAGCGGCGCGACGAGCGTAGTAGGACCGCACGTCCTCACCCGGGACGCCGCCCGGGGACAACATGCGTGTCATCGGCGCCATCACGATGCGGTTCGGGACGGTCAGGCCGTTCAACGCGACAGGCCGGGACAGGATCTCGGCCGCACGGGAGGCGGAAGACGTAGTGACGGTCATGGGGGTGCTCCTTGTGTCAGTCTCAGTAGATATGTGTAACGCGCATTGAATGCGTACAGGGGTCGACCGTCCGGGCGGTCACGGCATTCCGCCAGTCCGGCGAGCTGCCCTGTGGTCCCGGACACCGCCGCCTACTGCGTAGCGTGGTGCGCCAGTGTCATGTCGAAGCGGTCCGTACCGCGGCCCTCGGCGACGGCCAGCGTCGACGCCACGGGCGGGTAGCCGGCGGCGATGAGCGAGTACTCCCCCGCGGTCAGGTCGGTGAAGGCGTACGCGCCGTCGGCGTCCGTGCTGGTGGTGCGCACCACGTTCCCGGCGGCGTCCACCAGCGTCAGCCGGGCATCGGGCAGTCGGCGGCCGCCCTCCCCGGCGCGTACTGTGCCTCGCACCTGCAGACCGGCCGGTCCTGTGGCGCGGGGGAGCCTGACGCCGTACGCAACCGGGGTGGCCGCCGCCATGACCGTGGCGGCCTGCGGCTGATGGCCGTCGGCGATCGCGATCAGGACGTACGGGCCACCGGTCGGGGCGTCCAGTGCGTACCGGCCGTCGGGGTGGGAGATCGTGCGGCCCACTTGCCGTCCATCCGGCGAGACGAGGGCGAGGGCTGCACCGCCCAGCACCTCGCCGTCGGCGTCCCGTACCAAGCCGTGGAACCCGGCCCCGGCCGGGACAGCAACGACCGTCTCCACGGCCGGAGTTGATGAGGTTCCCGCGCTTGCCTCACCCGCCTCGACGACCCGGAGGCCGTGCTGTCCGCGCAGTCCGAGCAGGCTGATCACCGCGACCAGCGCGAAGGCGACAGCCCCGATGCCGAAGGTGAGAGTGAACCCGGATTCGGCGGGCAGCGGCGGAACGCCCGCCGGCAGGTGCTCGATGGTCTTGGACGCCAGGATCGTGGTGACGACGGCACTGCCGATCGCGCTGCCGGTGGAACGGGAGATCGAGTTGATGCCGTTGGCGATGCCGCTCTGGTGGTGCGGGACGCTCGCCATGATGACGGCGGGCATGGCGGCGTAGCCGAAGCTGACGGCCGCGCCGGTCATGAGGCCGGCTCCGATGACCGAGGCGGTGTGGGCGTGGTCGAGGGCCAGCCAGCCGAAGCCGGCGGCCCCGAATGCGGCGGCCATGCCGAGCACGTACCGGGGGCCGCGGTGGCGGACGAGCCTGCCGCCGATGGGCGAGGCGAGCAGGGAGACGATCGCGCCGGGCAGCAGGAACTCGACGGATGCGCGCAGGATGGACGCGTCGAAGCCGAAGCCGCTGAGCGCCTCGGGCATCTGCACGAGGTAGGAGACCCCGAGAAAGTTGGCGAACATGCCGAAGCCGACGAGGATGCCGGCCAGGTTGGCCATGAGGACCGGGCGGTGGACGAACATCCGCATGTCGACGAGGGGCTCGCGGACCTTGAGCTCGACCAGGATCCAGATCGCGGTCATGACGACCGCGCCGACGAAGGTGCCCAGCGTGCGGCCGGAGGCCCAGCCCCACTCGTGGCCCTGGGAGATCGGCAGCAGGAGCAGCAGCAGGGCGATGCCGAGGGTCAGCGCGCCGAGGAAGTCGGTGCGTCCGCCGGTCTTGTGCCGGGTCGCCGGGACCAGGGATACGACGGCGATCAGGGCAAGGACCGCGAATCCGGTCGCCATCCAGAAGGCGTTGCGGTAGTCCGCTTCTTCGCCGGAGGTGAGCAGGCCCGTGGCGACGAGCGCGAGCCCGCTGCCGAACGCGAGGGTGCCGCTGACCAGTGCCATGGCGCCGGGCAGCTTCTGCGGCCGGACCTCTTCACGCAGGACAGAAAGGGCCAGCGGGAAGATCGCGGTGGCGGCACCCTGGAGCACCCGGCCCAGGATCAGCAGCGGCAGTGAGCTCGCGACCGCGGCGATGACGGAGCCCGCGACCATGACGACGAGCACGGCCACCAGGGTGGGCTTCTTGCCGTGCTGATCGCCGAAGCGGCCGAGCAGCGGGGTGAAGACGGCGGCGGAAAGCAGGGTGGCGGTGGTCACCCAGCTGACGTTGGCGGTCGAGGTGCCGAGGTCGCCCTGGATCAGGCCCAGGATCGGGACAGGCAGGGTCTGCATCATCGACACGACCATGGCGGCCAGGCTCAGGGCGAAGACGATGACCGTCTCGTTCCGTTGCCCAGGGCTGGATACGGAGTGGCTCATGGGTGGCGGGACCTTCTCAATGCTTCAGATCTTTGATGTTTGATGACATCAAGTACTCCCCGGGACGGTAGAGCCTAATACTTAAGGTAGTCAAGTAAATAATTGATAATGAGAAGCATCTTGAGTACGCTCCAGGCATGAGCGCCACCACCCCGCAGGCACCCACCAAGCTGCAGCTGCTGGAACTGCTCGCCGCCATCGGCACCGCCCAATGGCGCGATTTCGCTGCCGCCGCCGCCCATCACGGCCTCACCGCCATGCAGGCCAAGGTCCTCGCCCAGCTCGACGGCCCGCTGCCGATGCGCGGAATCGCCACCCTGCTGGTGTGCGACGCGTCGAACGTCACGGGGATCGTGGACCGCCTGGAGGCCCGCGAGCTGGTACGCCGTGAAGCCGACCCCGCGGACCGCCGGGTGAAGAACGTCATCGCGACCGACGCGGGCCGCCAGATCATCCGCCGCGTGCGTGAGGAGATGCAGGAGACCCACGGCGCCCTCGACGCCCTGGGCGAAGCCGACAGCGCGACGCTCTACGCCCTGCTGCAACGCTTGCGACCGACGATGGACCAGGACGCCTGACAGGCCAGAATCCTGTCGACCCGGGCAAGTACGGCTCGAAGATCCATTTGATCACCGAGCGGACCGGTCTGCCCCTGTCCGTCGGTATCTCGGGGGCGAACGTGCACGACAGCGAGGCCTGCTCCCCGTGATGAGCTCCACGCAGGCAAGGGTTACGACTGCTCTCACCTGCGTCGATGGCTGCGACGCCTCCGGTTGGGCCAGCTCGAACATCCGCTCCAGATCGGTACCCCGGACGCGAACGGGGAAGCCATCCCGGACATCTGGGCCGTGAAGTCCGACGATTCCGTTCGCTTCTACGCCAGCAGCAAGACCGCGCTTGCAGGATCCGGCACAGAGACCACCGCTCCCGCCGGCTACCGGCAAACACGTATCGCCATCGGCTGACGTGTAGTGCGGACGTCGTGAAGGGTCAAGGCAGCCACCTGCCTTGGCCCTTCAGTCGTGTACCCCTCAAGGCGCGCAGACGAAGCGTGAGCCCAGCGCCTGATGACTGCTCGCAGTGGCGGCCGGGGACTGCCCAAAGATTGCGTACGCCCCGGTGTGAACCATCCGGCATGAGACGTCGTTTTCCGCCGGGAAGGTCATGGATGGGCCGGGACGGCGATGATATCCACGCGGACGGCGGCGAGGTCCGGCCAGGCGGAACCCACGGGCTTGACGCTCGTCGCACTGGGTTCCTCGCTGGAAACAACCCAGTTGAGCGCCTCCGCCCAGAACCGGCCCAGCGCCGAGTCGTCCCGGGCTTTGAAGTTCAGCTCAATAGTTGCAGCGCCATGCCGCCAACCCTAGAACCAAGGGATGAACTGACAGTCGAGACCGCCGAATTGGGACGGGCGGCCGGAAGCCGATCACGACTTCCCACCGGGCCGGGGCGGAGGCCACGGCCGCATGTCGCGTGACTGTCACAAACGTGCCGACTTCCGGCCGACAATCCCGTCCCCCGCCTGTCGGATGCCTGCGCGCCCCTGCCGTGCCGGGTTGCGGACCAGGACCACCGTCGGACCGTGCCCCGATCGTCGTCGCCGGCGACTTGGTGAACTCCTGTCAGAGGCAGGGAGGCGTCACTGCGAGAGCGGGGATTCCTGAGCCGTGATCTTCTCGTGGACCACGTAGTCGAAGTCGTTGCCCTCCCGATACTTCCACCTGCCCAGGTAGATCGGATCCATACCGGCGCGCTGGAGGCCAGCGACGAGCTGACGGAGTGTGCGCTGGGGAAGCTCGCGCTCGTCCGAGGGCCCTGCGACCCGGAAGATTCGGGTGTCGGTCTTCTCGGGCGCCGTGGTGTGGGTGCGCGTGATGTCGATCTCGACGCCCGCGAGGTCGGCAATGACCCACTCCCAGTAGTTCTCCCCGTCGGTGATGCGAACTGGTGCATCGAGCACTGCCGCGATTTCTTCGAGTGGCAGGTGCGTCCGGAACCAGACGTCGGTGCACTCTTGGGATTCCATAGTTGCTTCGGCTCCTTCGGCCGGAGTTCCGGCCCGTAGGTTGTTGCGGCGGCGGCGCTGTGGAGGTCGGGCAGAGGTCGCCACCGCGTGATCATCAGTGTTTGTGGAGTTGTCAGTAAAAGCGGAACGGACCTTCTTGACCGCGGGATCCGCCTACCGGGAAGACTGCGCCGCGACCGTCCGGCCGACGAGTGACGAGTCGATATCAACTTCGTCAGCGTGCAACTTCACGCTGGACATGGCCTTTTGCCGACAACTGGGCTCGGCCGTGCCACGGAAGTCCGCCTCGCGCCCCGGGCTGGAGCGGAGCGTACCTGCAGGCTTCGCGGCACTGCAAAGCCTTTTCGATCAGGCTGAGCCTGACGGGTCGCACAACGCGGATGCTGTGCGAGCACGACGAACAGACGGCCGCAGCCGCCGTGGCGGAGGGATCGTGACCACGTACCACGCCCTCCGGAAATTCCGCATCCTCGCAGGTCCTACTCCGTGGCATTTTCCGCGAGTGCTACCGGGACCCCGTCTCCCGGGAAGACTTCTTCGCGCCCGCTGGACAGTTCGACTGCTGGTCCAGCGCCGCAACCACTGACCTTGCGCAGGGTGCGGCCGCCGCGGTACCGGCTCGTCGCTGAGGAAGCTCCCACCAGGTACCCGCGATTGCGGCGCATGACCACGATCACCAGGTCCCGGCCGCCGCGTCCGCGTTGCGGCTGGCGTGCGAGCTACGGGCTGCGAAGCCGTGCACTTCGGGTTTGGTTTCCGGGCCGGAGCCTCAGCCGTTGGCCAGGGTGCGGTCGAGGAGGGGCAGCAGGCGGTCCCAATGGCGCTGCAGTGCGGCGGGGTTGAAGGCGTCGGTGTCGGACATGGTGAAGCCGTGGATGGTGCCGGGGTAGATCTCGGAGGTGTAGCCGACACCTGCGGCATCCAGGGCCTGGTTGAGCTCGCCGAGGGCCTCGGGCGTCATGTCGGTTTCGGCGTGGCCGAGGTGGACCTGGGCGGTGAGCTTGGAGAGGAGGCGGTGCAGGCTGTCGGGCCCGTCGGCGCCCACGGGGCCGTGGAATCCGGCGACGGCGGCCACCTGGCCGGGGTGGGCCGCGGCGGTGCGCATCGCCAGCAGGCCGCCTATGCAGTAGCCGGTCACCGCGACCGGTCCGGCGCCGACCTCGGGCTGGGTGGTGAGGAACCTGAGGTAGGCGTCGGCGTCGCTCAGGACACGTTCGGCGGTGAGCGCCTCGAGCAAGGGCATCAGCTGGGCCATGACCGAGGGCCGGACCTCTTCTCCGATGTGCTCGGGAAGTTCGATCAGTGGTGCCGGGCCGTGCCGGTAGAGGAAGTTGGGGACGAGCACGTAGTACCCGTGCCCGGCCAGTTCGCGGGCCATCTCCCGCAGCACGGGCCGGATGCCGAAGCCGTCGGCGTACATCAGCACCCCTGGGTGCCGCTTGCCGTGGTCGGGGAAGGCGGCGAATGCGTCGGCCTGGCCGTCCGCGGTGGGAATCTGCAGTGTCTTGGTGGGCAAGAGCTTCCTTCGTCGGAGTACACTCAATCTAGCGTTAGTGGCACTAACGGTTTAGGCACCAGTGAACGTATATCGTTAGTCGGACTAACGCAATGGGAAGAGTGGATGCCATGACCAGACCCGAGGCCGCGGACATGCCCGACGACGGCGCGCCCAAGACGCCCGACAGGCTGCGCCGACGGGCGAGCCGACTGTTGTCGCAGCTGTCCGCGCGGTCGGACCGGCTGATTAACGAGGGGCTGGCAGCCCAGGCCGACGCCCGCAAGTGGCACTACGCCGTGCTCGCCTCACTGCAGGATTTCGGGCCCGGCAGCCAAGCGACGCTGAGCCGGCGCACCGGCATCTACCGCAGCGACATGGTCGGCGTGCTCAACGAACTGGCCGAGCGCGACCTCGTCGAGCGGGTGCCGGATCCCGACGACCGGCGCCGCAACATCATCACGATCTCCCCCCGAGGCCGCCGTCACCTAAGCCTGCTCGACAAGGTCCTGGACGACCTCCACGACGAACTGCTCGCGCCGCTGAGTCCGGCCGAACGCGACCAGTTCGTGCAGTTGCTGACTCTCTTGCTGGACCACCACGCCCGGACCTCCTGAGCCGCGTAGTGGCATGCGGCACAACGCTGCCCGGGGCGCCGCTTCATAGGTGGTCGCCCGTGAAACACCGCGCCGCCCGCTGATCATGCTGCAGGTTCTCTGTATTCATGAGGTGTTGCAAACGGCTGGGCGATTGAAACGACCGCCGCGTCGGATGCCTGTGCGGTCAGAGCGTGATGGGCAGTGGTCATGAAGAGTGCTTCCGGCGGAGCTGCAACAGCTCGTCCACTGCTCCAGGCGAGGCAGGGGTCGCTGATCGGCGTGCAAGACGCGGGCGAGACGGCGCGAGGTCAGGGGCGTGACCTGGGCCGGGCACAGATCCAACGGCTCCGAGGCGAGGCTGCCGGCGGTGACGGGGCGGTGCCCGCCCGGCTGCCTGGGCCGCTTTGCGGGCCTCCAACACGATGACGTCCTCGTTGAAGGTGCCTGCCGCAAGGGCCGTGCGGATCCCGGCCAGGCCGCGGGCGCGCCACGACCCGGCGGAACGCGTCCGCTTCATCGACCTGCTCCTGACGGCCCGACAACCGCAGAGCCGCCTGCGGGTGCTGCTTGCGGTGCGGGCCGACTTCTACGGCCGCTGCGCCGAGCACCGCGACCTTCCCCTCGACCACTGACAGTGCACCCCGCAGCCGCGGTTGCCAGGGGTCGGTGACCGCCGTGACCGCGTGCTGCGCGGGCTGCGCCGGTGTGCGACGGCCGTAGGGGGTAGTGCTGCCGCCGTCCGAGGTGCCTGACGCGACGGCAGCAACGAGAGGGATCAGCGGGTGGGGTCGAGAAGGACCTTGCGAACACCATCGGCGCGGCTGTCGAACAGCTCGTATGCCGCCGGGCCCTCGGAGAGGGCGTAGCGGTGGGAGACCACGACCTCCGGCGTGATCCGTCCGGCCTGGGTGAGCGCGATCAGGGCGGGGAGTTCGTAGTGGACCGAGCACAGCCCGATGGCGAACTCCAGCTCCTTCACCTGGGCAAGTCCCATGTGGAGGGGGAACGCCTTGTTCTGGCTGACCCCGATCACGCTGACTCGTCCTGCCTGCCGGACGGCTTTGAGGGCGAGCTGGATGGTGGCGTCCGAGCCCACAGCTTCTACCACGGCGTCCGGTCCGCGTCCTGCGGTCATCTCCCGGACGGCTGTCCGTGCATCCTCGCCCTCGACCGGCTCGATGCCCAGGGTGGCAGCGAAGGCGCGGCGCTCGGCGACCAGGTCCGCGCCCAGCACACGGGCGGCGCCCATGGCGAAGGCAGACTGGGCGGCCATGAGGCCGACCGGTCCGAGGCCTATGACCAGAACCGTTTCGCCGGGCTGGATGCGGGCGCGGCGGCAGCCGTACCAGGCGGTGGGGGCGTTGTCCGTCAGGACGACGGCGGCCTCGTCGGAGATACCTTCGGGCAGGTGCACCAGGTTGACCTCGGCATGGGGCACGGCCAGAGCCTGGGCCTGACTGCCCTGGAGGTGTGGGCTCACTCCGTAGCAGAGGTCCGTCGAGGACCGGGCGCGCTCGCACCTGGCGGTGAGCCCGGCCGCGCACGCTCTGCACAGGGTGCAGCCGGCCGAGGCGGGAACCAGGACCCGGTCGCCAGGCTTGAACCGGGCGACCTGGCTGCCGGTGTCGACGACCACGCCGACGCACTCGTGTCCCGGGGTGTAGCCCAGCTCCGGGCTGAAGGGATTGCCGCCGTAGATGTGCAGGTCGCTGCCGCAGATACCGGCTGTGGTGACCTGGACGACCGCGTCGGTGGGGCTGGTGACGGCCGGGTCGGGAACGTCCCCGTACCGGATGTCGTGGCGGCCGTGGAAAGTCAGTGCCTTCACTGGCGTCCTCCATTCAGGCGCAGGACGGCGCCAGCGGCGATCCGGGCTGGTTGCCGCTGGACGTCGGGATCGGTCTTGAAGTCCGAGGAAATGGACAAGCCCCGATATTCAGGAGCTCGCTTTAGCATTTAATGCGACCGTATCACTCTGGCGGATGACAGTATCATGGGCGACCGTGACAGCCCATGAGACCCCAGAGCCGGATGCGTCGGCCCGGAGCCGGAAGCCCCGTGACACCCGCGGCACACTCATACGGGCCGCCGAGCAGCTGTTCGCGGAGAAGGGTGTCGACGGGGTCTCGCTCAGCGAGATCAAGCGGGCCGCCGGCCAGCGCAACGCGATGGCCCTGCAGTACCACTTCGGCGACCGGGCAGGTCTGCTGCGGGCCGTACTCGACAAACACACCCCGGCCGTGGACGCCCGCCGGGAGGTGCTGCTGCAGCAGTACGAGGACAGCGGCACCGTCGATCTCCGCTCCCTCGCCGCCGCCCTGGTGCTGCCGGCCGCCGCGAAACTCACCGATCCCGACGGCGGCCGCGCATTCCTGCAGATCGTGGCCGAACTGCTCAACCGGCCCGAGCCCCTGGTAGAACTCGTCGTACCGAACGAGGAGTCGAGCATCTACGCCTGGCGGCGCCTGGTGGAGCCTCTGCTGCCTCCCGAGTCGACCGCGGTGCTCCACACCCGCTTCACGACCCTGCGCTTCTGCCACGCAGAACTCGCTGCCCGAGCCGCCGCCCGCCCTCGCAAGGACGACCGGCTGTTCACAAGCCGGCTCGTCGATCTGGTCACCGCCCTGCTGGCCGCACCGGTGTCCGAGCAGACCGCCCGACTGCTGCAGGAGCGGGACCTGAAAGACCGGACCGGGCAGCAGGCCCCGGGTCTGTGACCGGCCGGACCATCCGGGCCGGTCAGTACGACGCCCGGCAATCGCAGAGCCCTCCGGCCCATCCCCGGGACGCGGGTGTGCGGACCCTCCTGCCCTCGACGGCCCCGCTCCACGGTGCACGAGCATGGGCCCCGCTCGCACCGCAAGTCAGTCCGCTCGGTGCGGCAGGGCGTGGGTTGGGCGTGTACGGCTGCCGGTGCGGCGCGGTTCGTGGCTGGGCAGTCACCATGGCTGGGACACGATCGGGACAAGGCGCTGACCAGGTCGGACAGGAGTGGACTGTCCGGGACAGCCGATTGCTGTTGCCGCAACCGATCCGCACCAGCAGGCTCTGAGCAGCCCGGTCGTCGTTGTGGATTGACCTTCACAGGAATCGGTGATCGATCCACGTCAGATTTCTGCCGGCGGGCTCGTTCACGAAGGAACGCACTCAAGTAGCGCGGCGGACACCAGCGCTGCCGCACGCAAAAAGAGGGGGAACGCAGCAAATGCGCAAGAAGTTTCGGGTCCTGGCAGGGAGCATCGTCCTTGTCACCGCGCTTGGAATGAGCGGCTTCACTACGGCCTCCGCCGCAGTGCAGGATGAGGACGACTGCTACTTCAGGACCTCAGGGACCTCGGTGTGGGGCTGGTGCGACGGAAACGGACCGGAGCGCTATCGCATCTGGGCCGACTGCGGGAACCGGATCGTGGTCTCCAGTCCGAACGCGCCCTGGTACGGCGACCGACGCGGTGCGACCGCAACCTGTCCCACCGGCAAGTACGTGGACAGCTACTGGGGCTCGGACGCCTGACGTTCCCGACCCATTCTTGGCGCGCGTTGCTCCGGAACCGACCGAGGGTCAATGGCGCGTATTGCTGCACGACAAGGCAACTCACGGGGGCACTCTCCGTGAGACATCGAGGGAGTCATACGTGCGCGTTCGTGCTATGGCGGCAGCTGTGGGGCTTGCCGCGACCATGCTTTCAGGCCTCGCCGGTTCCGGAACGGCCTCGGCCAACGACTGGATTCATGACTGTCACTACAGCTCATCCGGAACATCGGTGTGGGGCTGGTGCGACGGAAACGGACCGGAGCGCTATCGCATCTGGGTGTGGTGCACTGATGGCGTCAAGATTCACAGCCCCAACGCTCCATGGTTCGGAGATCGCCGGGGCGCTACAGCAGTATGCCGTCCCGGCGCATACGTCCGCACCATGGGACATGACGACGCCGGAACCTGATCCTGAGCAGCCAGCAAGCCCAGGACCGATGAGCTGCTCTCGTCCTGAGGCAGTCCGCTTCCCCCGGGCCTCGCAGACTGGACAGTCCAAACGCGCGGTCGCCCGCTGTCCCCGGAAAACGGGCACCCGCCGGCGACACGGCCAATCCTCCGGCCGGTCCGGTCCATGACGTCTGGAGCGGATGGCCCCAGACCAGGGCCAGCATCACCGCCACCACAAGGTGTAGTGGGAGACGTGTCCCAAGCACACGGCCCAGCCCAACCGCGGGGATGCGCGGCGCGGTCGGCAACCGAGGTCGCCGACCGCGCCGTCTTGCCCGCGTCCTGGTGGCCGGTCGCTGCCCGATCACCGCGGGGTTGTGGCGCCCGCGATCATCGCGCATACCGCGCCAAACGTGAGGGCGATGCGCGCCACCGGGCACGCCAACAACCGCTCACTCTCCGGGTGCACGGCCGTGCATCCAGCTGGTGTTCCGGGCCCGAGCCTGGTCCGGCACCCCCGAGGTACTGGAGCCCCACCGGTGCGTGGAGTGGCGGTGGTGGCAGCCGCAGGATCTTCCCGCGGAGGTCGTTCCGTACACCCAAGCAGCGATTGAGGGCATCCTCGCGGGTCGGCTGTACACAGAGATGGGCTGGGAGTGACCGTGGAGTTCGCCACCGCCCAGGCGGCCCACCCCGACCAGACGGCCGCTGAACTACTCGGCTCCTCGACTGCGGCCGCCGTCGACGAGCCGAGCGTCACGGCCGCCCGGACGGCAATGCTCGCTCGCCTCGAGGACGCCGGCGAACTGCACGACGGCCGCCTCGAAGGGCCCGGCATCGCTGCCGCTGCTCAGCGGCGAACTGTTCGCCGTGCTGGAGCGTGAGCTGGCCAAGGGGCCGGTGGCACATGGGTGTCCGGACCAGACGTGGACCCTGTCGCGGATCAAGACACTGATCGGGCGCCGCTTTCACTGGAGCTACACCGTGCAAGGGGTGGCCGCCCTGCTCAAGCGGCACGGCTGGAACTGCCAGGTCCCCGCCCGGCGGGTGGTCGAGCGGGACGAGAACGTGGTGGCCGGCTGGATGAAGGTGACCTGGCCGCAGGTGAAGGACCGTGGCGGCGCTCGACGCCTGGCTCGTCTTCGAGGACGAAGCCGGATTCTCGATGACGTCGCCGACCACCCGCACCTGGTCCCGCCGCGGCCACACCCCTGTGGTCCGCGTGCGGGGCTGCTCCCGCCGCCGCTTATCGGTGGCCGCCCTGGCCTGCTACAAGGCCGGCGAGTCCTCGCGGCTGATCCACCGGCCCTGCCCGGACGCCCGGCCCGATGGGCGCAAAAGCTTCTCCTGGAAGGACTACCGCGACCTGATGCAGACTGCCCACCAGCAGCTTGGCGGTCCGATTGTGCTGGTCTGGGACAACCTCAACACCCACCTCACCGCCGGCATGCGCCGCTACATCGCCGACCGCGACTGGCTCACTGTCTTCCAACTGCCGCCCTATGCACCCGACCTCAACCCGGTCGAGGGCATCTGGTCCGTCCCGCGACGCACCACCGTGGCCAATCGTGCCTTCGCCGACGCCGATGACTTGATCACTGCCGTCCGACGCGGCCTCCGCCATCCAGTACCGCCACGACGTCCTCGACGGCTGCCTCACCGGCACCGGCCTCCGACGCCGGCCACCATGACGACATCACGCATTCAAGGTCAGCAGGAACGGTGACGGGCGGTCAGCGGCAGGTCGTTGCCTGGAGTCCTGGTGTCAGTCGTCTCCTGACGGCATCGGGTCTTCCCCGAAGCCGAGTATGGCGGCGGACTCAGCGCCAGTCGTCGATCACGTAGGCGTCTGGGTGGTTGTAGCCAGGTTCGTTGGGCTTGTGCATGGTCACGCCTTGCAGCCAGGTACGGAAACCGCGGTCGACCATGCGCCGGTAGGCATCCTGGCGGGCCAGGTTCATTCCGGCGTCCAGTTGCCCCAGTCCCTTCTCGGTGGCCAGTTGCTCGCACGCATTCAGCAGTCGTTCGAACCGGTCCGCGGCGTCCGGGCCAGGGCGTACGGCGCCGAATTTGACGAAGCACACGTCCTCACCCGCCTCCGACCCCGCTCCGCAGTGGCAGACAGCCAGACCGTCGAGGTCGGAGTCGGCGCCCTCGAGGAGGATGGTGTCACCGAGCCCCTGCGCCTGTGTGGCCATGATCTCGCGCTCCAAGCTCAGGCCCTCGTACACGGCCCCCGTCAGTGTGCGACTGAGGCTCAGTGCGTCGGGCCGCTCAGCGGCGGTCAGCTCGCCGTACAGCACTCGGCCGGGGACTGCGGCACTGACGGCGACCTGTTTCTTCATGATGGCTGTAAGGAATCGGGGCCAGAAACCGTACCGGCGGTAGAGCTCGAGGTGCTTGGGACTGTGCGAGAAGGTGAACAGGCCGAGGTGGCGGTTCTCCCAGGTGTCGAAGCAGGCCATGACCGGTTCCATGAGGCGCCTGCCGATGCCCTGGTCCCACAGATCCGGACGTACGGTCAGCGGGCCGAAGAACCCGACGCTGCCCCAGTTGGCGGCGAAGTTCGATCCGACGACCTCGCCCTCGACGGTCGCTGCGAAGGCCGCGTGCGGATCTGCCGCCCAGCGGGTGCGGACATAGTCGGCGGTCCCGAAGAACGTCTCCGGCTCAGGGGCCCCGAGGAAGGTCCCGAAGGCGACCCTGAAGATCTCGTCGGCCCGATCCAGGTCCGGCTCAACCAGCGGGCGGACCGACACCGAGGCGGCGACACTCGTTCGCTTCGCTGCGGGCATGATCGCTCTCCTTTCCGCCCCCAGTTCCATCGCACCACGGACGTGCGCCGCGGGCGAAGCGACAGGTCCGGCGGTACCTCAAGGATCGAACGGCCGCGTTCCCCGACGACCGGGCGGCCGTCTTCCTGCCGATCGACGACCCGCTGGGCCCCGGGTCCGCCGGGGGCCTCCGAGGAGCCGGAGGCGCGCCGACTGTGCCTGCTCTACCGCCTCGCCCCGCCATGGTCACCACCGCCGTCGACAAGTTCGCCCAGTGAACTGTTGGAGCCCGCCATGGCTACCTGACCTTGAATGCGTGATGTCGTCATGGTGGCCGGCGTCGGAGGCCGGTGCCGGTGAGGCAGCCGTCGAGGACGTCGTGGCGGTACTGGAGCTGGCGGAGGCTGCGTCGGACGGCAGTGATCAAGTCTTCGGGGTCGGCGAAGGCATGATTGGCACGAGTTCGGGTCTGAGGGCTGAGGCCACGGCAGCGACAGCGCGTTCTCCGGCGGTGGTGATCTGTTGGTCTCGAAGGGTGAAGCCGGCCTGCTCGGCGAGGGAGTTGAGCAGTTCGGCTCCGTCGGCCCCCTCGGGGAGGCCGTAGGCGCGGGTGTAGCGCTGAACGCGCGGGGCGAGCTCGCGGGTGTCCATGAGTCCATGTCGAACGGAGCGAGGGCAGCGGCCAGCGCCGCCTCCCTATCGTCCCCGGCCTCCGCAGGAAGGCACACCGTCACCTTCAACCAAGCCATTTCATGGCCCCGCTCCCGTACTCCGACCAGGTGTCTCATCTTGGAACGGGCAACCGAACCCCGTAGATGGGCATCTATGGGTCTTGTGACGTTCCGCTGATGGCATGAGTGCCCGGTCGCTAGGGTCCAGCGCAGGAGATCGGGTGCCGGGGGTGGGCGGGTGCGTGCGTGGATGGCGGCAATCGTGGCGCTTGCCAGCCTGGGCATTGCACTGGCGATCGTGCTGGCCCTGGCGGGGAACGCCGCAACGGCTGCCTCGCGCTGGCCCGGGTTGCTGGATGAGCTCCGGCAGCACCCGTGGTGGTCGGTCGGCGTCTTCGGGCCACTGGCCGTCGTGGCAGGCGGTATCGCGGCGTGGCTGCAGTTGCGTCCCCCAGTGGCCCTGAACGATCCCCCGCCACCCCCGCCCGTGGCCGTCCCGGACTGGTTCGTCGATCGGGCCCAGACCCGCACCACGGTGTCGGCCGTGTGCCGCGGCGGCCGCGCCGTAGGCATCACCACCTCCCTGTGGGGGGCGGGAGGGTTCGGGAAGACCACCCTGGCGACTGCCGTGTGCGCCCGGCGGCGCGTGCGGTGGCGGTTCCGGTCCCGTATCTATCTCGTCACCATCGGCCGGGACGTCCGCGGACGAGCGGCTTTGGCGGCCAAGGTCGTCGAAGTCACCCGATTCATCACCGGCGACACCACCGAGTTCGACGATCCGGACCTGGCCGGCGCCCATCTGGGCAGGCTCCTCGACCAGCGCCCTCGCACCCTGCTCGTCCTGGACGACGTGTGGGAAGCCGAGCAGCTCGACCCCTTCCTGACAGGAGGCCGCCGCTGCGTACGGCTGGTCACCACCCGCAACCCCACGCTGCTGCCACCCGGCGCGCAGCGCATACCCGTCGACCAGATGTCCCACGCCCAGGCCAGGGCCGTGCTGACCTGGACCCTGCCGACGCTGCCCGAGCCCGTGGTGGACGCCCTGCTGAAGGCCACGGGCCGCTGGGCCCTGCTGCTGCGCCTGACGAACCGCCTGATCGCCGAACAGTGCGCCGCCGGCGCCGATCCCACCGCCACCGCTGAGCGGATCCTTCACCGGCTGCGCGGCAACGGGCCCGTTGCCGTGGACGATCCCGCCGCCACCTGGGATCTGGACGACCCTCGCCTGCGCAACCAGGCCGTCAAGGCCTCGATCGAGGCAGCAACAACCCTGCTGCGGCCCGGCAGCCCGGACCGCTTCACCGAGCTCGGTATCTTCGCCGAGGACGAGTCCATCCCCGTCACCGTCGTCGCCCTGCTGTGGCAGGCAAGCGGCCAACTGACCGAGGACCAGACACGCGTCCTGTGCCGGGACCTCGAACAGCTTTCCCTGCTCACCCTCGACCCGCAGCACGGCGGCAGGATCAGCCTGCACGACGTCATCCGTGACTACCTCCGCGGCGAGCTCGGCACCGCGGGCCTGACCCGCCTCAACGGCCTCCTGCTCGACGCCATAGCAGCGCCCCTGCCCCCGGCCCAGCCCCTCGCCCCCACCACACCCGATCCCGAACGCGCCTGGTGGCAGTTGCAGGATGGCTACCTCCTCGACCACCTCATCGACCACTTCCTCGCAGCCGGACGCACCACCTCCGCCGAGGCGGTGGCGGGCGACCTGCGCTGGGTTGAGACCCGCCTCACCCAGCGCGGCCCGAGCGCTCCCTGGAGCGACCTCACCCGCATCGACACCCCCCACGCCCGCCCCCTGGCCCGCAGCCTCGCCCAAACGGCCCACCTCCTCACCCCCACCGACCCACCCCACGCCCTCACCGGCGTCCTGCACACCCGTCTCGACATACACCGGCACTGGCAGCCACAGATCACCGCGCGCCGACAGGATCCCGCCCAACGCCCCTGCCTCGCCAACCGATGGCCCCTGCCCGACGCCCCCTCCCCGGCACTGCAACGCACTCTTACCGGCCACACCGACGAGGTGTCGTCGGTGGCGATCTCGCCCGACGGCACTTGGATTGCCACCGTCGGCGGTGACGGGGACGTGCGGATCTGGGACCGGGGCACGGGAAGCTGCACGGCCACACTCACCGGCAACATCGGCCTGGTGAAGTCGGTGGCGATCTCGCCCGACGGCACCTGGCTCGCCACCGCCGGCCACGGCCGAACAGTGCGGATCTGGGACCGGGCCACAGGGAGCTGCACGGCCACGCTCACCGGCCACACCAACCCGGTAAATGCGGTGGCAATCTCGCCGGACGGCACCTGGCTCGCCAGCGCCGGCCACGGCCGAGCATTGCGCATCTGGGACCGGGCCACAGGGAGCTGCACGGCCATCCTCACCGGCCACACCGACCGGGTGCAGTCGGTGGCGATCTCGCCCGACGGCACCTGGCTCGCCACCGCCGGCGACGACCAGACCGTGCGGATCTGGCACCGGGAGACCGAGACCTGCACCGCCATCCTCACCGGCCACACCGACCGGGTCCTATCGGTGGCGATCGCCCCGGACGGCACCTGGCTCGCCACCACCACCGCCAGCGACGATCAGAGCGTGCGGATCTGGCGCCGGGACACGGGGAACTGCACGGCCATCCTCACCGGCCACACCTCCTGGGGGCTGTCAGTGGCGATCTCGCCCGACGGCACCTGGCTCGCCACCGCCGGCGACGACCAGACCGTGCGGATCTGGCACCGGGAGACCGAGACCTGCATTGCCACCCTCACCGGCCACCACAGCTCAGTGCATTCAGTGGCGATCGCGCCGGACGGCACCTGGCTCGCCAGCACCGGCCACGACGGGACCGTGCGGATCTGGGACGCAACGTCCGTTGCTCACACCGGCTCGCTCTCCCGACGGACCAAATCGGTGCGTGCCGTGGCGATCTCGCGGGACGGCACCTGGCTCGCAACCGCCGGGCTCAGCAGAAGACTGCGAATTTGGGACCGGGAGACCGAGACCTGCACCGCCACACTGACCGGCCACACCGCCTGGGTGAATTCGGTGGCGATCTCGCCCGACGGGACCTGGCTCGCCAGCGCCGGCGACGACGGGGCGGTACGGATCTGGAACCGGGGCACGGGAAGCTGCACGGCCACACTCACCGGCCACACCGACCAGGTGAATTCGGTGGCGATCGCCCCGGACGGCACCTGGCTCGCCAGCACCGGCCACGACCAGACCGTGCGGATCTGGAACCGGGACACCCAGACCTGCACCGCCACCCTCACCGGCCACACCGACCAGGTGAATTCGGTGGCGATCTCGCCCGACGGGACCTGGTTCGCGACGGCTGGCGGCGACGGGAACCTGCGGATCTGGGACCGGGACACGGGAAACTGCACGGCCACACTCACCGGCCACACCGACCAGGTGAATTCGGTGGCGATCTCGCCCGACGGCACCTGGCTCGCCACCGCCGGCCACGACCAGACCGTGCGGATCTGGAACCGGGACACCCAGACCTGCACGACCACCCTCACCGGCCACACCGACCAGGTGAATTCGGTGGCGATCTCGCCCGACGGGACCTGGCTCACCACCACCAGCACCGACGTGACGGCGAGGATCTGGGCCGTCGCGGATCAACGCACGGTGACCATGGCACGAGCCGAAGGGGCGCTGCTCTCATGTTCCTGGGGAGCTGCTGGCGAACTCGCCGTGGGAGGGGAGCGGGGCCTGTACCTCTTCGCCCTCCTCACCTGAGACGCGGCCCCAACGCGAAGGGCACGCGAGCGATCGACGCCGGCCTGCGGCAACCTGCCGGTCGTACCCGGGCCGGTCCACCCCGTCCGCCACGCCGTGAGACCGGCTCGAGCAAAGCCCAACGGGCATCGGACAGGTCGCTGCGATACGGGCGCCGAGGACTCACGAGACGTGCAACGACCCAACGGCGCCCCAGTCACTTGAATGGATCAAATCACCAGCAACCCAGATCAGATGCCCTCTTAGGACTCCTAACAACACAATGAACTATCGGGAATGGCTGTCTGTCAGAGAGACGTGGGGGTGGGGTGCGTGACGGCTCGCGGCCGACCCGACCTGCGACGGTTACTGCGCAGGAGAACTACACGCATGCTGTTCGGTGCCGTTCTCTGATCCCGTTGAGTAGTTCGGGACGGGGACCGAGGAGGTGGGCGGGTGCCAGCTGAGAATCCAGCCGGCGGTCAGCGACGCCGCGCCGCCTGCCAGAGCGATTGCGCCACCTGTTCCGATGCCTGCGGCCACCGAGCCGAAGCAGGCCGGCCCGACGCCCTGCAGCATCATGCTGCCGGAGCCGAGCAGACCGAAGGCCTGGCCCTGGCCACCCTGCGGCAGGGCGTCCAGGAACGGCCGTTGCAGGCCGAGACCGTAGGCGAATCCAAAGCCGCAGAGCAGCAGCAGACAGGACGAGACGCCCACTCCGGGCTCGGCAGCGAAGCCGACCAGCGGCAATCCCATCAGCGCAATCAACGGGACCACCAGTCGCTCCCGGGTGGGTGGCCGTAGCAGTCGACCCACCAGCAGGTCACCAACAAGCATGCCGACCGGCAGACAGCCCATCAGCACCGCGTACCAGCCGGGCGCGAAGTGGCGTCCTCCCGCGTAGGCGACGATCAGGCCTTCCGCGCCCGCTACGAACGCGGACGGTAGCCACTGCGCCAGCATCAGTCGTCGCACCGTGCGTCCGCGCAGCAGCAGGCCGGCACCGTGCAGGCTTGCCCGGACGGCCCCGCCATCGCCCCGAGCGCTGCCGGGCGTGCTGCCGAACTCTCCCAGCTGCAGCCGGGGTAGCCGGATGCGGATGGCGAGCGCGCAGCCGAGGTAGAGGGCGGCGCTTACCGCGAGCGCACGGTGCGGGCCGAGTACCGCGACGGCCGCACCTCCCAGCGCCAGACCGAACAATTGCGCGCCGGAGGCAGCGATGTTGTTCAGTGAACGGCCCAGTACATAGGCGTCGCCCTCCAGCCACTGCGCGACCAGCCGACTCGACGCGCCGCTGAACACCGGTGTGACGAGGGCGACCAGCGCCACGACACCGAGGCTTGCCGCGATCGGCATCCGCACCAGGGCGAGCAGCAGGGCGGCGGTGCACTCCAAGGCGTAGCCGCTGACGATGAGCGCGCGGGGCGGCAGTTGGTCGGCCAGTGAGCCCAGCAGCAGCGAGCCGAACAGCTGCGGGAGAAAGCCGATACCGAAGGCCAGTGCGCTGAACAGCGCGGAGCCGGTGGCCGCGAAGACCAGCACCGAGAACGTGGTGATCCGCAGCGAGCCCGCAGTGATCGCGACGGTGCGGGTCGAGAAGAGCAGCCGGAATCGCGGCTCGGCCAGCACCTCCCGGTAGGTGGCACGGTGGTTGCCCTGCGCGGGTTCGGCGGTTGGGGTCATGACGCCCAGCCTCGCCGTGCGCCCACGCCACTCACCAATGATTCGTCGCTGGACGAATCGGTACAGACGTCCCGCGGCAGCATGACAGCGTGCTCCGCTTCGAAGTCTCCATCGAGGACCTGCTGCGCAGCCGCTTCGCACTGTCGCCCGCGATGGACCTCTGCCTACTGCTACGCTCGCTCGCCGGCCAAGACCGGCCGCTGCCGCGAGCCTGGGCCACCCGGCTCCTGCCGGCCTTTGAACGGCTTCGCCGCGAGACCGAACTGAACGCCGCCCTCGCCCTGCACACCCCGCAATCCGGACCGAACTTCGTCGCCCCGCCCCCGCGCGGCCTCAACCAGACCTGGGCAGACGACCTGGCCATGATCCGGGCCACACCGCTGGAAGCGGCCCGCCACGAATTCGCCACCACCGCGACCGGCCCGTCCGCCCGTGATCCCCGCGTACGCGCAGTGCTGGACTCGACGGACGCCGTCCCCAGGATCGCCGAGGCGATGGATCAGGCGTGGCACGAGCTGCTCGCCACGGACTGGCCGCAACTGCGCGCGATCTGTGAGCGCGATGTCGTGCACCGGGTGGGTGTGATCGGCGAACACGGCTGGGCCACGACCATCGAGAGCCTGCACCCGAGCATCGCCTGGCGCGCCGGCGGTATCGAGCTCGGCTTCTTCCCCCGAGGCGGAACAGTCCACCTCGCCGGCGACGGGCTACTGCTGATCCCTTCGGTCTTCGTCGGGCATATCGCCGCCCACCTGGAAGACCCCTGGCCCAGGACCTTGGTCTATCCTGCCCGCGGCACCGCCGCCCTGTGGGGCGAACAGGAGACCGTCCCCCAACCGGACGCGCTGACCGCTCTGGTCGGCCAGGCCCGAGCCCGGCTGCTGGTGGCGCTGGACGCCCCGGCCAGCACCAGCCACCTCGCCCGAAGCCTCGCCATGGCACCCGGCGCGGTAGGTGACCACCTCGCCATCCTGCGAGGCGCGGGGCTACTCGTCCGCGCCCGGGCCGGACGGTCGGTGCCCTACCGGCGCACCCCGCTCGGCTAGGCACTGGTCGGCGGTTCGGACTGAGGGCTCGGATCAGCACTATTTTTGAGGCGCCGCCAGCAGATGATTGCGCAGCCGAGGGTGAGGAGGGCCTGGTGGATGCCGGCGCGGATCTCGTCAGCCCGCCGCACGCTCAGCTGTACCAACGCAGCCGGCTTCACAACTCTCATCGGCTCTCCAACCCCGCGTGACAGGCTGCGTTTCTGTCCACCAGCTGTGATCGGCGTTCGGCCCCTTCACGGGAGGGCTGCGAGGCAGCGGCTGACCGCCAAGACAGGCCGCGAAGAAGCTGGCCGACCGGCTCGCAGCCGAGAATCAACTGACGCATGTCGTCTACCGGAACGGGGCCCACGTGCCTGTGCGGGGCGGGAAGGCGGCGAGCCTGGCCAAGTCGGCCGTCGCGTACAACGCTGGAACTCTCAGCCGCACCCGCGGGGCTGGCGTCATGCACGTCGAAGTCTTCGACGGCTAGTGGATTGACTAGTCGTTTGCTCCCCTGACGTTGGGCCGCTCCGTACGCAGCGCCTGGGGTTGGTTGCCGTAGAGATTTCTGTGGGCTGCCCTTGGCCATGCGGCGTGGTCCGGGCCGGGCCTGGAGAGCCGACCGGCTCCCCAGAGCGCGATCGTGATGAAGACGATCTGCTCTGGGATCCTGAACCACAAAGGCGTGGCCGGGTCACCGTCAAACGTCACGTCAGCGATAGCGGCGTACACGTTGGCCGGGAACATCAGCACGAAAAGCGTGGCAAGGGCCGTCCCGGCCGCAGAGCGGGTTGCGATCAGGACGAGTCCCAGGGCGCCGAGGAATTCCAGCACTCCGGTCGCGTAGACCATCAGGCCAGGGAACGGCACGAACGGCGGGACCATGGCCACCATGTCGGCGTGACCGGGCATCACCGTGACACTCTCAGGGGCGAAGTGCGCGGCGCTGGTGAACACAAGCATGACCGCCAGCCCGTGTGCGGCACTGTCCCGCCAGGTGGCGAATCGGCCGACTCCCAGAGCGCCCAGCAGGCGAAAACCCAGCCAGGGGGCCGCGAGAAGTATGAGGGTTCCGAACATGATCGTCCTTTCGCGCGGGAAGGCGTTCGTAGTGATGGGTGAAGTGGTGGGTCGTGCCGCTTTCCCAGCCGATCGCCCTGCCCGACGAATCCGGTTCAGGAACGGCGTACTTGGCGAACGAGGCCGGGCGGTGGGGCCGTCGGCAGGGGCGCATCGCGCCGCTTGGCCGCGTTTGCGGGCATGAACGGCGGTTCGACGTAGGCGCATGCGCCGTGCGGGCAGCCTTCGGGGTGCGGTCCGGCACGCGAGCCTGCGGCAGGCGCAGGAAGCCGAGCACGCTGAGCCGATTGTTTACAGCCACCACGACGACTTCGCCATGCGCCGCGAACTCGACGCCGTCGTACCAGCCGAGGTCGCCCCCCGCTGGAGAAGCCACCGCAGTGCAGGAGCACCATGTCCGGATGGCCCTCTCCTGCGGGTGCTCACCCGTTCAGTGACAGGCAATCCAGCGCCTGGGGAATCCGGAAGCCGCCCATCACGCGTTCCGGCGGGGAGAGGAGCTACGGCGGTCGGCCCGATACGGCCGCGTTCCGCACGTTGGGCCACGGTTCGGCGGGGCGTGGCTCCCAGAATCCTGTCGTCGTGTGCGCAGGGGATGTTGCGGAAACGGAGACATTGCCGACGGCTCTGTCGAGGGCCCCCGCGGTGTCTCGACGATCACCGGGTGGTGAAGAACAGGCCGGCGCCGTAGGCGTCGCACGGGGAAACGAAGAACCCATCACCGGTCGTCCGGGTCGCGGTGCCGCTCCGCTCGATGGTCGCGCAGGCGGTATCGACGTCGTCGACCAGCACGGTCATGGCGGCCAGGTACGACTTGGAGGGCGCGGGTTCTCCGGGCAGCACCTCCCCGGCGTCCGAGGCCCGGACGATCTCCAGTTGCCCGCTTCCCATGTCCAAAACGGTGCGGGGGCCGTCCCGCTCGGGCCGTGCCTGAAGGACTCGCGCGTATCGGTCAGCGATCGCGTCGAACCCGTCGTCCTCGGCCACTACGAGCACGGCGGCGATGCCGCGCGCCCCGTTCGGGTGAGCGAGATAGCGCGGCTGGTGGACGTACTCGCGCGTCAGGTGCTGGGCGATTCCCACGTAGCCCTCCGGGGTCGAGGTGCCGTCCACGTGGACAGCGCGGGCTCGCATGGTGCGGGGACCGCCCTCCGTGTCGACCTCGCGCTCCAGGCCCAGCACCCCCGACGTGCGCAGCCCCGCACGGGTCAGCAGGCGGTCGCCGGCCTCGGCGTCGTCGGTGTCGAGGTTGAGGATGCGGAATCCCTCGTATTCGTCGGCCATCGCCTTGGTGTGCCACGGGTCGGGCGCCGACTCGTCGACGATACCGAGCAGTTCGATGTAGGACCCGCCGAACAGCACACACAGGTTGGCCGTACAGCCCGGCACCGGCGCTGCGCCCGGCCGCTCGCTCAACAGGTGCCGCGAACGGGGGCTGAGCGTGAAGCCGAACTCCGTGAACCTCCGTTCCAGCCCGTCGAGATCGCGGGTCAGGATGCCCATGTGATGGAAACCGCGGATGCTGCGTGTCATGCGCCCGAGTCTGCCCGGACGCCCGCATCCCGGCCCGGGAATGCCGCCACGGCGCCGGTCTGCGACACGAAAGTATCCTGACGAGGTGGATACGGTCACCCTGGACTCGCTGGACCTGAGACTGCTGCACGCACTCCAGCTCGACGGACGCGCCCCGTTCAGCAGAATCGCCGATGTCCTCAACGTCCGTGACCGCACGGTGGCCCGTCGTTACGAGCGGCTGCGCGCCGCGGGCGCGGCCCGGGTCGCGGCCGTGACCGACAGGCGCCGTACCGGCCATGCGGAATGGTTGATCCGCCTCCGTGTCCTGCCCGGCGGCGCCGCCGCCATCGCCCACGCGCTGGCCCGGCGGGCCGACACCGCCTGGGTGACACTCGCGTCCGCCGGCACCGAGATCGTGTGCATCTTCCGTACCGCCGACCAAGGCCCGGCTCCGCTGGAGGCCCTGGCCCGCCATCCGCAGATCCTCAAAGTGGACGCGCACTGGCTGCTGCGCGACCTGATGGACAGCCGCTGGCTCGCCCGCACCTCGGCACTCACAGCCGAAGAGATCTGTGCGCTGCGCTCACCAGGTCCCGCCGACGCCGCCCCGATCCGGCTCACCGACCTCGACCGCCGTTTGCTGCCCGCCCTCGCGTTGGACGGCCGCGCCGCCTACCCGGCCCTCGCCAAGCAGACCGGCTGGTCGGAATCCGCCATCCGTCGCCGTCTGGAAGAACTGCGCCGTTCCGGCTTGCTTCAGTTCGACGTCGAGACCGACCCGGAACTCTTCGGTTTCTCCGTGCAATGCCTGATCTGGCTGACCATCGCCCCCTCCCAGCTCGCCACCATCGCCCAGATCCTGGCCGCGGACCCCGAAGCGGCCTTTGTCGGCGCGACGACCGGCACGCACAACCTGCTCGCCATCGCCATCTGCCGGGACGCAGACGCCCTCTACACCTACGTCACCGATCGAGTCGGCTCCCTGAACGGCGTCGAACGCGTCGAAACGACCCCGGTCACCTCCTACATCAAACGCGCCGCCCCAACGTTCTCGTAGGGCTTTGGGACAGGTCCGCTGTTGCTGGTCCAGAGCCCGGCCCGTTCTTCAGAGCAGTGACCGCCTCGATGAAATGGCCGCCGAACTGCTCGGGCAGCAGTGACGACCATTTCGTCGAGCTGCTGGTTGCGTGTGAAGCCGCCCGTATCCGGATCCAAGGCTTTGCGCAGCAGCCCGGAAGGCCTTCGAGGCCTGGCAGTGGAGAAAGGGGGCAGACGAGTCACACGCCCCCGAAAGGAGCTGGGCCATGCTTGCTATAGCTGCGGCAGTGTTCTTCTTCATCGCCTTCCTGATCGACGCCGCCGAGATCACGACCGACGAGGTCTTCTCCTCAGGCAACGTGATGCTGCTCGGCCTGGCACTCCTGGCCCTGCATGTCGCGGGGATCGGAACCGCTTGGCGATCCGGCCGGGCCCGCCGACGCTGACAGCATCCCTCGGGGCGAACGGCGTGTCGTGACGGCGCGTCATTCCAGCTCCCCGGGGTGCACGCGGGCATGCTCCCGAAACCCTCTCACCCACTACCGCAAGGCAGTCCATCAGAAGCAGCATCACCGCCGCCCCACCCGTACGGCACAGGCCGCACCCCGTGGGACGGAGCCCCCGCCCCAGACCACGAAACGAACAGGAGCCCACGATGACCTCGCCCATGACAGCCGCTGCGGATGCCTCGGCTGCCCCTGCATGGCTGCATGTGACCGTGATGGCTGTAGCTGTGCTCGTCCTCGTCCTCAGCCTGGCCAGGCGCAGCAACTAGTGCTGGTCGCGTGCGGCGAGAAGACTGTCCGTCGCCGGCTGCACCGCTTCAACCAGGCGGGTCTGGAGGGCCTGGAGGATCTGGGAGCCCAGGGCCCGCAAGCGGCGGATCATCGAGGCCGAACGGTCGGTGATCATCGGCCTGGTCAGGCGGCCCTTCGAGGGAAAAGGACGCGGATCATCGATCCGGACGCCGGGCAGGACGTCGAGAAGGTCGGTCGGCGCGGCACGGGTGCTGTGCGCGGGCGCCTCAGGGCCGGGGCCTGGGGATCGACGGACGGTCTCGTGCGCCCGTTCGCGGGACTGCCGTAGTGCCTCGGCCTCGTATTACTGCCGCATCTGCTCGACTTCCTGCTCCTGCCGCACGCGCTCGGCCTCGGGCCCGGCGTTCCTGTTCCAGCTCGGGTTCCACGGCGGGCCGGCTGCACGTCCTCCGGCAGTTCCACGATCTCCGCTTCCGGCGCGCGGAGTTCCAGCTGGCGCTGGTCCGTGCTTGGTGCCAGCAGTCGGATACTGACTTCCCGGAGCAGACGCAGTCGTTCCAGGGGCGCCACGGCTTCCCACCTGGCGAGAACGTGATGGTGCTCAGCTCGGAGGAGAGCCACGAGGCAACGAGCGCCGCGACGGCGTCGGCCAGGTGATCGTTCACCTGCGAGTCGGTCATCGCAGCGTGGACGGCAGTGTCGGCGCACAGCACTACCCACTCCGCATCCAGGCGGTCAGAGATTCCACCGGCGGTGGGGGCGGGGTACTTCGAGCACGGCACGTCTCCTTTCGGATCTCGTGCCTCCTCGGACGGGCTTGCTCGAAGGCTTGCCCAGCTCCCTGAAAGAGCAGGTGAAAGGCTTGCCCATGTGCTGGGCAAGCGTCCGTGACCGATCGGGCAAGCCTCCCCGGGGGCTGGGCAAGCCCCGTGACCGGTCACGGCAGGTCAGAGCGAGGGGCCACGCTCCTCGGCCTTCCGGCCGGTCCGGGCCGAGGGCGCGCCCTGTCCGCGGTACTCCTGGGGCGTCAGACCGTACGCCGTGCGGAAGGCTCTGGTGAAGCCGGCAGGGCTGCTGTATCCCCATCTCGCCGCGACCGTCCGGATTGGCATGTCCCGGCTCATAGGGTCGGTCAGTTCGCGTCGGCAGCGCTCCAGCCGGCGTTCGCGAATCCAGTCCGAGACGGTGGTGCCCTGGTCCGCGAACAGCCGGTGCAGCGAACGGACGGAGAGATGGTGGGCCGCGGCGATCGTCACCGGGGACAGCTCCGGGTCACCGAGCGAGCGCTCGATGTGGGCGTGAATCCGCACGAGCAGTGCACTGCGACCGCTTTCCTGGGGCATGGCGTTCCCGGCGGCGATGTGGTGGGCAAGCAGGGCCGTGATGAGGTCGACGAGCACATTGCCCAGCCGTACCGCGTCCGCCGGCCGGTAGTCGGACGGGTCCAGGACGATGCAGGTCACGTACTGGCTGAGCAGCGCGCCCATGCCCTCCAGGGCGGGTAACGGCACTGTGGTGATCCGGTCGATCCGATCGGACGGCCAGGGGATCAGCGTCCGGGGGAACTGGACGTGTACGGTCGAGACCGATCCGCCGCCTGGACAGACCGCGTTGCCGCCGAGCCGCCACGCGCCGCACAGCATGACGTCGTGATGCCTGGAACCGCCGCTCGGGACGGACTGTGAGACCGTGACCAAGCCCCAGTTCTCCGGCGGCAGTTGACGACAGCCAGGGGGAACGTGCCGCACGGATTCGGCCGGTCGGCGTGTCCGGTCCGGGTAGGGGACGACGGCGGACACGCGTACGGCCCCGAGATCCCGCACCCGCACGGTTGTCTGTCCGTCGCCCGTGTGGCTGACGCGGGCCTCCGAGGGCGAAAGCGCGCCGGCCAGAGGTTCGTGCCAGTGGGCGAGGCAGTCACCGGTCGGCGGCCGGGAACGGTGGTCGGTCATCGTCGGTCCCCCCTGCGAGTCCTCGTGACGGCTCGTCAACACAGTGCACGGGCCGCATGGTTGTGCCCGGTGCCGCTCCCCCGACGCGGCCCTCAGGCACAGGGTAGTGTCCACTTGTTCGAACGGCCCCGGTTCAGGGGGTGCGTACTCGAGCTCGTCAGGCGGCCCCTGAAGGACCTCGGTCCGGTTCGGGACACCGCAGCATGGCCAGCGGCCTTCCGTCGGGGCAGCAGGACACCCGCCGTGCCCAGGACACGAACTGGTCCGCCAGGTTCACCTGGGAAAGCTCGCGGGGGCCTGACCCAGTTGCCTTGCCGCCGTCGGCCCCGCCTGCCGGGAAGCCCTCCCCGCAGGCGCGAACTTCGGCTGAGGCGAGGCCTTCTAGCCTCTCAGGACGGTCCGCTGGTAGTACTGGATACGGTCACCGCCGTGGAAGAAGTTGTACCCCAGGTCCGGCTGCTGGGCGACGGTGAGGAGGTACGCACCGTCGTCCTGGTACGTCTCGTCCCCCCTCAGGAAGTACACCCCTCCGTTGCCCTTGCCGTCGTAGTAGACCTCGTACGAGTCGTTGTAGTGCAGCCAGCGGAGCCGGTCGTCGGCCTTGGTCCACGTTTCGTTCCCGACCCAGCCGTCGTCGTCTATGCCGTACAGCCGCTGCCACTTGACCGTGGCCGCAGCCGTGTTGGGCCCGAACGAACCGTCGATCCCGGACGCCGGAAGCAGCCCCTCCGCGACGAGGATCGACTGCCACATCACGACCAGATCCGTGTTCCGCGAGTCGGCGCAGCCGTTGCACAGCGAATTGCCGAGTTCGGAGTAGTGGTCGCCGAAGTCGTCGGTCAGGACTCCCCCGCCGTCGACGAACGTGGTGCCGTACACACCGGAATTGCCAGGGACGGCGTTGGCCGTGCCGGCGAGCAGGAACATGCTCACGACAGCCGCAAGCACAGCGAGAACCACTCGTCTCATAACAGTCTCCTCGTCGTCCGATGGCTCAGGTCGTGCGGCCGGAAGCAGAGTGGTGGTCTGTACCTTCCGGCGGCGAGGAGAGTGTCGCCTGCCCGAAGCGCGCTTGTCGTTGTCGCGGAGCGCCAAGCAGTTGTCTGCGAGCGCCAGTTCGAACGACGGCTTCGCGGGGGGAACGCCTCGCGTCACACCACGCCTCCCGCGGCGTTCACCTGGACCCGAGAACGTGCTGAAGGACTCGGCGATCCGATCGATGAGCTGGGAGAGAGGCGACGATCACGCACGCCCGGAGCGGGAAGGAGCGCACGCTGCGACGGCGTCCGGGTAACCGCTTCGGCATGGATGCTTTCGCCGCCGACCCGTCGGACGTCGCCTCAATGTCGGCTACATCATTGCTTGTTGACCGCCTGGGTCTGGAGCACACTGGCGTTCGCTTCACGCACAGGCTCCCCTCGGCGGCACGGGAGACCGCCCGGTCACGCCTGCGCGGTGCCGCCGGCTGCGCCATGCCGGCCAGATCCTGTCCTTGCTCCAAACCGCTGCTCCAGCGGTCCTTCGTGCAGGTACCAATTCATGTGGGGGGAATACATGTCCGCACGTCTGCCACGGAAATCTTGGGTGAGAGCCGCCACCGTCTCGGCCCTGACGCTGGCCTCTACGCTGGCCGGAGCCGTGGTCGCGCCGACAGCGGCCGTCGCCGACACCGGCGACCGTACACAGACCGTCAGCTGCGCATCCCTGTGGGTCAACGACTCCGCCGGAGTGACCCATGCCAGGCTGCAGAACTGCACCGTCACCTGGGGAAAGAACATCTTCGACGGCTCCTACTGGCAGACGGTGAAGTTCCAGCTCCTCGACTCCAGAACCGACGGCGTCTGCGCCAAGGCACTCGTCATTCCGTCCGACACCGGGGCAAGCGCTGCCTCCAGCGAGTGCAACGGCGTCTGGACGACGAAGACCGCGAACTTCAGCGGCCGGACCTCGAACATCTTCATCAGGATCGCCTATGGTTCCAATTCCACATACGGCAAGATCAGCACCAATGTCACGCCGCCGTCCGGTTTCTGAGATTTGAGGGGGAAGGCAATGTCAGCACATCCGCAGAAGAAGTCCATGAGGTCCCTGGCGGCCTCCGCCCTGACGCTGACCGTCGGAATCAGTGGGGTCTTGCTGCTGCCGACCGCCGCGGCCGCCGACGACGGTGATCGTACGCAGACCGTCAGCTGCGGCACGCTGGAGAGCAAGGACACCAGCGGGATCATCCATGCGAAGATCCGGAACTGCACCGTCACCTGGGGAAAGAACATCATCGACGGCGCCTACTGGCAGACGGTGAAGTTCCAGCTCCTCGACTCCCGCACCGACGGCGTCTGCGCCCGGTCGAGAGTCGCCGGGGAGCACGGCGTCAGGGACTTCAGCGAATGCAACGGCGTCTGGACGACCAAGACGGCGAACTTCAGCGGCCGCACCCCGGACATCTTCATCTCCATCGGGTACGGACGCTCAGCGGGCGATCTCACGCATTACAAGGGCATGATCGCGCCGTCCGGTTACTGAGCCCGATCGCAGCCCGGGCCGGTTCAAGCTTCCCCTGCGGCGGAGCCCCTCATCGTCCCTGGCGTGGGGCCATGGCCGACAAGGCGCATTCCTCCCTCGCGATCCGCGACCACCTGAGCAAGCGCGGCATCCGTGCGGTGGTCCCCGTGCCGGCAGATCAACGTGGCCATCGGCTGCGGTGGGGCAGCCGGGGCGGGAGACCGCCGGCGTTCGACCGCGAGACCTACAAACAGCGCAACACCGTCGAACGGTGCATCAACCGCCTGAAGCAGTGGCGCGGCATCGCCACGCGCTACGAGAAGACCGCGACCATCTACCTGGCCGGACTCCATATCGCCGGCATCTTCCTCTGGTCCGCCTGCTGACTCAGGACAGCTGCGTGGGTGTCGGCTGACAAAGATCGGTACACCCATTGTCAGATGCTGCTGGCAGCATCACCGTATGAATGCCATCTTTACCACCCCACCGCGACCGTTCGACGTGACCGCGCTCTTCCCTCAACTGGCCCCGCTGGCGCGGGCGGCGACCCGGCTGCACCCGCGGCCGGGGTCGCCGACCGTGCATGACAGCTCCGTCGGCGGGCCGCTCTTGTGGCCTGCCGACGAGCCGTGGCCGTACTGCGATGAGCCGCACGACAGCCGTGCGTCGCCAGCGGTCCACTCGCCGGACGACATCCGGCTCCTGCGCCGCGACCGGGCCGCGGCGGCCGAGCGGCTGCGTCTCGACCCGGAGGCACCCGAGTGGACCCCCGAGGAACTGGAGACCTGGGAGCGGATCAAGGTGGGCCGCCCGTGGTTCGACGGCCCGATCCCCCTCCTCCCTGTCGCCCAGCTCTACGCCCGCGACGTCCCCTTCCCGTGTCCGCCCGACGCGGATCTCCTCCAGGTCCTGTGGTGCCCCTTCGACCACTCGATGGCACACCCCAAGACCGCACTCTTCTGGCGCTCCTCCGCCACGGTCACCGATGTCCTCGGCGCACCGCCCGAGCCGCCGATAGTCCAGCTCGGCTACTACCTCCCCGAGCCGTGCCTGTTCTCACCGGAACAGGTCACCGATTTCCCCAACCCCTTGGAGCTGAGCGAGGAACTGCGGGACCAGCTGGACGACATGAGCCGCTGGGAGACGATCGATCCCGCGCTGTACAGCTCGTACGCGGACGACCCGGGCGAGCTCTACCTGAACAATCTCTGCACCGCCCCTGGCTGGAAGACCGGTGGCTGGACCCGCTGGGACCCCACCGACCCCGTCGACCGCTCCTGCCCCGAGTGCGGCACCGAGGCGGTCCCGCTCCTCACCATCGCCTCCTGGGAATGGGACGGCGGCAGCGGGACCTGGATCGCCGAGGAGGAACGGACGACCCCGGCCCCGCCTCCCCTGGGTGCCCAGGACGGCAACTTCACCTTGATCGACATCGTCGGAGGCCACAACCTCCAACTGCACGTCTGCCCCGCCTCCCCGGACCATCCCCACTTCGAACTGATCCAGTGAGCCCCTGCGGAAGTCCTCCGCGCCACCGCGTACACCACAATCGGCACCGCGATCGTCTCTCCAGTCAGCAGCCTTGTCCCACTACCAGATGATCCAAACGGCAGGCCCTGGGCCAGCCAGGCGCGGGCTTCGGTCCTCTTCGCTTCGGTGCGGGCCAGAACACCCGCCCCGATCCTCGACCCATCCGCCGCATAGGCCGTCTTCCGGGCGGTCAGCGCATCGTTGAAGACCACCCTCGCGCAGCCGAACGTCCGTGCCCGCGCCATGCACTGACCTGACGTCGGCTCGATACGGAAGGACTACCTCAGGTGCATGTGATCAACCTACGGCCGCCATTGACGACGTCGTTCCGCTCAGGGGACGACCCAACCTTCCCTGTCCTGCTCCGCAGGAGCCTCGTTTCCTCCCCGGGACGAAGCTCAGGCTTTCCACGAAAGAGACGCGATGAGGATCGGCGTGCTCGGGTCGCTCAGATTCGGCGCGGCCACCGAGTGATCTGCGGATCGCTCGGAAACCTGCCCCGGCGGAGCCGGTCACCATGAAGTCAGCCGCTTGGCCAACGAATCCAGCCGAGTGACGAGTCGCTTCCCGTCCTTCAGAAGCGGGAGGGGCCCTTCAGAACCCAGCGGGTCGCTCTTTCGGGTGCCAGTCCGCCTCAGACCAGTCGTACTCCACGAACTCGTCGGGAACCTGCCCACAAGGGGCGTAGACGCTGATGAACAGAGTCGTGGTCGAGTTGTTCCACCGCACGTCGACCTGGTCGCCGCCTTCCGGGTTTTCGAATCGGAAGCCCAGTTGGCGGAAGGCTGCGCCTGCACGGTCGCCTTCGTGGGTGAGTTTCCAACCCTTCTGCACCAGTTGCCGGCGCACGCGCCGCTGCGCGACTCGGGCGGTGGCTTCGGGGACGTCGGGCACGCTCCAATCGAGACCGAAGCTGCTGACGTCGCTTCGTGCCTCGTCAATGTGGGCGATGCTCCTCAGCCCGCGGTAGTAGCAGGCGCCGGTATCGACCCTGCCCGAGTCCGCAGTGTACTTTTCGGGCAGCGCGAAGCCGTCGTACACCTCGTCGGACCGGGCCTTGAGCCGTTGCGCGACCGCGTCGGGATCGACCGAAGGATACGGCGCGCCGTTCCACATGACGTTCCCCACCACTACGGCAACGACTAGCAGCGCCACCGTCACGAGCCCTGTGACGGCATACAGGACGGACCGCCGTGAGGCCCGGGCTCTCGATACAAGGCTCTTGAACATGCATGTGACAGTAGGCGTCACCATTGCGCGACGCATGAGTAGCCGTACCCAGGAGAGTTCTGGAGCACTCACTGAGTCGGGTGCCGTAGCGACGATCGCAGGGAGCCAAGCCACCGGCACGAGCCTTCTACGAGTCGACGTCGCTCACGGCGCGGACTCGCAGCACCGGGTCACACGGCAGGCGGTCCGGCAAACCCAAGCTGCCGCTGAGCAGACGGCTTGGTGCCACGCTCTCGAACAACGAGGCCGGATGCGGGCCATAATCTACCGATGGACAGCGAGCAGGCGATGGGCCGCCAAGATCAGGGCCCGGCAGGCCCGTTACCGGCCGAGGTGGGCGGTGCGGGCTGGCCGAGGTGGCGCGGCGACGAGCCGGTCACCGCTCCGGGCGGGCACCCGTATCTTCTTGCGGCCGTGCGGATGACGGTTCCCGCGGGCCGGATGTGGCAGCGCCACCGTCTCGTCGAGAACGAACAACTGCATACCAGGCTCGTCCCGCTGCTCGGCAGCCTGCCCCTGAGTCACTCCCTGCTGCAGGAGCCGCACGGCGGTCTGCCCTGCCGCTTCCATGACGGAACTCTCTCCCTGTGGCAGGACCCCGACCCCGGCCACTGGCCCAACACCCTCTACCGCCTCTACACCGAACAGGACGGCCCCCGCCTGGGCATCGGCGAAGTCACCGTCACCCTGCGCCTGGAGACCAGGACCGGGCAGCTTCACCAGCACCGCCGGATCGTCAGCGAGTGCAACGTCCGCGCCGATGCGCGCCTCATCCTCACTCAACTCCCCCACCACCACCTGCCCCGTCCCTGACCCAGTGACGACTCGGTGGCGGACAACTGCCTGGCCAAAGCGCGGTCAGGGTCAGCTTCGGGGTGTGTGCCACGGCACCAGGCGCAGCAGGAGGTCGAGGGGGGCGGGTTAGGGCCGGTGCCGGTGGCCCGTGGCCGGGGCAACTGTCCGTTCAGTCCCGGACGTTGGCTGTCGGCGACGGTTCACTGGCCGGGCCGGCGGTCTGCGGGGCGCCGTCCTCTGGGCTCGACCGGTCAACAGGTAGCGGTCGACCCGCTCGGCGGCGTACGTGCCGTCGTACACCCGGACATCGGTGAGCTCGAACCGCTCCGGACGCCTTCAACGCGTGCCGGCGCCTGGTGGCTGCCGGTGGTGCGGCATCGACGCGCCTGGACATGTCCTGCAGTGGGTTCCGGAGGCAGGCCGGCACACCTGGACAGCGGCCACGGCCGAGCAACGCAGAGAGCGCATGCGCAAGCGGCGCCGAATCCGTCCGCACACAGGTCAGTGAGCCAGCCGCTGCAACTGTGTGAGGAACTCCGCAGTTGCGGCGGCACGCCTTCTGTTCTTTGAAGCGTGGTGGTGAGGCTGTAGAGCATGTCGGGTTTGCCGCTGGGGCTCCGCTCCCGTGCCTGGTCCCTGATCATGTGGAGGACTCCTTCACTGAACCTCCTGCCGTCGCGGTGCCCAGCGAAGTCGTCGGGGCTCCAGGCCTGTGGAGCAGAGCGGGGCCAGCGGACCGGCGGGCACGGATGCGGCGCTCGTCAAGCCTCGCCGGCGGTGAGGTCTGCTGTCCTCAGTGGCCGATCGCGTGACCGATCACCGAAGAGGCATGACCGATCCGGGCGCGCGCACCACCAACGCCCACCTCAGCGCTGTGAACGATCCGTGCAACCTTCCCCGGCCGAGGACATGGACCACCGTGTCGCCGGGATACCCGATCCCTACGACAGCCCCGGTGTGGTTGTCCCAAGCGTCGGCGGACTCGTCAGGCGGTCAGCGGGTGCGTACCGCCGTGACGGTGAAGCGTTCGACTTCGGCGACGTGCCCGCCCGTGGATGCGACAACCGTGAGCACGGGGTCGCGTGCCCCGGAGAAGGCCACCGTCACGTTCCAGGGCTGGTCGTCGCCGCCCGCGGACGTACAGCACGGGGAGGTGCCCAACGGCGCCGCGGACGACGGCTGGCGCACCTGGACGCGGATGCTCTCATCCACTCCGGAGATCCGCCCGCCGGTCACCAGCGGGGACCGCACGATCGACCCGTACCCGGGCTTGGTCAACGAGAACGTCGTGTCGTCGGTGCCCACGACCTCCCACGGGGCGTCCGGGCCTGTGCCGAACCGCACCAGGTGAATCACCGCTGCGGTGCCGCCCTCAGGACCCGTCGGTGCGACTCCGATGCGGGCGTGTCGACCGCTGACCCTGCGCGAGGAGACGCGGTCGATCTCCTTGAAGCCCAGATAGTCACGAGTGAAGGACAGCGCGGTCTGATCGGGGTCGAGATGCCAGGGCTGGTGGCCGCCGGACCGGTAGGTACGTTCCCACGCCTGGGCCTGGGCGAGCGTGGCGAACGGCCACACCGGCTGGAGGCTGCGGGAACCGAGCGGTGGTGTGTCACGGGCCGTAGGCGTGGTCGGGGCTTGCGTGGCCCCTGGGGTGGCCGCCGACGATGCCTCGGGCCGGGGCGTTGTGCGTGACTGCGACGGCGCGGACGTCTCCGGTGCGGCGGATGACGACCCCGATGCATTCGGGGACCCCCCGGAAACGCTGCACGCGGTGAGCATCAGGCCAGTCGCGGTCCCTACGGCGAAGAGCCTGAATGGGAGCCAGATGTTCATAGGTGCCCCAGGAGAGGTGGAAACCGAACGCCGATCGGCCTGTCCGGCTATCGTGCCATCAGTCCGGTCCGGGTCACAGAGGCTGCGCCGTACTGCTCAGAGGACTTCGCTGTCAGCATCGCCGACGCCGACCCCCCTCACGCAGGTGATGCGCTGACGACCGACGGGACACCTCGCCCCCCACCGACCGGCCGGAGGGCCCGAGCGCGGGCAACTGCGCCTCGCGCAAAGGGCCGAAGTGGTCCCACTCCGTCCGGGCACCCGCCTGCACGGTCGCCGACCGATCCCGCCGCGAAGAACACGCGGTGCCGCAGCAGCCGGCACAGGAGATCAAGCAGTCGGCCGGCGATCTGGCGCCCGACCTGAGCTCGCCCCCGCGCAGCACGTCGCGCTGCTGATCAGGGACGCGCGACGGGCTGTGCAGGTGATGTTCCGGTGCAGCGCAGGCTTTCCGCCGTGACAGGCGCGCCTTCGGCGACATTGCGGTCGTAGGTGACGGTCTTGATCACGACGGGTTGCGAACCTACGGCGACGTCGAACGCGGCGTTGCGATCCCCCACGACTCGCAGGCGCGAGCCCGGCAGTGCGGCAGCAAGGGTGGACGCGTCCGCTTCCCGGCCGACGGGGTAACTGATGACCGGGGGGCCGGCGGGACGGACAGGCGGGGCCGAAGCCGAGGTGTCCGTCACAACGAAGCCGTTGCGCCGCAGACCCTCGGCCACGGTGGCATCGTCCACGCGCACGTGGACAGCGGCAGGATTGGTAAGGGCGGGTGTTTCCGGGACGGGCTGGATCCGCGGATCGCCGGTGATCGGGCGGTCTGCGCGCAGAGCTTCCCACAGCGCGCGGGAGCGGGCTTCATGCCAGATCAGTGTGGAGCCCACGCCCGGTACGCGGTGATCGAAGTCGGCGATCGGGACAGTACTGAACTCGGTCCGGTCCGCCGACAGCCTGCCCAGCGCCCAGCCGATGCGCACGAGGTCGTCCAGTCCGGTCCGGTCGTCGGTGCGAACGGACTTCAGCAACTCCTGCACCGTACGTAGCGTGTTGACCGGGTCGGCGAGGGCCCCTTCGCTGCTGAGCCGCGCAAGCATGTCGGACACCATGCGCTGCTGGCGTCGGACACGGCCGAGGTCCCCCGCCCGGTTGATGTGGCGGGCCCGGACGTAGCGCAGGCTCTCGTTTCCGTCGGTGCGGTGGGTGCCGGCGGAGATGTCGAGACCTGAGTTCTCGTCCTTGAGCGGCTTGTCGGTGCACACGGTCGCCCCGCCGAGGTTGTCGACGGCTTGCTCGAAGCCGGCGAACCCGGTTTCGAGGTAGTGGTCGATGCGGAGGCCAGTTGCCTTTTCGACGGTGCGTACGGTCAGCCGACCCCGGCCGATCTTGTAGGCACCATTGATCTTGCCGCGGCGGGCAGGGCCGAGGGCGTCACCGGAAGCGGCGTACTCGACGTACGAGTCACGCGGGATGGAGACGATACTGGCGCGCCGCTGGTCCTCGGACAGGTGAACCAGCATCATCACGTCCGTGCAGTCGCATCCTTCGCCTCCCACATGAAGCCGCCGCTTCTCGGCTGCCGACAGACCGCTGCGGCTGTCGACCCCGACGACCAGGATGTTCGTACCGCGACCGCCGGTGCTGCCCGACGGTTCACTCGCGGCCGAGACAGCCTGGCTGCCCAGGTACGAACCGGAGGTGAGGGTGACGATCAGGGTGAGCCCCAGGGCAAGACGATGCATCACGAACCTCTGGATAGGAACGGATCTGATCATTTCCGACGCTATCCGGCTCTGATGCCCCTGGTCGCGTTACGCGCCGGTCATTGGCCCGCTTCCTCCCTTGGGCGGCAGCAGAACAATCCTGGAACGGCACCTGGGCGGGTGATCCTGTGCGCGGCAGTGGTGCCGGGGCGTGGCAGGCCGGAAACCCGTGCCTCGAAGGTCAGCACCTCGCCCACGACCACCCCCGCGCTCCGAGACCGTCTCCGTTCAGCGAGCTACCAGGACACCCGGTGACGGTGAAGCTGTCTGGTCAAGCGAGAGCGCGTCGCAACCCATGAACCGATCCAGGCGGCTCGGGGGTTTTAACGTGAGGCCGGTGTCGGATGTCGCCGCCACAATGTTCGACGGGCGTGGCGTCTCCCGGACAAGCGCTATGTCCAGAGGGCCCGGTTGGGACACCCGACGTTCAGCGGTTCGGTGGAACGTGATGCTCAGCTGACCGACGTTGTCGCGGCCCTGCAGTGACGACGAACATGATCACATCAGGTTGCCCGCCCGCACGGACGCCGAGCTGGTCGGCGGCCTGCGTCGAGAGCGAGACATCGCCACCCTGGCTCGCTCTCGCATCAGCGCAACTACGGGCCAACCTGGAGCCGAGTGAGTCGGCGTCCGACTGCAAGAGGCCCGAACCGTAACGAGATAGTGGAGTGAAACACTCCGAGGGGAGACACGCGGTGTCACTGTTCTGGCGGATCTTCCTGCCCAACGCCTCGGTCTTGGTGGTAGCAGCGCTGCTGCTGCTCGGCCCTGTATCCGTCTCCACCCCCACGCTGCTCGGCGAGGCCGTCGTGGTGATCACGGGCCTGGTCATCATGCTGATTGCCAACGTCGTGACCCTGCGTGTTGGACTCGCCCCGCTCAAGCGGCTGACCAGCGCAATGTCGACGGCCGATCTTCTACGCCCCGGACTGCGACCATCAGTTGGTGGTGACAACGAGATGGCAGACTTGATCGCTACCTACAACACCATGCTCGACCGGCTGGAAAGCGAACGTGCCATCAGCAGCGCACGCGTACTGTCCGCACAAGAAGCCGAGCGCCGGCGCATCGCCCGTGAGCTCCACGACGAGGTCGGTCAAACCCTCACCGCCGTCCTTCTCCAGCTCAAACACGCTGCCGGCCAGGCCTCGGACTCACTGAAGGGCGACCTCCTTCAGGTTCAGGAGACAACCCGGAGCAGCCTGGACGAAGTTCGGCGAATCGCCCGACGGCTCCGTCCCGGAGTCTTGGAGGACCTCGGCCTGCAGAGCGCCCTGCGAGCCCTGGCTGCCGAGTTCACCACGACTGAACTGACAGTGGGCCACCTCTTCGAATCGGGACTGCCTGCGTTGGATGCTGAAGCCGAACTCGTCATTTACCGGGTTGCTCAGGAGGGACTGACCAACGCCGCGCGCCATTCGGGAGCCAGCAGAGCGGAGTTGTCCCTCCAAAGCCGAGGCGAAGGACGGGTCGAACTACTGGTCACGGACAATGGCGGGGGCCTGAGGCAGGTGTTGGAGGGCGCTGGTATCCGCGGCATGCGTGAGCGTGCGCTGCTCATAGGCGCCGACCTCCACGTCGGCTCGCGCCCGACAGGCGGCACCGAAGTGCGGCTGGACATACCTCTTGGGCAATCGCATCCGCCCCGCCGCTTGACTGATCTGCCGACGCTTCCCGTCACATAGCCGCCCCGCCTGGCAGCCGCTACCCCCACTCAACGTCGCCTTCCTGCCGTCGGCCGGCGCCTGGCACGAGCGGAGCAACGAGAAGCAATTCCGTGAGCAGGATCGTGCAGCCCGGGGCCGGCAAACCTCGAGGAAGGGGTGGATGCGGGCAGTGCGGCCGGATCGGAATGGGTGTCAGCACGTATGGACGGGGTCGGCAGGACAGTCAAGGCTGGCGTGGCCACCTTCTTGATCACTGATCAGGACGTATCACCCGCAAAAGCCCCCGCACCAACTGGACCACGAAACGCGGCTCCACTTCGTGAACCGACCGTCTCTACGTCGGCATCACTCCGCCGTCTTCAGCACGCCATTCCTCTTCGAGAATGCTGAACGTCAGGGAGTCCCGCCAGCCGTCCCGTATCCATGCCGTGTGTCGAAGGTGCCCCTCGCACGTCATGCCGAGCTTGGCCAGCACTCGGGCGGAGCTGAGATTCCGCGGGTCACAGGTGGCGAAGATTCGATGAAGCCCCAACTGGCCGAAGCCGCGTGAGAGAAGCCGGCGCCCGATTCCTGTGCCGATGCCTTGCCCCCATACCCGAGGATGCACAATGTAGGAGATCTCGCCCTGGCGCTGCGTGTGACTGCGGACATGCAGCTCGCCCACACCGACAACGTCGTCCCCGAAGCGCGCTACATGGGCGAACCTCTGCTGGGGTGTGCTCGACCAAGCTTCGACTGCGGCCTTCACGAAATCGCGTGTCTGGTCCTCAGTGTTTGGTCCCCAAGGCTGGAAACGACAAGCCTCTGGGAGACAGGCCCATGAGTGAATGGCTTGCCAGTCATCAAACGAGATCTTGTCCAAGGCCACCGAGTGCTGACTCATGGGTTGATCTTGTCAACTGGAGTCAGCCAGCGCTACGAGTTCAAAAGCACCTACTGAAGGGGTTCGGGGCAAGCAGCCTGGCTTCGGCACCGGTTCAGGACGCCCCTCGATCGCCATCCTCTTGGTGCCCGCCAAGGCCGCCGACCCAGCAGGGCCTGTCCGCTGCCGAACGGACTCACCAAGAACAGCCCGCCGTGCGCGCGGCCCATTGAGGCTCGGGCCGACTCTGGGGCAACGTTGCGGTCACGCCTCGGCGCTGGCCAACGAGCCTCGGACAGATCCTGAAGGGGCGTCGAAAGGAGATCCATGTCCCGTCCCGCGCGAGTGGACGACTCGTCGTGGTGGCGCCTGGTGCCCGGCGCACCAGGGATCGCCGTACTCGCCGGTTACCGGCGTTCCTGGCTGCGGGGCGACCTGTTGGCGGGAGTGACCGTCGCGGCGTATCTCGTGCCGCAGGTCATGGCGTATGCCGGCGTGGCGGGACTGCCGCCGGTCGCAGGGCTGTGGGCGATCCTGCCCGCCCTGGTGCTGTACGCGGTGCTCGGCTCGTCCCGGCTGTTGTCGGTAGGTCCCGAGTCGACGACGGCTCTGATGACCGCCACCGTGGTGGGACCGCTGGCTGCTGGGGACCCTGGGCGTTATGCCGCACTCGCGGCCACACTCGCGATCGCGGTCGGGCTGCTGTGTCTGGTGGCGTGGGCGGCGAGGCTCGGCTTCGTCGCCGATCTCCTCTCGCGGCCGGTCCTGGTCGGCTACATGGCGGGCGTGGCCCTGATCATGATCATGGACCAGCTGCCCAAGCTCACCGGCGTATCGACGACGGGCTCCGGCTTCTTCCCGCAGTTGTTCTCCTTCGTGCGGCATCTGCCCGATGCCCAGCCGGCCACGGTGGCCTTCGCCGGTGCGGCCCTGGTCCTTCTCTTCACCACTCCGCGCTTCCTGCCGGCCGTTCCGGGTCCCCTGCTGGTGGTCGTGCTCGGCACCGCCATGGTGGCTGCGTTCGGTCTCGACGAGCACGGGGTCGCTGTGATCGGTGAGGTCCCCGCTGGTCTGCCGCGTCCCGCGCTGCCGGACCTCGACGAACTGCCCCGCCTGCTGCTGCCGGCGCTGGGCCTCCTGCTCGTCGGCTACACCGATGTGATCCTCACGGCACGCGCCTTCGCTGCCCGCGACGACGGGCGGCTCGACTCCGACCAGGAGCTGCTGGCCCTGGGCGCGGCGAATCTCGGCGCGGGCACAGTGCACGGCTTCCCGGTGAGCAGCAGCGCCAGCCGTACGGCGCTCGCCGCATCGGCGGGCGGTCGCAGCCAGGTGTACTCGCTCACCGCCGGCGTGGCCGTGCTGGCCGTACTGCTCTTCCTCAGTCCGCTGTTGGCCCGCATTCCGGTGGTCGTGCTCGGCGCCCTTGTCGTCTACGCTGCCGTCCGGATGATCGACGTGCCGGGCTTCCGGAAGTTGGCCGCCTTCCGGCGCCGGGAACTCCTGCTGGGGCTCGGCTGCCTGGTCGGGGTCCTCGCCCTGGATATTCTGTACGGGGTGCTCGTGGCGGTCGGTCTTTCGGTTGCGGAACTGTTGAGTCGCGTGGCCCGCCCGCACGACGCCGTCCAGGGCTTGGTGCCCGGCATGGCCGGCATGCATGACGTCGACGACTATCCGCAGGCCCGGACCATTCCCGGGCTGCTCGTCTACCGCTACGACTCCCCGCTGTTCTTCGCCAACGCCGAAGACTTCCGGCGCCGGGCTCTGGCCGCCGTGGCGGAGCAGGAAGGTCCCGTGAACTGGTTCGTCCTCAACACCGAGGCCAATGTGGAGGTGGACATCACCGCGCTGGACGCCGTCGATTCCCTGCGCCGCGAACTGGCGGAGCGCGGGATCGTTTTCGCGCTGGCACGAGTCAAACAGGATCTGCTCGACGACCTGAGCGCCTACGGGCTCACCGAGTCCGTAGGCCCGGACCTGATTTTCCCGACCCTTCCGACCGCGGTGGCCGCCTACCACGATCGGCGCCGCCGTCCGTCGTAAGGCCCTCGCGGGCCAGGGCAGTTGGCGAGACAGGTGGCGACCGGGCTCCAGCACATGGCACAGGGACGAGCGTCGGTCCCAAGCACCCGCTGGTGGCATCCGGACGCCTGCACATCTCCCGGCTCGTCACGCTCACCTTGGGCCTCCACCAGACGGAGAATGCCTACGACGTCTTCTCTCGGGGCACCGACACCAGGCCCTCAAGGTCCTGCTGCACCGCGAATGAAGCCCTGAGCCCTACGGGGCTGGTCGGCCCTCGGTCTGGACCGATCGGCCCTGCTGCTTGCCGACGAGTGGTGGTGGTATGGAGCTGAGTCGAAGGCAACTCATCAAACGCGGGAAGCGGTTCGAACCGCGCACCGCGCAATCTCGGTCCGCGAGAAGCGGACAGCCCTCGGCTCGATGACTCAGGGAGCCTGCCCGTCGAGTTCGAGCAGTTCCGCATCGCAAGGGGGCCGAATTCCGGCCCGGTGGCTGATCGACCGTCGATCCGGTGAGTTCGGCGAGACGGTTTCGCACGGCGTGGATGCAGATGACATCGGAAGGGTGAACGCCATGAAGAGGCAGGAGTCCGCATTGCACGTCGTGGTGGGTCTCGACGGCTCACCTTCTTCGCACGCCGCGCTTCGCTGGGCTGTCCGTCATGCGAGCCTGATCGGTGCCGACGTGGTGGCGGTGGCGGCCTGGGACCTCCCAGGAGCGCACGGGTGGTCCGCTCCCGCGGTGGACACCGATTTCGACGAGGAGGCCGCCGAGCAGAGCCTCGTCGACGAGGTGCACAAGGTTCTCGGCGAGTCGGGCGCCGCCCAGGTGCGCAAGCGTCTGGTGCGGGGAAACCCCGTCGAGGTGCTGCTGGGCGAGTCGGAGGGTGCCGAGGCGCTGGTCGTGGGAAGCCGGGGTCTGGGCGGATTCCGCCGTACGCTGCTCGGCTCCGTGAGCCAGCAGTGCGCACTGCACGCCACGTGCCCCGTCGTCATCGTCCGTCCGACCGTTGATGTGAGGGACTCCGGCGCGCAGGCCGGGTGAGGCGCCACAAAGATGGAGACCAGCGCGGTCTGCACGGTACGGGGCAGGCAGCGCAGAGCGAGCCACTGCAACGACTTGGCACCCGCTGCCTCTGAAGTCCAGCGCGATTCCCCTGATGACGGCGGCGACGAAGAGGGGGAACAGCAGCGCGAAGCCGATATCCGCCCCGACGCCTGTGTTCAGCAGTGGCTCGCACGGCTAGTAGGTGAGGGCGGCCGGCAGGAGCTCAGGCACACGCAAAGCCAGTGCCAGGCCTGCGTGCACCTTGAAGCTGGTCCTCATGGCCTCCCCCACCGCACTCCGGGCTAGTCCGTGATCTCGATCTGTCCGTTGTCTCCTGTCTTGCTGGGTGCCTTCTTCTGGGTCATGCCCCGGAGCAGCTCGGCGAGGTCAACGCCCGTGGTGGAGCCCAGGAGTTCTATGCCTTGGGCGACGTTGTCCGCGACCGCTCGGGGCAGCTTGGCCGCTCCGTCGGTGGAGATGACGGTCATCTTGTCGATCGCGCTCAGCGGTTCGGCGGCCTTGGCGACGACCTGCGGCAGGACCTCGACGAGCATCTGCAGCACGGCGGCGTCGCCGTACTGGGCGAAAGCGTCGGCCTTCTTCTGCATGGCCTCGGCCTCGGCGGATCCCCTGGCTGCGATGGCGGCGGCTTCTGCTTCGCCCTCGATGCGTACGGCGTCGGCGAGCGCCGCGCGGTGGGCCTTCTCGCCCTCACCGGTCAGGCGAGCACGCTGGGCATCGGCCTCGGCTTCCTTGACCAGGCCGATACGGCGGGCCTCGGCTTCCTGCTCGGCCTGGTAGCGGGCGGCGTCGGCGGGCTTGCGGACCTTCGTGTCGAGTTCGCGGTCGGTCAGGGCGGCGCGGCGCTCGGCGACCTTCTCCTGCTCGGTGAGGATCTGCTGCTGCCGGTCGGCTTCGGCGAGCGGTCCCGCGGCGGCGGCTCTGGCGGCGGCCTCGTCCGTCTCGGCCTTGATCTCGGCCTGCTTGAGCGCGAACGTCCGCTGGGCAATGGCGATTTCCTCCTCGGCCTTCAGACGCGCCTGCTCCGAGGCGCGGCGGGCGACTGCCTCGGCGATGTCGGCCTCCTGCTTGGCCCGGGCGGCTTCCGGTCGCCCGAGGTCTTCCAGGTAGGAGCCCTCGGTGGTGATGTCCTGGATCTGGAACGCATCGAGCACCAGGCCCTGCCCGGACAGGCTCGCCTCGGCCTCTTCCGCGACCTGACCGGCGAACGCGGCCCGGTCACGGATGATGTCCTCCACCGACATCCGCCCCACGATGGAACGCAGCGCACCCGAGAGCACTTCCTGGGTGAAGCCGACGATGCCGTTCTGCTGCATCAAGAACCGCTGGGCGGCGGCCCGGATGGAGTCCTCGGTCCCACCGACCTTGACGATCGCGACGCCCTCCAGGTTCGCCTTCACACCGCGCAGGGTGACGGCGCCACGCACCGCGACCGGGATGTGCCGACTGGAGAGGTCCAGGGTGAACTTCTGCTGCACGAACGGAACGACGAAGACGCCGCCGCCGACCACGACCTTCTGGCCGCTGTTGTCCGTGAAGACCCGGCCGGTCTCCGGGTCGGTGGCCTTCTTTCCACGTCGGCCGGTGATGATGAACGCCTCGCTCGGCCCTGCGACCTTGTAGCGGGTGATGACAACGAGTGCGAGCAGCACGACGAGAACGACGATGCCCACCACAGCGGTGAGTACAGGGCTCATGGCGAATCCCCCTTGTATGGAAACAGACTGAACAAATCGGTGCGGATGGTGTGCCGGTCAGCGCTCGACGGGGCGGACCGCGAGGGACGTGGCAGTGAGCGCCGATTCGACCCAGACTTCCGTGCCACGAGCGATCGGGGCGGAGCTCTTTGCAGCGAACTTCGCAGGCTGCCCGCCGAGATGGACCAACACCTCGCCGTAGCCGCCTGCGGGAATCCCCGTGACAACGATGCCCGAACTGCCCACAAGGTCCTGACCACGCGGCGCGTCCGAGTCCGCGTCACGCATGAGAACGCGGCTGAACTTCCACGTCAGCCACCCCGCACCGGCCCCTGCCAGGACACCCACCCCAGCGGCCGCTCCTGCTCCGAGACCGGTGGTACCCAGCGTGATTGCGCCGGCGAAACCGAGCATCGACAGGAACCCGGCGATCACTGGCAGCGACAGGAATCCATCCAGACCGCCGCTCAGGCCGTCGAAGACCCCTTCCAGAAGACCGTCGAAGACCAGAGACAGCGCAAGAAGCACCAGACCGGCTATGCCAAGACCGAGAAACCAGCCCATGTTCCACCCCATGCCATGCCTGGTGACCGAAAGGTACGATGATGATCTCACGTATCTACGCAGCCATTCACTGCCGGAATCCGGCAATCTTCACGCGGCTTTGGTGCCGTGAGGGAACTGCTGGATCGCATGCCGACACCGGGACAGCACCCGGGTAGGCGGTGACACCTGAGCCCGAAAACACAACGCCCGTCCGCCAGCGTGTTCTATACCGTCGTTCAGCGCTCGCAACCACCCTGGACTCCTCGCCGTCGCCCAGGATCCGGCCGTGCCGACCGGTACCCCGGACGACGCGCCTGGGGACATGGCGGAGCAACTCTCTGTCGTGCCGGAGTCGAAGCTGCCCTCGTCAAAGCCCGGCGGTGCAGGTGGCGCGATCGCCGATCGCGCGACGACTCTCGCGGGTCCGTTGTGCGGCCACCTCGCGCTGGGACAAGGCGATGGCCGCGAGATTCAGTGGGAACGCGATCGTGTTGGCCACTTCGGGGACGTCGAAAGCACGCAGCAGGCTGGCGGTGGCGGCGGCAAGCAGGAGTGCGACAGGCAGATATCGGCGCCACGTGGGTATGTCACGGATGCGGGTGACCCGCAGGGTGCAGGTCAGCGCGAGGGTGAACAGGACCAGGAGCAGGGCGAGGGCCAGCATGGCTCGTTCTCCGGTGCGGTGAGTGGCGGGTCCACGGCTCGATCAGGCCGACGCGGATTGCGGCCTGCAGCCCGGTCTGGCGAGGCATCGCGATGTCCACAACGGCCAGGTCGACCTGCTCTGTGTCGGCCTGGACGACGGCCTCGGTACCGTTGTCGGCCTCGGCGACGACGGTGAGGCCGGGTCCGATGCCCTTCGCGCGATCGATCCCATCATGGACGTCCACGGGGCGTAGTGAACTCGAGCCGCAAGCGCTGATCGTTGAGAAGCGGAGCAGACAGATGGTGGCAACCGGGATCAGGGCTCGCCCGCTGGCACGACTCCACCGGCCAGATCAGGGAGCAACTATCCGTGCATGGCTAGGGGACGACAAGGTCGACCGTTCCGGCGCCGGTCTCCCACCCCTGACTCCGATGGCCATTTCGGTGGTTGCCCCGTTCGTCGCTGACTCGACCGTACTCGGCGCTGCAGAGTGAGCCTTCAACTACGCCGACACCTGGGTCTTCCGCAGGATCACCCGGATATGGGTGTCGCCACGGATGGACACGGTCCTGTCGTGGCTTCAGGCTGAGGTGGGAACATGGGTCCCGCCGCAGGTCGATTGCCGCTGGACCGCGCGGCGGTACCGGTCTGCGACTGGACGTCTTTGCAGCTAAGGAACCCGTCTGATGACCGAACCGTCCGCCACACGGATCCTGCTGGCCGACGATCACGCGCTCGTACGCCGGGGTGTCAGGCTCATCCTGGACAGTGAACCGGACCTCACGGTGGTCGCCGAGGCGGGTGACGGCGCCGAAGCCATCGCCAGGGCCCGGGCCGAGGAGGTGGATCTGGCGGTCCTCGACATCGCCATGCCCCGCATGACCGGGCTGCAGGCCGCCCGCGAACTCTCCCGCCTCCAGCCGGACCTGCGGATCCTCATCCTGACGATGTACGACAACGAGCAGTACTTCTTCGAAGCCCTCAAAGCCGGCGCGAGCGGCTACGTGACGAAGTCCGTGGCGGACCGCGACCTGGTCGAAGCCTGCCACGCCGCCATACGCGACGAACCGTTCATCTACCCCGGTGCCGAAACCACCCTCATCCGCAAGTACCTCGACCTCGCGCGCCAGGGCGGCCCGCTACCGGCGAAGGCCATCACCGACCGTGAGGAGGAGATCCTCAAACTCGTCGCCGAAGGCCACACGTCGAAGGAGATCGGCAGCATCCTCGTCATCAGCACCAAGACCGTCGAACGCCACCGGGCGAATCTGCTCCAGAAACTCGGACTCCGCGACCGCCTGGAACTCACCCGCTACGCAATCCGCGCAGGACTCATCGAACCGTAGGCTGCAAACTCGCCGATTCCTCCCGGCAGCCTTGCCCGCTCGACTGTATGAGTGGGCTGCTCCTCCTCATCCGCACGTGATCCTGTTCTGGGCTTGATTCGCTTTGACGGACATCTGAGATCAGAGGTTCTGCCCCGGGAGGATGTCCATCATGGAGAGCATGGGGAAGTAGAAGCCTCGGCCTCGCCGTTCGTTCACGCCGGAGTTCAAGGCCGAGATCGTCGAGCTGTGTCGGCGCGGTGACCGGTCGGTTGGCCAGGTGGCCAAGGACTTCGATCTGCACAGGCGACACCGACCGGGTGCGACTCGTCGAGGACGAGCCCCACGTTCGCCTACGGAGTGTGCACCGACGTGTCGCGCGGCGGCTGGTGGCGCCTCGGCATCCGGTGCTCGGACGGCGACTATCGCTGGTCCGACGAGAAGCGCACCACGCAGCGCACGAGTCTTCGCTGCCTCAACAGCGGGACCGTCATCACGCACGACTGGATCGACACATTCTGACCTTGAGTTTTGACCTCTGGCTGGCTCCCCTCTCCAGCAGAGCCATGCCTCATCGCCGTCAATGTGCAGGAGGAGTCGGCCACTGGGGACCCACCGTGACACGAACGTCAACTCCTGGCATCACGAGGCTTCCACACATCTCGGGTGCTCCGGGCAGGACGGTTACGGAACATCTGTGGATTGGCCTGCTGGTGCCCTGGTGTTCCGCAACCTCTTGTCGTCCGTCCCGGATCGGGCAGAACGGGCGGGGAACACCGCGTAGACGAGGCGAGCCAGTCGGTCGGGCGTCAAGACTCTGCTGAGGCAGCACCCGAGACAGTGGTGAGGGCACAGGTTCAGTCACTGGCCGACGGCGTGCCTTCGGGGGCGCTCAGCATGGCCTGCGGCAGGTAGGCAGATTGGACGCGCAAGTCCCAGCCGTGTGCTTGGACTGCCAGGGCGGCCAGGGCGATGGTCTTGTGCGGCAGGAGGCTGCGGGGCGCCGAATCGGAGGGTGCGCTCTCCCGGTGCTGGACAAGACGATGCTCCAGGGCTTGTTCGAAGGCCAACTGGTCATCCTCCAAAAGCACGTGCAGGAGGCGCTGATCTGGCGTCAGCGCATCGAGAGTATCCAGCTGCCGCTTTGCATCGGTGCGCTCGCCGGCATTCGGCTTGCACAGCGTTACCGACGGCCAGTGCCGGGGCAGATGCCCTTCGGCCTGGGTGAGGTAGCCGCACAAGGCGTCCATCTCCGCCAGCTCGCCCGGGTCCGACTTCGATTCCAGCTTCGAGTGCGGCACACCGTTACGGATGTCAGGCGCATAGTCGCCGCGCAGCAGCAGCCCGATGACCAGATCCTGTTCCCAGACCATGCCGCTGGTCACAGACAAAGCGAATGCGTCCAGCCAGGTCCTCGCGGTGGCCACCTGCTCCACCACAGCCTCGAAGTCTATGTCTTCGCTGCTGAGCTTCTCGTCAATGAGGGTGAAGGAGATCTCTTGGTCGCCGTTGGGGTAACAGCCCAGGCTCAGGAGTCCCAGGGCGCACTCGGCCGCGGTGCGCAGGATGATGCGTGACGGGGCGGTGCCAGGCTCGGGGTCCGCTACCGTGCGGGCGGCTAGGACTTGTCCGGCCGATCATGTGCGGAGCCAGATGGTGAGGGCTGCGGCGGTGGCGGTGCCCAGGTAGACGTAGCGGCGCTTGTCGTAGCGGG
>NZ_JBEXSW010000045.1:36265-72895 GCF_040613775.1 Streptomyces sp. NPDC006208 | reverse complement strand
GCTGGAACAACTCCCACAACTCATCCGGCACCAGCCGCTCAACGATCCCCACCACGACCAACAGCCTACCGAGCCAACCAAATGAGATGACTTCTAAGGGTCTCTGTCAGGCAGTCGTATAGGTGATGCCTACCGACGCGAGCGGTGGACGTCCGCTGCGAGTGTCGAGCCATGACCCGCACCGCACCACAACGGACCACCACCGGCTGGATACCGCTGGCTGTTCTGGCCACGGCCCAGTTCCTGGTCGTGCTGAGCACGTCGATCGTGAACGTCGCCCTGCCCCAGATCCGGACCGGGCTCGATCTGTCGGACACGGGCCAGGCGTGGACGGTCAACGCCTACGTACTGGTCTTCGGCGCCCTGCTGCTGCCGGGCGGGCGCGCAGGCGACGTATACGGCCTTCGCCGCGTGTTTCTGCTCGGCATCGGCCTGTTCGCCCTCTCCTCCCTGGGCGCGGCACTGGCGCCCACGGCGATCGTGCTGATCGCCTGCAGGGCAGTGCAGGGAATCGGCGCCGCGCTGCTGGCGCCCACGGCGCTGGCCCTCGTGCTGACGCTCTATCCCGACAGGGAGCGGCGCGGCACCGCGCTCGGAGTGTGGGGCGCGGTCTCCGGTGCCGGCGGGGCGGCGGGCGTGCTGCTGAGCGGGCTGCTCACCAGCCTGTACGGCTGGCGTGCGGTGTTCGTCGTGATGGTGCCCCTCGCCCTGGCCGTCCTGGTGGCCACCTGGCGGCTGGTCGCGGCCGACCGGCCACGCGGCGGAAGCCTGGACGCGCCGGGCGCGGTGACGGTGACGGCGGGGCTGGTCGCGCTCACCTACGGCCTGTCAGGCCGTTGGCCGCTCGCCGTGATCGGTCTGGCGCTGCTCGGCCTGTTCGTGGTCCTCCAGCGCCGCTCCGCCGACCCCCTGCTGCCGGCGCGCATGAGCGTGGTGGCGGTGCCCAACATCCTGATGGCCCTGCTGGGCGCGGTCTGGCTCGGCCTGTTCTACTTCCTGCCCCTCTACCAGCAACGCACCCTCGGCTACGCGCCCTTGGAGGCCGGGCTGACCCAGCTTCCCCTCGCCCTCATGATCACCCTCTCCTCGTGGGTCACCGGCAAAGTCTCCGGCCGCCGTGTGCTCCCCGTGGGCCTGCTGGCTCTCGCGGCCGGACTGGCCTGGCTGTCCCGAACCCCGGCCGACGGCACCTTCCTTGTGGACCTGCTCGGCCCGACGCTCCTCATCGGCATCGGTCTCGGGGTGGCCTTCGTCCGGCTCACCGCGACGTCCTCCACGGGCGTCCCGGCCGCCGACAACGGCCTGGCCGGCGGGCTGGTCAACGCCACCCGGCAGATCGGCGGAGCCATCGGCCTGTCCTTCCTGACCCTGCTTCCCTCCTCCGGCACGGCCTTCCTGGCCTGTGCCGCACTGACCCTCCTCATCTCGGCTCTCGCGACCCGAAAGGCATGAACATGACTCTCGACAAGCCCTACATCAGCGGCCACTTCACCCCCGTCACCGACGAGATCACCGGTCGCGAGCTGAAGGTGCGCGGCACCCTCCCGCCCGAGCTGAACGGCCGCTACTTCCGCAACGGTCACAATCCCAAGCCGGGCGTCACCCCCACCCACTGGTTCCGCGGCGAGGGCATGATCCACGGCGTCCGCCTCACGGGCGGCCGGGCCGAGTGGTACCGCAATCGCTGGGTGCGCACCCCCTTCCTGGACGGCGTGCCGTTCACCGGAACCGAGCTCGAAGTCAGCGCCGCCGCCACCAACATCATCTTCCACGGGGGCCGCTACCTGGCCCTGCAGGAGGCCAACCTGCCCTGGGAGGTCAGCGCCGACCTCGACACGATCGGCGCCTACGACTTCGGCGGCAAGCTCACCAGCTCGATGACCGCCCACCCCAAGGAGGACCCGGAGACCGGCGAGCTGCACTTCTTCAGCTACAGCCCCTTCCCGCCGTATCTGACCTACTACGTGGCCGACGCCTCCGGCGCCATCGTCACGTCGGAGGTCATCGACGGCTCAGGCCCGTCGCTCATGCACGACTTCGCCATCACCCGCGAGCACGTGGTCTTCATCAACTCGCCCGTCGTCTTCGACCACGCCGAGCACTCCGGCATCCCCTACCGCTGGCACGACGACGTCCCCCTGCGCATCGGCGTGACGCCGCGCGCCGGGGGCAGGACCACCTGGTTCGAGGTGGCCGACCAGGCAGCGCTGTTGCACGTTGCCAACGCCTACACCGACGCGCAGGGCCGGATCGTCCTCGAAGCACCGCGCTTCGACCGTTCCGCCTGGGAGAACTCGTGGAAGTGGTGGGTCGGCGCTCCCGGCTACGGCACCAGCCCCGACGCCGGCTCGACCTTCCACCGGTGGATCGTGGACCCGGCCACGGGCAAGGTCACCACTCAGTCCCTCAACGACCTGGCCACCGAGTTCCCGTCGATCAACGACGCCCACACCGGTTCGGCGTACCGCTACAGCTACGCCATCGCCTTCCCCGGCGCGGGCCTGTCGGGCTACCACACCGTCAAGTTCGACACGCAGACCGGCCAGGAGAAGCTGCTCGCGCACGGCGAGGGCCGAATGCCCGGCGAGGCCGTCTTCGCGCCCGCCGAGGGCGGGACCGCCGAGGACGACGGCTACCTGCTCACCATCGTCAGCGACCTCAAGGCCGACGCATCGGAACTACTCGTCCTGGACGCGAGCGACCTGAGCACCGTGGCCGCCGTCGAACTCCCCCGCAGGGTGCCCGCCGGCATCCACGGCCACTGGATCCCCGACTCCGAGATGCCTGCCTGACCCGCCTCGGCCGCCCGGTCCGCTGCCTCTCCGATGCGGCGCCCGGGCACCGAACCCGTCCGGCATCCACGGCCACTGGATCCCCGACTCCGAACTGCCCGCCCAACCCGCCCCAGCCGTCCGGGCCGCCGTGACTCCCCCGCGGCGGCCCGGGCCCCCGACACCGAGGAACCGCCATGACCTTCCCCACGACCATCGACGAGAACGCCCCCGTCGTCGCCGACCACACCATCCGGATCGCCGCTCCTCTCGAGCGGGTCTGGCAGCTGCACACCGGGATCGGCTTCTGGCCCGACTGGCAGTCCGACATCACCGAGGCCCGGCTCGACGGCCCCATTGCCCCCGGCACCACCTTCCACTGGGTGACCGCGGGGCTGTCCATCGACTCCACCATCTACGCGGTCGACGGCAAGCACCGCATCCTGTGGGGCGGTCCCGCGCACGGCATCACCGGCGTGCACGAGTGGACTTTGACCGAGGACGGCGACGATGTCGTGGTCCGCACCCGGGAGTCCTGGGCGGGCGCACCGGTTGACGCCGACCGGGACAACCTCGCCGCCGCGCTGGACGATTCGCTCAGCGCCTGGCTCGACGCCCTGAAGAAGGCGGCGGAGTAGTGGCCGAGCCTTTCTTCCTCACCGATCTGGTCCTGGCCTTCGTGCTGGCGATCACCGGCGGCATGCTGGGCCGCCGGGCCGGCCGCCGCCAGGCACAGCCCGCACCACAGCAGGGCGAGACACGGCGAGGTCCGCTCGTCCTGTACGTCACCGCCGCAGTCGTCGCCGCCCGGCTGGCGGTCGCGGTACTGCTGCTGGCGACCAGCGGCTGGCAGCTGGTCGCCCACCGTTTCCTGCTCGGCCTGCCAGTCGTGGTGCTGCCGTTGGTGTGGGCGCTGGTGCGGCGCAGTGCCGTCGCCGCGCACACCACGGCCATGGGTGCCTGGCTGTCCTTCTACCTCCTGTACGTCCCGCCCGGCCCGCAGGACCTGCCGATCGCGGCCGGGGCGTCGGCGCTCGTCCTGGCCACGACGATCGGGGCCTCCCTCCTGCTCGGCGACCGGCGCTCCCGCGGCGGCCGCCTGGCCCGGCTGCCGTGGCTCTCCGGGATCGCCGCCGTGGTCACCGCGGCCGCGCTGAGCAGCCTGTTCCTGGTCAGCGAGTCCGCGACGATGGACTGGGGCGGCGGCCCGGAGCGCGCCGGGCACTCCGTGCACGCCATGGGCCATGGGCACGGCGCCGGGGCCCCGGCCATGCGCACCGTGGACGAGCTGACCGGCCCGCGCGACGGCACTCCCGACGCCCGCTTCACCCTGACCGCCGCGCACGGCACCGTACGGCTGTCCTCGGGCAAGAAGATCGACGCCCTCACCTTCAACGGAATCAGCCCCGGCCCCGAACTGCGTGTCGGAAAAGGTCAGTTGGTTGAGGTCACCCTGGTCAACAAGGATGTGATCGAGGGCGTCACCCTGCACTGGCACGGCGTGGACGTGCCCAACGCGGAGGACGGGGTGCCGGGCGTCACCCAGAACCCGGTCCGCCCCGGCGAGAGGCATGTCTACCGCTTCGTACCCGACCGCACCGGCACGTACTGGTACCACACGCACCGGGACGCCGAACACTCCGTGGAGCGCGGCCTGTTCGGTGCACTGATCGTGGAGGACGGCCACCAAGGCGTGCAGCAGAACGTGTTCACCCACCTGTGGCCGGGCGAAGAGGACCAGATCGGCGCCTTCGGCACAGCCGACAGCGCCGAACGCCACGCCGTCCCGGCCGGCCGGCCGGTGGTGCTGCGGCTGATCAACAGCTCCAAGGAGCCGCACCGGATCCTGCTCGGGGGCACCCCCTTCCGGGTCACCGCCCACGACGGCAACCCGATCGGCGAGCCGGGTGAACTGAAGCCCGGCACGGACCTGTTCCTCGCTGCCGGCGGCCGCTACGACGTGGCGTTCACCATGCCGGACGGCGTGGTGACGCTACGGCTGGACACCTCCGAGATGCCCAACACGGCGGGCCTCGCCTTCAGCCCCGACGGACGCGCCGCACCCGCCGTCCTTACGCCGGGCGATCTCTTCGACCGTCTGTCGTACGGTGAGCGGACCGGCCCGAAGCCCGAAGGCGGCCCGTACGACCGCGACTTCGACCTGGTGCTGGACAACGGCTTCGGTTTCGGCGGAGGGTCTTTCACCTTCACGGACACGATCAACGGCCGCCTCTCCCCTGCGGTTCCGACCCTGATGGTCCGCGACGGCGATCGGGTGCGGATACGCATCACCGCCCGGGGGATCATCGACCACCCCATGCACCTGCACGGCCACCGGGTCCGGGTGATCTCGCGCAACGGCGAGGCGGTCACCGGCAGCACCTGGTGGACCGACACCCTCAGTGTCGCCCCCGGTGAGAGCTATGAGATCGACTTCAGCGCCGACAACCCCGGTGTGTGGATGGACCACTGCCACAACTTCGAACACTCCGAGAGCGGCATGATCATGCACCTGGCCTACGACGATGTCACCACTCCGTACCACGGCCCGGCGCACTGAGAGGGACACGTCATGGAAGCCCCGGAGTTGTGGACACGCCGGGTTCAAGGCGGCCCACCAGGCCGTTTCGTTCGGATCACCGAGTCCGACCACATCAAGGTGCCGCGCCACTGTTTGCGACGTGTCATGCACCGCTCGTCGCTGTTGCGCTGCCGGTAGTTCTCACGTTCGGGCATGTGTGCGACCCACCGAGGTGATCCGGATGGCCGAGGCCGCCGAAAGGGGCGGGCGACGGCCGATGAGTTTCTCCGTGATCCGCAGTCAGGGTTCATGATTGGTGCACTGCGGCCACGAGTGTGGTCGAAGCGTGCACCGACCGAACCCACTGAGAACCAGACACGAGACACCGAGGACCTGAGATGCGTACCCTGATCAGCACCGCCTTCATTTCGCTCGACGGCGTCGTGGAGTCCCCGGGCGGCGAGCCCGGTTACCGGAACTCGGGGTGGACTTTCAAGGACGTCGAGTTCCTCCCCGAGGCATTCGACATCAAGGGCCGGGAGCAGAAGGAAGCCACCGCGATGCTGATGGGCCGGACCAGCTACGAGGCATTCAGCCCGGTGTGGCCCGACATGGAGGACTTCGCCGACTACAAGGTGATGCCGAAGTACGTCGTCTCCACCACCCTTACCGAGGACGATCTGGTGTCGAACTGGGGCGAGACGACGATCCTGCGCTCACTCGACGACGTCGCCGCGCTGAAGGAGACCGAGGGCGGCCCGATCATCGTCCACGGCAGTGCCTCCCTGAACCAGGCCCTTTCGGACGCCGGCCTGATCGACCGCTACCACCTGCTCGTCTTCCCGCTCCTGCTCGGCGCGGGCAAGCGGCTCTTCAGCGCCACGGACAAGGACACGCAGAAGCTGAAGCTGGTCGAGCACGAGGTCTACGCCAACGGTCTGCAGAAGAACGTCTTCGACGTCGTCCGCTGACAAGGCTCCCGCCCCCTGCCCTTGCGCCGCTCGTCGGTGGCTGCCTTGAGCTGCGGTGAGCAGGAGGCTACGAGTTCACAGACTGCTTTCAACGCAGATCGAGCAGCATCACGTCATGACGGTCCGCGCCCTCGCCCCATGGCCGCGCCTCGCCGATCTTGCGGTATCCCCACGCCCGGTAAGCGGCCGACGCCGCCTTGCTCGCCGGGTGGACGTTCAACAGCACCCGCTCGGCTCCGATGCCGTCGAGCAGCGTCTTGTGCAGACGCCGCGCAACGCCCTGTCCGCGCCACGGTCCGCGCACGGCGAGTTCCATGAGCCCGAAGGTGCGGTGCCCGTCCTCGCGCCGCACGTCGTCGGGCACGGGCTCGGTCAGTTCGTCCCACCACACCGTGTCGGGCTGGAGCGGGTAGCCGTACGCCATGCCGATCGGCTCGCCCTCCGAAGTACGGGCCAAGACAGCGCGAAAGGTGCGGTTGCGAGCCTGTACGGGGAAGCGGCGGAAGGCAGCGGCGACGTCGTCCTCGGTCTCGTTGTACGGAGGCTCCGCGAACGCTTCGGCGTAGATCAGCCTGAACGCGTCCTCGGCCTGCACTGCGGCCGGTCCATCCATGCGCCCTGTCGCGATGATCCCTTGGTGTGTCGTGTGGTCCCCCTCGAACGGTCACGCAAATGCGCTCGCCGCGCACTCTCTGCCGCTGAGACTCCCGGATCCTACCCACCAAGGGCAGTGAGAGGGTGCTGGGCCAGTATGGGCAGACGGTTGAGGAAGGTTCGGACGTCGATCGATGCCGACCGCCCGCCCGACGTCCTGAACTCGCGGGACATCCTGATCGCCCCCGGCTCGTCCTTCGGGTGACGACGACGGGCGCAGTTCACGTCGGGCGGCAGCGAAGGCACCCCTTTCGCCTCCGTGACGGACTGAGACCGCCCTACGCCGGACGACCCTCCGGCGAGGCGTACAACCTTTGACGAACTTCGGATGTCTTCTCGGTGAGTGCAATACGGACATTGCCCTCACCGCTACCCAACGGGGGAGGCCGCACATGATTCCACGCCGTTCCGTGGCGGGCGCGGCGGCGTTGCCTGGCGCTCCCGGGCATCTGCACCCGGTCTGTGCTCCGGCGTTTCGCCGGGGAACTGAGCATGCACCTCCGCCGACCGCCCTCACGCACAATCCACCGCGGCTGAGCGGGACGCCGTAGGCAGCCTCGGAGACCAAGGAGGTTCTCCTGTGCGTCACATCAGAAGCGCGGCCCTCACGGCCGTGGCACTCCTCACCCTCGGTGGCGGCGCCGCTTTTGCGGCGCCTGCCGCCAAAGCCGCAGTGCCGTTTCCGTCCATCGGCTGGCAGCAGCGCAATTGCGACTACGACGGCAACGGTTTCGACGACGTACTGACCGGCGCCCCGGGCGCCACGGTGAGCGGTGCCACGGGCGCCGGCTACGTCACCGTGCAATACAGCTCGTCAAGCGGTCTCAGCACCACCAAGAAGAGCGTCATCCACCAGAACACCTCGGGCGTCCCGGGCGGTGCCGAGGCCGGCGACGGCTTCGGGCGGGCCGTGGCCTCCGGCGACCTGGACAACGACGGCTACGACGACGCGATCGTCGGCATCCCCGGCGAGGACCTGGCAGGGTTGTCCGACGCGGGCGGCGCCATCGTCTTCTGGGGCTCGCCGACCGGGCTGCATGGGGCCGACAGCACCTGGCTGGAGAACCCCGACGAGCTGCGGGCCGGCGCGAACTTCGGGCGGGCGATCGAAGCGGCCCGGTACTTCGCCCCGGACCCGGCGGACCCGAACGCCAACCCGCGTGACTCGATCGCCGTCCTGGAGGACGAAGCCCTGCTGTTCTTCACCACCCCGCCCGGCGGGACGGCGCAGCAGCAGCTGAAGATGTCGGACCGCAGCATGCGGGCGCGGGACTTCTCGCCGCTGGACACCGGCTTCGAGTTCCGCAACCTCAGCCACGGCAACTACAACGAGGACTCCTGGGCCGACCTGGCCATCTCCGGGGTCACCACCGGCGACCAGCCGGGCGTCGGCTCGGTGCAGGTGCTGCACGGCGCGCCGGACGTCGACGGCCTCGGCGACGGCGGCACGTTCCAGGGCGGCCCGGCCATCGTCTCCGGCGACTGGGACGGCACTGGGCAGGACGACCTCGTCATCGGCGAAACGGGCGTGGGCTCGCCGCCGGGCGGCGGGATCACCCTCTACGTGGGCCGCGGCGACCTGTCCGGCCTCGAGCCGGAGCCGGTGCAGTACTGGACCCAGGACTCCGACGGCATCCCGGGTGTCGCGGAGGCGGGCGACCAGTGGGGCGCCGAGCTGTCGGCCGGCGACACCGACGGCGACGGCCACCCGGACCTCGCCATCGGCGCACCCGGCGAGGACATCGGCAGCGTGTCCAACGCGGGCGCGGTGTGGGTGCTGCGCGGCGATCCGACCGGCTTCACCAACGTCGGGGCGAAGAGCTTCGACCAGCAGTTCGCCGACATCCCCGGCGTGGCGGAGACTTCGGACCGCTGGGGCGGTCAGGTCCGGCTGATCGACGCCAACAAGGACGGCCTCTTCGGCCTGCTGGCGGCGGCACCGGGCGAGAACACCAACGACGGCTTCGTATGGGTCATCCCCGCGTCGTCGTCGGGGCTGGTCGCCAAGGGCACGTGGACCTACGACGGGGCACGCCTCGGGGCACCGGTGGCCAATGCGCAGTTCGGGGCGGCGATCGACGAGTAGCGGAAGCCTCAAGGAGGTCTGGGAAGTCACCGGGAATCAACAGCAGTGCTGGGTCCCGCTTTGGTCGGGTATCCATCCTGGTGGCCGGGCCTGCTCGACAAGGACCCGTCGCAGCGCATGACGGCATCGATGGCCCGGCCGCTGCTGGTTGCCCTCGAGCGCCCCGATGCACTGACCTCACGTGGACTCGCGCCTCACCCGAAGACGGCGACCGACGCCGCCGGATCCGCTCGTGTTCCAGGCGACCGGCGGCTTTCCCGTTGGGAACCGGCGCTGTGTGCGCGGAGCGTCCGCCCACCGCTCCCCGCAGCAGCCGTCTGCCCTCATCGTCGTCGATCTCACGCACCCGCACGCGCTCAGCCATGTGCAGAGTGCGGATGATCACTTCGGCCTCAGAGGGACCCGACCCATCGGCGCGACTGTTGCGGACGACGGCCGGTGCGACACCGCCCTATCCGGCGCGGGTGATCGTGAACATGTAGCAGCCCCAGACGATGTTGCGGCTGTGGACCTGCACCACGTCAGGCTCCGCGAGCAGCTCAGCGATGGCTCCCTCTGGATCCTGGCCGTCGTGCACTCTGGTCGCGTCGTGGATCCAGCCGCGAGCATCGTATGCCCGCAGCACCTGCGGACGTCCGCGCCAGTCCGGCGGATAGCTGTTGACGTCGGCGAGTCCCGCGCAGGGGGCAGCGTGTGCGAGCACGGCGCCGACCTCACGGTAGGGGCCGGCCGGGAGCGGCGGCTGGTAACCGAAGAGCAGCAGGTCTTCTCCGGACTCGGCGTTACGCAGACAGCAGCGGAGGGGATCGCCGCCCTCGGCGGTGATGCGCTCCACACGATTCCCGAAGGCGTCGACTCCACTGGCCCGCACCCTGTCCAGCACCTCAGCGGGCAGCGCACGGACGCGGAAGGTGACCGTCGATGTCGTAGTCATGCACCCAGACTCTCGACTCGGCATTGATCGCGCTGGCGGAAATCGGACGTCACGTTCAAAGCAGGACGCGCAACCCCGCCCAAGAGAGCAAAGGTTGCCTGACGCGGCACCAGGAAGTGTGCGGCCTTCGCTCGTAGCGGCGGTGCAGGCGGCGGCACCCGGCCGGCCACGCCACCGTGCGCTCCACGGTCCGACGGTGACGGCCCAGGCGCCGGCAGAGCTCTATGCGCTTGCGGGCGATACGCGGAACCGGGGCGGGACGGGACGCGTTGCACCCCATGTGGGGGCGGCCGGCCCGCGCATCGACGAAAGAGACGGGGACGACGGGATGAGTGACAAGGCCCGCAAGCTGTTCGAGGCGCTCGATCTGGACAACAACGGGACCCTGACCCGCGAGGAGGTCATCACCGCCCTGCGGAAGAAGGGCCCGCACCTGGCCGCGTCGGGGGATCTGCCGTTCTGGGCGCTGGGAGACGCCGATGCCTCGTCAGCGCTGTTCGACGCTGCCGACCAGAACGGGGACGCCGTACTGACCCTGGAAGAGTTCGAGGCGGTGGTGAACCGCCGCTTCGGTTGGCGCTGACAGCGGGTCGGCAGCGCCGGTCGACGCATCCGCCGCCGGCCCCCCACAGCGCGGGCCAGGCACATCGGCCGCTGGGCAGGGGTGCGATCGGCAGCAGGCCTTTCGCGGGCCTTCGGCGTTGGCGGTTGTCCAGGTGCCGTTGTCGTCGTAGCCGGGTAGAGGTAGTCGCGGTTGGTGACGGTCCCGGTCGAGTCGGTAGTGGTGACCGATTGCAGATTGCCGAGCCGGGCGTGGCTGTGGTCGATCTGGTACGGATCGGGGCCGGCGGTCGAAGAAGCAGACATAGCTGATGTCCCCTCAAGAACAGAGCCTCACCAGCCGATACAGGCCGGAGGTGGCGATGCGGGGTCCCGGCCCGGTGCAGGCCGCGGACCCAAACTGTGGAGCTTCGGTGGAGCCTGCGGCAGGCCGACCGGAGCCGGTTACCGCAGGCGGACATTCCGTAACCAGCACCTGCATGAGACACGCAGCTACGACTGGCGTGGCCCTGACATTCACCGACCGCTACACCCACCCATTGAATGATCAAAAGCAACCGCTTTCGCGCTCCTGCGCATGACCGGCCGCTCCACCCGGCACATCATCCGGACGGCGGTACCGATCTTGGTAACAGCCGTTCTGTACGTTTCATCGCACACCCAAGGCGGCTTCGCACCAGAGGTCGGGGAATCAGGGCTCCCGCCGCGACGGGGAACGCGACAGGAGCCCTCCCGGCCCGTCCACCCCCGGTCGCCGCCGGCGACACCCGCACCCTGGAGGGGCTACCGGGCATCGCCCGTCCGGACGACCGCGGCCCTCGCGCCGAAGGCCGGGCCGGCCGGTCTCGCCATCGGCGTTGCCGGAGCGTCGTCTCCCCCGACTTGGGCGCACCTCCCGATCCACCACGACGGGTCACGCACTCCGGTGGGAGTCATCGGGTCCGTCACCTGACCGCGCGCCGCCGATCCGGTCGTCGGCGCGCCCACCAGCCGGCGTTCCAGCGCCCCGTTTCCCCTACTCGCCCCCTTCGCCACGCCGGGCGAACAAAAGGGGCAAAAGCTAAAATTCTGGCTATGGGAGAGCCTCCGGTAGCGCCGACCGCACCCGAACTCATCCTCGAAACAGACGGGGGCTCGACGCTGATGAATCCGGGCCGCGTGTACCACGTCGGACGCGACCCCCTGAGCGAGATCGTGCTGGACGACGCAAGGGTGTCCTGGCACCACGCCGTCCTTCGCTCCGAGGCCGGGCGGTGGACGATCGAGGACGAGAACAGCACCAACGGCACCTTCACCGAAGGCCAGCGCATCCAAGAGTTCGGCGTCGGACCCGGCAGCGTCGTACGGTTCGGTAATCCCGCGGACGGGCCGCGGGCCATGTTCACCGGGCTGCCCGAGCCCGAGCCCGCTCCCGCGCGCCCCGCCACCAAGGCGGGACACGGACGACCTTCCGCCGTCTCCATGCCCTCGGCCACCAGGACCTTCCGTCGGCCCACCACCGTGCGCCCCTTGCCCACCCGCACCGTCCACATCGGCCGCGCCGAGGACAACGACCTCGTCCTCGATGACCTCATCGCCTCCCGCAGGCACGCCGAGCTGCGCCACCACGCGGACGGTACGTACGAGATCGTCGACGTGGGCAGCCACAACGGCACCTACCTCAACGGCCAGCGCATCGACCGGGCCCAGATCTCCCCCGGGGACATCGTCGGCATCGGCCACTCCGCGTTCTGTCTCGTCGGCGACGAGTTGCAGGAGTTCGTCGACTCCGGGGAGGTCTCTCTCGACGTCCAGGATCTCACCGTCTCCGTCGATGGTGGTCGCAAGATCCTCCTGGACCATGTGTCCTTCCCGGTCGGCGAGAAGTGTTTGCTCGCCGTCGTGGGACCGAGCGGCGCCGGAAAGTCCACTCTGCTCAATGCCCTCACCGGACTGCGCCCCGCCGACCACGGCACCGTCCTCTACGACGGCCGCGACCTCTACCGCGACTTCGCCGAACTGCGGCAGCGCATCGGACTCGTACCCCAGGACGACATCCTGCACCTTCAGCTCACCGTGCGCGGGGCCCTTGGATACGCGGCCGAACTGCGCTTTCCCGGGGACAGCGCGCCCGAGGAGCGCGAGGCGCGGGTCGAGGAGGTCATCCGTGAGCTGGGCCTGGAGCAGCGTGCGGACCAGCCCATCCACAGTCTCTCCGGGGGCCAGCGCAAGCGTGTCAGCGTCGCCCTGGAGCTGCTCACCAAACCGTCGCTGCTCTTCCTCGACGAGCCCACGTCAGGCCTCGATCCCGGCATGGACCGCTCGGTGATGCACATGCTGCGCGGGCTCGCCGACGACGGCCGCACCCTCATCGTCGTCACCCACAGCGTGCTCAACCTCGAAGTCTGCGACCGGTTGCTCGTGATGGCGCCCGGCGGCCGGATCGCCTACTACGGCGTGCCCGAGGATGCCCTTGCCTTCTTCGGCTTCGAGAAGTGGCCCGAGGCCTTCGAGGCGTTCGAGAACGACCACGGCCGTGACTGGGGGGCCGAATACCGCGCCTCGCCTTTGCACCGCCAGTACGTCGCCACAAGCGCGCAGCCCCGGCTCGTCCGCGAGCGGCTACCACAAAGTTTCACGCCGCCGCCCAAGTCGCAGAGCTGGTTCGCCCAACTGCGGACCCTCGTACGGCGTTACGCGGCCGTGCTGAGCACCGACCGGACCTTCATCGTCATCATGGTCGGGCTGCCGTTCGGGATAGGTGCCATGGCCCGGGTCATGGCGGGCAGCAAACTCACCCTGGACACCGTGAACAAGGCCCTGCTCGTCCTGTGCGTGGGCGCGGTCCTGACCGGAACGGCGAACGCGGTGCGCGAACTCGTCAAGGAACGCGTCATCTACCGGCGGGAACGCGCCGTCGGTCTCTCCCGGTTCGCCTATCTGATGTCCAAAGTGGTGGTGCTGGGCCTGGTCACGGTCGTCCAGGCCGTCGTCATGACCCTCGTCGGACTCCTCGGCGTCGATCTCAGCGCGCCAGGTGGCAAGGGCGTCCTGCTGGCGCCACTCATCGAAATCACTCTGGCCATCGCGCTGTTGTCGTCGTGCGCGATGCTGCTCGGCCTGCTCGTCTCCGCACAGGTGCGCAGGGAAGAAGTCACCATGCCGATGCTGGTGCTCATCACCATGATCCAGCTCGTCTTCTGTGGCGCCCTGGTCAAGGTGTACGACGTGGTGGTCCTGGAGCAGCTGGCGTGGCTGGTACCGGGCCGGTGGGGCTTCGCGGCCACGGCGGGGACCGTCGATGTCGGCCGGATCGTGCCGAAGAAGGAGTTCGCCGACCCGCTGTTCGAGCACGCCGCCGGGGTGTGGCTGCTGAGCATGGGCATGTTGGTCGTGTACTCCGCCGTGCTCTGGTACGCCATCGCGCTGCTGCTCCGGCGCCACGAGCCCGCGATCATGCGAAAGTAGAGCGTGGCAGTCCGGCTTGTTCGGGTGTGATCCTGGCTCGCCGCGAGACACGGAACTCGCGGACTTCCTGGCGATGGTCCACATCACGACCGTATGCCGCGTGCGCGTGCCTTGGGATGTACCGCCGGTACACCCTTCGAGAAGAAGTCCCTACCGGCCGGAGACGGCGGTTTCCTTGATTGCGGTGGCAGTCCCGGCCGGGTTCCGGCCCGGAGGGACTGGAGCCACCGGGTCCGTGCACGGGCCCGGCGCGCCCGCGGGTGACATCGTCGTCGACACGCTGCGTGCACGTCGGGGACGGACCGGTCACCGCCCTTGACTGACCCCATGACGCGGTCCGGGCACCCCCGTGGTGGCCGGCCCGCAAACGAGTAGAACCATCGGGCGTGGTGGAGCTGTGCTGGACGCTCCCGGCGACATCCGAGTGGAGAGCGCGAGGTCCCTCGGATCCCTGGGCATCGTCGAGGAGGTCGGCGACGAGGTGAAGACGATCAAGCCCGGGCATTTCGTGATCGAGTTTCTTCGCCTCGGACAACGCGTGCGAGATCTGGGGACCGGCTATCAGTTCTCGTGTGTCCACCGGGAGCTCGTGGGCGGCGCTGCTGCGGGTCCCGCCGACCGACTGCACACTCGTCGCCACGCCCGGTGTGCCCGCCGATGATCTGATCCCCAGCTTCCTCGCCGCCTCCGACGTGCAGGGCACCGGCTGGTTCGGCGCGGTCGCCGCGCGGGCCGGGCCCGGCAAGACGGTCGCCGTCGTCGGTGACGGCGCGGTCGGCCTGCTCGCGGTGCTTGCCGCCAAGCAGCTCGGCGCCGAGCGGATCATCGCGATGAGCCGCCACGAGCCGCGGCAGAAGCTCGCCCGCGACGTCGCCCACGACGGCCAGGAGCTGTTCTTCTCCCACGTCCACCTGCGCGGCGGCCCCGCCGCAGCTGATCGACCTGATCTGGAACCGCCGGATCAACCCCGGCAAGGTCGTCGACCTCGACCTCCCCCTCGACAAGGCCGCCGAGGCACAACAGGGCGTGGACAAGCGGCGCGCCATCAACGCACTCCTACGCCCCTTGCCCCCTGTCCCTGGTCGTCTCTCCCCGTACGGCACGGGGCGAGCAGGGCGACCACCGCACCCGCGTCGCTACCGCCTCACCCGACAGGAGCCCGCGTGATCACCCGCGACACCGACCGCCTCACACGAGCGGACGGTGGGCCGCGCCCTGGCAGTCGTCCTCGCCCTGCTGACGGTCTTCGGCTCCATCTCGATGGACCTCTACCTTGCGGTGCGCCGCCCTGACCGGCGAGCTGCACGCCTCAACCTCGGCAGCGCAGCTGACCGTCACCGCCTCGGATTTCCTCGTGACCGGCGCCCCGGGGGGTGCTACTGGCTGCGCGGGAATCGTCGAGGAGGACGAGTAACAGGCCCGTACCCGTCCCGTCCCACAGGTCGACGGTGTGCACGTCCTCGCCCGCCTCCGGCCGTCAGCACCACGCGATCGATCAGCACGAGCCGTTCCGTATCCGTCCGGAGTGCGTTGCGTGCGACGCACCCGATGTTCCCCGCGGCCCCGGTGACGGCGACTGCTCGCGTACCGGCGGCTATCTGGCCACGAACTGCGTCAGGATCGCCTGCACCTCGTAGATGTCGACGCCTTTGGTGAAGGTCTTCTGGATCGGCGTGGCGCTGCCGGAGATCCAGAGCTTGAGCTCGGCGTCGAGGTCGAAGGTGCCGGCGGTCTCCACCGCGAAATGCGTGATGCTCCGGTACGGGACGGAGTGGTACTCCACCTTCTTGCCGGTGATCCCCTGCTTGTCGATGAGGATCAGCCGGCGGTCGGTGAACATGACGACGTCGCGTATCAACTGGTACGCGGCGTGGACCTGCTCGCCCTGGCCCAGCAGCCGTGCGTACTCCTGCTGCGCCGAAACCGGGTCGACGGTGTGCGCGTTCCCGAACAGCCCCATGACAGCCCCCACTTGTCGAGTCATGCGATCTTCGAACTGTATATCGGACGCCCGCCGCACGGCGGCCTCATGAGTTGATACCTCATGCCGGGAAGCCGGGGATCCACGGAATGCTTGCTGTTTACAGGTCGGCAGGGAGGGACGATGGATTCGGGTACGGTTACGCAGCTGATCACTGTCGGAGCCACATTGGGCGGAGTGGTCCGGACTTCGGTAGGCAACGCCCATCTTGAGCGGCGTCGCGCGCAGGACAGCCGCGAGCTGGAGTCCTTGCGCTCCGTCGGCCGGCCATGCAACGTGGCTCCGCGACGCGCGCCTCACGGCTTACGCCGGGCTCTCGCTGGCGGGCGAGGAGGCACTGCCGTTCATACGGTCCGACCTGCGGCTCCTCCTCGGCCCGGATGCTGCCAGTCAGCTCGCCGACACTGAGGCTCATGCACGGCGACGAGGCGGGGGACGTCGATCCTCAGGTCCTGCCGGACGGTAGAAGCGAACGTACCCCGGCAGTCCGTGCCGCTCGCTGTGGCGCGCCCAGCTCACGCGCGATCTCGTCGGCCATGGTGGCCACCGAGAGGTGGGCGAGAGTGGGAGCGAGGTCGAGCAGGCCCTGGCGCAGGCGGTCGAGCACCCTCGACGTCGCCCGGGTGAAGGCCGGAGCTCAACCTGAGGATCGGGAACGTGACCGGCCCACCGACCGTGCAGATCACCCGTGGCGTCCAACTCCGCCTCCTCGGACTCCTCGGCGTCGAAGTCACACAAACCCGCTGGCCACCGACCTGAATCAGTGACCCGAAAGTACGGGCCTAGGCGGCCCTCCGCACCAACACGAGCGCCGTCACCAGATACGGCACCGCGAACACAGCGAACGCGATCCCGTGCGCGTACGACGCACCGACCGAGGCGTACGCGGCGAACACCCCAACCGTGGCCAGCTCGGTACCCATGCTCGCGACGGAGGTCAAAGTCGCCCGGTGAGTCCCCTCGATCCGGTCCTGGAGCCGCGCGTCAGCAAGGACGTTGACCAACTGGAAGCCACCGAAGGCGACCGCGACAAGACCGATTCCGGCCGGAGTGCCCATCAGTGAACCCGCGGCCAGGGCGAACGCCGAGCCCGCAAGCACCACTCCGAGCCCCTTCGTGCTCAGCCGCTCCCCCGCCCCGGTCAGCAGGCTGCCGATCGCGGGGCCCACCCAGATCACCAGGAGCAGATACGGAATCGTCTGCTGGGCCACGCCGGTGTCCCGGACCAGCAGCGGCGTGTACTCGTCGAGCGCACCCCAGACTGCACCGACGGCCGGAACGAGCAGCAGCGCCCCGCGTACGGACCGGTCCCTGCGGGCCTCGACGAGCCCGGCCCGCAGGGTGGTGAGGGTAGAGGCCCGGTCATCACCGTGAGACACCGTCTCCCGATGCTCAGGGAACCGGGTCGCCACCACCGAGGTCAGCACACAGACCAGCACGCTCGCCGCGCCCACGGCCGGGTAGCCGCCGAAGTCGAGCACCGGACCGGCCAGTCCCATCGCCGCCATCACAGCGACCATCCCGACCGTCTGGGCCCGGCCGATGACACGCGCGTACCGGTCGGCCGCGCCCAACCGGTCGAGCTCGTCGTACACCAGTGCTTCCAGCGCACCGGAGCCGAGAGCGCCGCGCACCCCCCAGAGCACGAAGCCGAGCGCGAAGGCCCAGTACGACGGCACAATCACCCACAGGGCGAAGCCGGCGGTGGTGAGCAGCGGGCCCAGCCACAGCAGCAGCCGCCGGGAGACAACATCGGCCCAGGCGCCAGAGGGGACTTCCAGCAGGATCCCGGTGATCGACCACAGGGTGAACAGCGAGGAGATCTGCCAGATCGACAGACCGGTGTCGCTGAACAGCAGCGCGTACACCGGGTAGAGCAGCACGAAGTCGTCAAGGAACGCGTAGCCGTAGAGCGTGGCCGTCAGCCGCCGGACACCGGTGCTTCCGGTGTTGCCGGCGCCGGGCGCACACACAGGTGAGAGAGTCATGAGGCCTTCCCGCAGGGGCGATTCGGACGTCGGACGAACGGCGTCCGAGGCGGCCCTCGGGAGGTACGGCTGGTGGATCAATGTCGCCAGGTCATGGCACCGATGGTAGGCGGGCGGTGCCGTGCGGCCCAGCGAATATCGAGGCCCCTGTGGAAATCGGCGATCACTCCTCGCCGGCCGTGCCCACGACAAACGTGGTGATCACCGCCGCTTGGTCGGACGGCCGTGACACCGGAGAAGAGCCGTCACTGAACACCCAGGTCTCGTTCACGCGCACGACCATCTCACGACCGGATCTGGGAGACAGCCTCTGGTTCGGGCTCGCTGCCCAACTGGCTGTGCGGGTGGGGAAGAAGGTCGTTGACGCCTGTGCCACGTTGCGGGCGAACATCCGGGCGGGGGTCCTCGGCCCTGACGAGTTGGTGCGTGACAGCGGTGGGGTCGTTGGGCGTCGTCGCCGGTGGGTGGCATGATCCGCCCGTGGTGATCAGCCTGGGAGGCTGGTATCGAAGGCCGGCGTCAGGCAGCGCGAGGCGGCTCAAGGAAGACGCCGCGTACGCGGCGTCCCAGGAGAGATCCGTCACCGTGCGTCGCGTAGTTGAAGAAGGTACGCCGCAGTCAGCGCAACAGCACGGTCCACGTCGTGCGACAGCTCCACGAGGGCACGTGAAGCCCTCGTCCCCGGGATGTCCGCGAGTGCCTGGGTCAGCCGTCCGCGTGCAGGCGCTTCCGTGGTGTTGTGGGCGAGACGGTCGACGAGCCTGGTCGCGATCTGATCCGCCGTCGCGGTGTCGCTCGCCAGCACGCTCAATGCATCGGCTGCATCGGTGTCGTTCCTTCCCTCCACGATCATGTCGATGAGCGTCGGGACCGCATCGGCCACACCACGTGTCCCGAGCGCCAAAGCCGCATACCCGCGGACCACGACGTCGGGGTTCGCGAGGGCATCCCTCAGATGCGCGGTAGCCTCACCGCAGGGCATCTCGGCGAGGGCCTGAACGGCACGCTCCCGCACCCCGGCCACCGGTGAGCCGAGGCCCTCCGCCAGCAGCGTTGGGCCGCAGTCGCCCGATTGCGCCAGCGCCCATCGAAGGGCCCCGGCGACGTTCGGCTCCGTCTCGCTCAGTGCCGCCTCGACCAGGGCCTCCACCGGCACCGGAACCTCGTGGACCGAGGAAAGGGCCGCGCGCTGGCGCGCGTCGGCACTCTTCGACCCCAGTGCCTGGAGGAGCGCAACGACCTGGAGGACGTCCTCCCAGCCGGCGGGGTCCGCGGCATCGATCCGGCGCAGCCGCGTGAGCAACTCGGTCTCCGCCGCGATGCGTTCGCGCGTTTGACGGATGAGGTCGTCGACGAGCACCGAGGGCGTGAAGCTGGGATCGTCGAGCGCGCGTCCGATCTCTCGCAGCGACAGCCCCAGCGACCGCAGGCTCTCGATATGGAAGACCCGCTGGATGTCCTCCCTGGAATACTCCCGATAGCCGGAGCCGGTACGGCCCGAAGGACGCACCAGACCGAGCGACTCATAATGCCGGAGCATGCGGGCACTTACCCCGGACTGTCGCGCCACCTCACCGATCAACACGCCCTATCGTCCCTCCTGGCCTGACCCGCCGAGGGCCACGACGCGCTTCGCCTCTTCGATCGCGAACTCGAATCCGGCGTCCGGGTCGCGCAGCAGCCGTTGTGTGGCGAGCGCGTGCGCGCGCATGCGCGGGTCAGGGGGCGTCGTCGCAGCAAGCAGAGCCGGCACAATCACTTCACCCAGCGCGACCAGCGCCCGGCTGAGACTCAGCTGCGTCTCCCGCCCACCGCGCCCGAGCTGCGTCGCCAGTACCGTGGCCAGCGCGGACTCCTCACCATCCGGCACGAGCACGACCGCGGCCCGCCAGGCGCTGCGCGCCACTTCGTCGTCGGCGTCGGACAGGAGCGTCCGTGTGATCGCCGGCCACGCCTGCCGGTCCCCGATCTTGGACAGCGTGTGCAGCGCCTGGCTCCGTGCCTGCGCACGCTCCGAGCGGACTTCGCGGAGCAGCTCGGGAAGCGTCGTGGACACCGGGTGGCGGGTGAGCGCCCAGGTCAGCATGTCGCGCACGAAAAACTCGGGCTCGATGGCGCATCGCTCGATGAGCCTGTTGACGAAGCGCGCGTCAGGCGTCGTGCCGACCGCCAGAGCAGCCCGCAGTCGCACGGACGCACGGCCGTCCTCCAACTCCTGGAGCGCTCGCATCACATCTGTGTCCTGTCTCGTGGCTGTCATCGAGCACCTCCTTGGCAAGCAGTGAAGGCCTTGTCACCGTGTCAAGGTCAAACAGGGGCCGGTGTGCGCGAGGGTGGGAGTCCTCGTGCCGGCCACGGGGGAGCCCGACCGGATCCCAGACCCGCCCACACCCCGCCCGGCTCCAGAAGGCCCGGGTCAGCGGCGCCTTGTCCGCCCGGCAGGCCGACCATGATGCTCCGCCGGGCCAGCTGAACCGCTCAGGGGCCAACTGAAGCGCTGAGTCACAGGATTGCCGACCTCGCCACCACGTCCGACGGGGGACGACTGCCAGGGTCGCCGTCTTGGCCGCTACCGGTGCCTGCACGCCCGCCAGCGAGCCCAGTTGCAGGCGAAGCGGACCCGATCCGCCGCCCGGCGGGCCGAGCGCCGGGCGAAGAGAGAAGCCCGGCACGCAGCGGCCCCGCCGAACACGTCGCCGGAGGTCAGCGTACGCAACCCGCGCACGCTCGGCGTGGGTTCTCGTCAACGCACCCGTACCACAAAGGACCTGAGCGCCTCCCTTTCACTGGTGGACGCGCCCCGTGGCCGCCCTGTCGTAGGGGGCAGCCGGGAGCGCGACAACGTGTACAAGACCGAGTCAGCAAGCTCGGTCGCTTACGGCCGAGAAGTTGACCGAACCGTGCACCTCCGTTCCCGGACGGCGGATCCACAAGGCGTTGGTCCACGCCGACCACGAGGGACGCCGTACGGCAACGGCTTCCCGCCCGGTTGCATCCCCGCCGACAGCATCAAGGGGTCCGCATCCCGGGCTCACGCCGTCCCGGGCAGGGCACCGCACAGACATCCGTCGATGCCTGCCCCAGCCGCCGAGCACCCTGCTTCCAACCTTCGGCAGCGGGTACGACAGCCCGTTGGCCTCCTCCACCGCGGCAGGGTGCTGGGGGCGGTCATCCGTGCCGGCTCAGGTCGTGGAAGAAGTCCTCGATGACGTGGAGCTGCCCGGAGCGGACCGTCTCGTCGTGGACGTATTTGCCGACGGCGAGGTCGAGTACTCCGAGGCCGAAGGGTGAGAACACCAGGGGCCGGTCGGCGGGGGGTGTCACTCGTCGGCTCATGACGTCGGCGAGTGTGCCGTTCAGGAAGTCCCGGTTGCCGGTGAGCTGTTCGGCCAGGTGCGGTGAGGTGTTGGCTTTGAGGCAGTGTTCGACGTCGTCGACGATGTTGGTCGAGGCCAGGATGATCTCGGGTGCGAGGTCGCGCAGGGACACGTGCAGGACAAGGGGGTTGTGGTTGAACCATGTCGGGTCGCTGATGTGTGGTTCGCCGGCGATGGTGGCGAAGACGACGAGGTCGCTGGAGCGGATGAGTTCCTCGGCACCGTCGTGCACGGTGATCTGCCCGCCGGCGCCGGTCTGCTGGAGGTAGTCGCGGAAGCCTGCGGCGCTGTCGGCGGACAGGTCGTGGACGCCCGTCTCGTCGAAGGACCAGCCCACGGCAGTCAGGAAGGTGTGGATGTAGCGGGCGATCAGGCCCGTGCCGAAGAACCCGATGCGGGTGGGGCGTTGCCGGTTGCGGGTGAGGTAATCGGTGGCCAGTGCCGCGGATGCGGCGGTTCTGGTGGCGCTGATGATGGAGCTTTCCAGGCAGGCGAAGGGGTAGCCGGTGTCGTGGTCGTTGAGGATGAGCACGGCCGAGGCACGCGGGATGCCGGCCCGGACGTTGTCGGGGAAGCTGGAGATCCATTTGACGCCGTCGACGCGCACCTGGCCGCCGATCGAGGCGGGCAGGGCGATGATCCGGGAGGAGGGACGGTCGGGGAAGCGCAGGAAGTAGGAGGGGGGGTTGACCGACTCTCCGGCGGCGTGCAGCTGGTAGGTGGCCTCGATGAGGTCCACGATCTGCTTTTCCCGGTCCTTGAGGGCGTGCTGGACCTGGGCGCCGGAAATCACGGCGAACGGTGGCACGGTGGGCGGCTGAGACATGGGGGGCTGCGTGGCGGGAGGGCGCTGGGCGGTCATCGGGGGCTCACCTCGGGGGTCGGCGTGCAGTCGGTCAGGTGCAGCGGCTCGGCCATGGCAACGAGTACTTCGCGGGGTCCCTGGTAGGCCTCCCTGCTGTGGGCGGTGCGCAGGTTGTCCACGAGCATGAGGTCGCCTGACTGCCATGGTTCGCGGGTGGTGTGGGCGGTGTAGGTGTCGTTCAGGAGCCGGATGATGTCCTCGCCGATCGGATCGCCTTCGCCGAAGCGGGTGTTGAACGGCAGGTGGTCGGCGCCGTGGATGTCGGTGAGGTACTCGCGGATTTCGGGTTCGATCGTCCACTCGTTGAGGAAGGCGATCTGGTTGAACCAGCAGCGGCGGCCGGTGACCGGGTGGGCCGTCACGGCGGGGCGGCGCTGGCGGGTGCGCAGGCTGCCGTCGCTCTGCCATGCGAAGTCGATGGCGTGGGTGCGGCAGTAGTCCTCGATGGCGGTGCGGTCGTCGGTGCCGAAGGCCTCGGTGCAGGAGACGCCGATCTCGTCGTTGTAGGTGCGGGTGAGCAGCCAGCCTTCCTGTTCGAAACGGTGGACCAGCTCGGAGGGCAGTGCTTGAAGGACGGCGGAGGCATCGGCGATGGCGGTGGCTCCGCCGGTGGTGGGTGCGGTCAGGCAGGCGAACAGCATCAGGCCGGGGGGCCGGAGGGTGTAGCTGAGTTCGTGGTGCATGCACATCGGCTGGTTCGCCGGCCATGCCGAGGAGGAGTACACGCCCGGGGTGTAGGTCCGGCGGGGCGCGAAGGCTTCCTTGTCGGTCATTGGAGCCGGGGCCAGGTGCTGGAGGACGGCACTGGCCTGGTCCGCGTCGCGCAGGTGCAGGCCGCGGATGAGGAGTGCGCCGTGTTCGGTGACGAGGGTGCGCAGCGCGTGGTGGTGTTCGTCCGCCCAGGCCGGCGCGTCGTCGGGGGTGTCGGTGTGCAGGATCGGGGGTTTGCCGGGGTGCAGGTCCGCCTCTAGCAGGGACGCCGGCATCGGGTGCGGCATGGTGCTTTTCCTTTCGATGTGGTTGAGGAGGAGGTCAGTGGTCCGGTTGCGTGGCGCTGGGTCCGTTGTCGACCAGGGCGGCGAGGTCGGTGAGGACCGGGTGTGCGGTGACGTCCCCCAGGGTCACGGCGCGGTCCAGGGCGATGGCGAGCTTCACCGCCGAGAGGGAGGTGCCGCCGCGGTCGAAGAAGTGGTCGCGGCGTCCGATGCTCTCCGGTGGGACGCTGAGGACGTGTCCCCAGGCGGCCGCCAGCCGCTGCTCCGTCGGTGTGGCCGGCGGCTCGTGGTCGTCCTCGGTGGTGCCGAGTTCCGCGGCGAGCGCCACCAGCGCCTTCTTGTCGATCTTGCTGTTGGCGGTCAGCGGCAGGCTTTCGCGCCAGTGGAAGGCGGAGGGGACCATGTAGGCGGGCAGCGACACGGCCAGCCGGTCGGTAAGGGCCTGGGCGTCGAGGGGCTTGGGGCCGCAGTAGAAGGCGACGAGGTGCTTGCTCCGGTCGGCGCGTTCGGCCACCACCACCGCGCCGTCGCGGATGCCGGGGAGGCGCAGCAGGGTGTTCTCGATCTCGCCGATCTCGATCCGGAACCCGCGGATCTTGACCTGGGCGTCGCGGCGGCCGAGGAACTCCAGCTTCCCCGAAGGGTGCCAGCGGCCGTAGTCGCCGCCGAGGTAGAGGCGCATGCCTTCGCGGTGCGGATCGGCCAGGTAGGCCGCCTGTGTGCGTTCGGGGTCGTTGATGTAGCCGCGGCCGACACAGACTCCGGAGAACGCGATCACACCCGGGGCACCCAGTGGCACCGGTGTGAGGTGTTCGTCGACGACGTAGATGTGCACGTTGTTGACCGGGCGGCCGAGCAGGATGTGCTCCGGGGCCCGGTCCATGACGTCGTGGTTGGTGTCGTCGGAGGTCTCGGTGAGCCCGTAGGCGTTGACCAGTTGGATCTGGGGCTGGGCGGTGAACCAGCGCTCGGCGAGTTCCTTCTTCAGCGCCTCGCCGGTGACCGACACGTACCGCAGGCCGGGCAGCGTGCGGGGGCGCTGTTCGAGCTCGGTCAGGAGGGCTTCGAGGTAGGAGGGCACGACCTGCAGGACGTTGACCTTGCCGTCGGTGATGGTGTCGAGGAAGCGGGGGGCGTCGAGGATGACGTCCTGTTCAACCAGCAGGGTCCGCCCGCCGACCAGCAGGGCACAGAGAAGCTGCCACAGGGAGATGTCGAAGCACTGCGGCGCGGTCTGGGCCACCACCTGCCCCTCGCCGACCTTCAGGTCGTCGATCTTGGCGTAGAGGTGGTTGAGCATGCCCGCGTGTTCACACATCGCGCCCTTCGGCGCGCCCGTGGAGCCGGAGGTGAAGTAGATGTAGGCGAGCTGGTCGGGCGTGACGTGGATGCCGGGATCATCGTCGGAGTGGTCTTCTTCGTAGGCCTCCTCGACGAAGAGCCTCTCGACTGCGGGCAGAGAGTCGAGTGCCTGGTCGAGGGTGGTGGTGCTACCGGGTTCGGTCAGTACCAGGGTGCATTGGGCGCGGGAGAGGGTGGCAGCGATGCGTTCGGCCGGGAAGTGCGGCTCGATGGGGAGGTAGACACCTCCGGCTTTGAAGACCGCGATGACGGCTGCCAGCCAGTTGAGGTTGCGTTCGGTCACCACCGCTACGACGTCCTCGCGGCCAAGGCCCCGCGCGAGCAGGGCGCGGGCCAGCGTGTTTGCCCGGGCGTTGAGCTCCGCGTAGGTCCACTGCCTCTCGGCGTGCACGGCGGCGACAGCATCCGGATGCATCCGCACCCGGTCCTCGAACAGCTCGTGCACCCGCGCACTCGGCAACTTGCGGACCGGTCCGGCCAGTTGCTCGAGCTGGAACCGCAGTTCTTGGTCGGACAGCAGGCTCTGGCGTGCGTGTTCGGCATCGGGGTCGGCGGCGATCAGCGCGAGCGCGGTCAGGTGATAGCCGGCGATACGGGCGGCGCTGCCGGCGTCGAGCATCTCGGTGCGGTAGCACAGCCGCAGTACGAGCCGGCCGTCGTGGTGAACGATGCCCACCCGCAGCGCGGTGTCCCCGGTGAGGTCGCCGCCGGCACCGGTGGGATCGAAGACGGTCTCGAACGACGGCCCGGTCAGGCCCAGTTCGCGTCTCAGGGCGTCGATGTCCTCCGCCGGGACGTCCTGGTGTGCCAGCAGTTCCGCGGCGGCCTGGTGGGTGTGGTGCAGCAGTTGGCGCCACGAGGCGGGTGCGGTGGTCAGCCGGCACGGCAGCAGGGTGCCGCCCTCAGTGGTGTAGCCGGTGGTGATCTCCTGTTCGCCGGACAGTGCCGCGATCACCTTGGCATGCGCGGCCAGCAGGACCGAACTGAGCGGCACCGCCAGCTCGCCCGCCAGCCGGAGCAGCCCGGTCACGGTGTGGTCGGGGGCCGGTGTCTCGTACTGGCCCACTCCGGTCACCGGGTGGGGGGTGAAGCGCGGGGCGGGGGTGAAACCGCCCGCTTTCAGTACGCCGCGCCAGTACTCCCGGTCCGTCTCCCTGCGCCTCGGTTGCGTTGCCATCGGGTTCGTTTTCCTTTGCTTGTTGCCGGTGCCGCGGTGTCAGTTGCCGTCAGTTGCCGCGTGCCGGGGCGGCGTGGGCGGGGTTGTGTCCGTGGCGGGTCTCAAGGCGGGTTTTGCTGTCCGGCATTTCCCGTGCCGGGTTGCCTCCCCACTGGGCGTTCGGGGGGATTTCCTCGCCTTTCATGAGGAAGGAGTCGGGGGCGAGCAGGACGCCGTCGCCGATCGTCACGCCGTAGTGGACGAAGGCGCCGACCCCGAGGGTGCTGCGGGCGCCGAGGGCGCTGCGGTCGGACTTGAAGGCGCCGTCCTCCTGCGAGTGGCACTGGATCACGGTGTTGGCGTTCAGCGTGCTGTCGTCGCCGATGGTGACGAGGGTGCGCTCCGGCATGGAGCAGCCGTCGTCGAAGACCCGCTTGCCGATCCGGGCGCCCAGCAGCCGCCAGACCGTGTTCTTGAACGGGGTGCCGTTGAAGATCTGGAGGTGATCGCTCGAAGCCATCTTCCAGAAGCGTTCATGCCGCCAGAAGGAGGGCTCGTAGATCGAGCAGTACAGCGGCTTCTGGGGCTTGAATCCCGTGACGGCCCGTTCGAACAGCGCGAAGAAAACAACCGTGAACGCGAGGGTGAGGACACTGGCCAGCGCGAACGCCGGAGCACCGATCGCGGGCTGGAGGTCGACTGCGGCCATCGTGAGGAGAGTGATCACGAAGACATGGGTCCACCGCACCAGCAGAAACAGGCCGGCGGTGGCGGCATTGTGCTTGTTCTTGGCGGCCAGCCGGCGGCGCAGCTCGTCGCCGGTCTCAAGGTGGCTGAACTGGTTGTCACGCATCACCGTGCGCGGGATCTCGAAGCTGGGTGAGCCCAGCAGGCCCACGCCCTCTCGCACCGGTCCGTCGATGGGGACCATGACCTTCGTCGCGAGCAGGCAGTTGTCGCCGGTCCTGCCCTGCGAGGGGTAGGCGATGTTGTTCCCGAGGAAGTTGCGGGGCCCGATCGAGGTGCGGGACACGCAGAAGGACGTGCTGGAGAAGTCGGCGTTCATGATGGACAGCCCGTCGGCGACCATCGTCTTGCTTCCCACAGAGCTCAGGTACGGACTCTCGTGCTTGACCATCGTGCCGAAGTTCGATCCGGTCTGCTCGATGCGGGACAGGTCGTATCCGAGGTAGCGCAGGTAGTGCACGATGCCGGAGCTGTCGCCGAAGAGAGTGGTGAAGAACTTCCTGTTGGTCAGCAGTGCGATCGCCCGGTGGATGCCGTAGTGGAAGCCGTACAGCGGATAGACCTTGCCGGGCTTGATGGCCCGGTTGAGCAGGCGCGGCACGGTGCTCACGACGAGGAGTCCGGCGAGCAAGGAGCCGATGAAGACGACCAGGGAAGCAGCCAGCGCATCGGCATAGAACGCCGCGCTGGTGAAGGAGGCCGGCTCCGGGTTCACGAGCGCATGCAGCTGCGGGATCTCGGTGAGCAGTACGCTCGCGCCGCCCATCGCCAGCGGCAGGTACACCACCAGGATGTTCAGCAGCTGCAGGACGCAGTAGACGGCCCTTTTGGAGGTGGAGCAGTCGGCGGGGGCGACCCTCCGGTAGTCCACCTCGGTCGGCTGCGCCGGCGAGCCGTGCCGGCGTTCACCGGCGGGCACCACCTGGCCGGTGTGCAGGGAAGAGGCGTGCCCCAGCTGGGACCCGTCGCCCATCGAGGTCTCGATGTCGATGACCGTGTGCTCGCTGACGAGCACGTTGGTGCCGAGGGTGACCGGGCCGGTCTGGATCAGGCCGGCGTGGGCGCGGTAACCGGAGATGAGCACGTCCTTGCAGATGAGCGTGCCCTCCTTGATGGTGAGCAGGTCGGTGCAGACCGGGATCGTGCGGGAGAGGAACGTGACGCCTTTCCCTATCCGCGCGCCCAGTGCCCTCAGGTAGAGCACGTAGAGCGGCGAGCCGGCGAACAGGCGCAGGGGGCTGGTGCGGATCAGGGTCTTGACGACCCAGAAGCGCAGGTAGCCCATGCTCCACACAGGGATTTCCCGGGCCTTCCAGCGCCCGATGAGCGTCCACTTGGCCAGGATGGGCAGGGTGCACAGGCCCAGGAAGCCCGCGCCGGCGGCCAGGACCGAGCGCAGGTAGGAGTCGAGCAGGCCGGAGCCGCCGGAGATCCACTCGTAGCCTGCGACGGCGCCGAAGGCGGCGAGGCAGGAATAACCCAGGAAGATCAGGAACTGCAGCGTTCCGCAGACGATGTAGCGCCGTGTGGCGGCCGATGCCGGCACCTCGACCCGCGCCGCCGCCTCGGTCGGTGCCCCGGCGTCGGTCGGTGTCTGCGCCGGCGCCGGCACCTGCGCAGCCGGGGCCGGGGAGGGGGCGGGGATGGGCGCGGCCTCGGCGAGCGCGGTGGCCAGGCTCCGGATGGTGGGGTGCCGGTAGATGTCCTTCATCGACACCGTCGGCAGGTCCGCCCGCTTCCTGACTCTGGCGCAGAACTGGGCCATCACCAGGGAATCGGCGCCCAGGTCGTTGAAGAAGTGACTGTCGGCCGGCACCTGCTCGACGCGCACGACGCCGGCCAGCACCTCGGCCAGAAGCCTCTCGGTTCCGGTCGCCGGGCAGGTCGCCCCGCCGTCCTGGAGGGTCGATGTGTCAGCCGGATCGGCCGTCAAGACCTCGACAGATTTCCCTGGCACGTGAACTCCTTGAAGACGTTTCGGTCAGCCGGTCGGCCGGCGCGGACGGATTCGTGATTCGTGATGCCCGCCTCTCCAGTAGGCCCGGCCGGGGAGTTCCTGTCCTGCCCCTGAATTTCGGGGCTTGACTCAACACACCGGTCTTGATAGCCCGATCGCTCTGCCGGTCATCGCCTTCGGTTCCCTTGCTTCCTGTGCGCGTCGCCCGGCCTACGACCGCGTATCACAGGCACTCGTTCAATCCGCGGGGAAATCGCCCGGGAATTGCGTTGACCGCCCCGTCCGGCCCAGCGTTTTCCGGTGCGGGGACCGGATACCCCCCGGTGGGGCAGTGACGGGCGGGACACGGTTGTGGCCAGGCCCGGAAGCTGCGGATGAGCCTGGCGCCGGTGGTCGGCCCAGCCCCTCCCCCGGACACGGCAACGGCCACATATGTGCGAACAAGGGGCGTGTCAAGTCCCGAATTTCGGTGGCATGACAAGGCTGCTCCGATTCGGGCGTACTGGAGGTGTTCCGGCGAGTCGCAACTCGCCGCCGAAATTCCTCCCCGGGCCGCATCGAGACGGAACAGCGGCCGGGAGGCACCAAGCCGCAGCCGAGGAGACGACCATGCCCGTCATATCCGTTCCCCAGGCCTTCAACGAGGACGACCTCTACGTCGACCTTGAGGGAATCTTCGGGAAGTCACTGTTCCTCAAGTGCGAGGGCTTCAATTTCGCCGGCTCGATCAAACTCAAGGCCGCCACCGAGATGGTCGAGGCCGCCGAACGCGACGGCCTGCTGACCCCCGACTCGGTCCTGGTCGAGTCGTCCTCGGGCAACCTGGGCGTGGCCCTGAGCATGATCGCAGCCAGCAAGGGCTACCAGTTCCTGTGCGTGACCGACTCCCGCTGCAACCTGTCGACCAGGATGATGATCGAGGCCCTGGGTGGCCAGGTCCACATCATCACCGAGCCCGACCCGGCCGGCGGCTTCCTCGGCGCGCGCATCGACCACGTCCGCGCCCTGTGCGCCTCCGACGACCGCTATGTGTGGCTCAACCAGTACACCAACCCCAGCAACGGCATGGCCCACTACCGCAGGACCGCCCCGGCCATCGCCCGGCAGTTCCCGGACCTGGATGTGCTGTTCGTCGGGGCCGGCACCACCGGGACCCTGATGGGCTGCGCACGCTACTTCCGCGAGTGGCACCGACCGGTGCGCATCGTGGCCGTCGACAGCGTGGGCTCTGTGACCTTCGGGGGCGCCGCGGGCCGGCGGATGATTCCGGGCCTTGGCACCAGCAGGCGTCCGCCGCTGCTGGACGAGTCCTATGTCGACGATGTGGTGTGCGTGGCGGAGGCCGACACCATCCGGGCCTGTCACCAGCTGGCCAGGCGTGGGTTCGTGTTCGGGGGTTCCACCGGCACGGTGGTCAGCGGCGCGATGGACTGGCTGGCCCGGCAGGAGGGACGGGAGCTGACCGCGGTGGCCATCGCCCCGGACCTGGGTGAGCGGTATCTGGAGACCATCTACCAGACCAACTGGGTACAGGACCTGTACGGCGAGGACGCCCTCCGCCCCCAGACGCTGGCCACCGCATCCCAGGCAGCCTGACCCGTTGCTGAGACACCGCACACGGTGAAGCCCTCGCACATCGCAAAGGCCCAGCGGGCACAGGCCCCTCTGACGACGTGCCGCTCGCCCTTCGCGCGGGACGTGCGGTCCCCGGGCCCTCACCGGCCTACGCGCGGCCGCAGTCCCTTCGGCCGCCGGAGGCGCCGCCCCGTGCGGCGGCCCTGACGCACCCCTTCGGTGACGGCTTGTCCCGCCCCGTGCGGCAGTGCGGAGCGCGCCGGCTGTGTGCCCACCCAGTACCCACCGAGTTCAGCGCCGTCTTGTCCCGTTGAGCGTCCTGCCGCCGGAAAACCGCGTACACGTGGCGCCCGCAGAGGCAACAGCGCTTCGCGTGCCGGCATGCGCGCCTGCCGTTCTGCCCACCGATATCGTCCGGCAGCGGCAAGAGACGTCGCCGCCGCCGGGGCGCGGGCCGGCGTTGCCCTGGCCGCGCCTTGGTCGTACCGGGTCTGCCGGACGGCCACCCGTGGGGCCCGAGTACGTACTTTCCCGGCCTCTCGTCAAAAGACGAAAGCCGGGACCACGGCCTCGCGCACACACCAGGCACAGTGGCGATCGACCGCCCGCTGCGACCGCAGGAGCGAAACGCCAACGAGCCGGAGGCTCGAATGTTCCGCTGGACAGGAGAGGTTGCGTCCCGTCGTCCCCGACCCGTCCTCCTCGCGGCGCTCGTTCTCCTCATGCTGTCCGTGGTGCTCGGTTCGGGAGCGAGTGGCCGGCTGAGAAGCCGCAGGGGCACGACGGTCCCCGTTCCGACTCAGCTTCGCGGCCCACGTGAGGGCCGAGCGCTTCGGAGCGTTGCCGAACCTGGTCGTCGTCGGGCGGGCAGGTGCGGGGCGGCTTTGTTGACGACGCCGCTGCCCGGGGCGCGCGCGAGAACCTGACCCAGGCGCCTCACAGCGCAGCCACACGTGTGCGCCGTGACCTCGCACGGGACGGGTGCGGCCCGGTTGCACAGCCGTGGCATGGCCGCGCGGCCATGTTGCTCGCGCGTGTGGACGGTGACGGCGAGCAGCCCGGTCCGCGGGTCAAGCGGTTGCGTGAGGCGCCGACGACTCCCGGCTCGTCCGCTGCCGATCGTCCGCCCGGTCGGCATAGGTGGCCCTGAAGGTGCACGTGGGGGGACCGGCTCACCGATGCCGGGATCCAGGACCTCTCGGTCTCCGACCTGAAGCCGGCGCCGGGACGCTGTTGGTGCCGGGCGTTCTCGGCGGTGTCACCGGTGTGCCAGTGTTCGCGCTGAACCTGACCACGGCGCTCGGCCTGGGCTGGGGCTGGGGCTGGGTATCGGCTACGGGCCGGCGTGAGGAGATCGCCGAGGGGGACGGTCCGCGTCACGCCGCCATGCGCACCGTGCGCACCGCGGGCCGCACGATCGTCTTCAGTGCTGCGACGGTCTGTGCCGTGCCGGCGACGCTGCTGGTGCTCCCGCCGCACTTCCCTCGGACCTTCGCGGTCCGAAAGCGGTGTCACGGCCCTGGCGTACCGCTGCTCACCGGTCCGGGCCGAGGTGGGGAACTCGGCCCGGGCCGGTGAGCAGCCGCGGTGCAGCGCGGCGTGTGCAGGGGCGCCGGATCGCTTGGCGGTTTCCCGCTCGGGTGGGTGGGCGTCACAGTCCCAGGGAGATGGCCAGTCGGGTGAGTTCGGCCGTGCTGTTGATGTTCAGCTTGGCTCGGATACGGCGCAGATAGGCGTCGACCGTGTGCTTGGAGAGCCCCATGTGGCGGGCCGTTTGCATGTAGGTGCGCCCTGCGGCGATATGTCGCAGTGTCTCCTTCTCACGCGGAGCCAGCGCAGATGCGGGGCGTTCGGCGTACGGGGTGGTGAGTGTGAGGCTCATGAGACTTCCTCCGAAGGATCGGCACGGTCATCACTGCTCACAAGCTCAGAACAGGGGATACATGCCTGATTGCTGCTATATGTCCGATATAAAGAGCCTGCCGGGGTGACTTCATGACGGTGTCCGCCACCTGTCACAGGCGTGTCACAGGGCACGTCCACCGGCGCGCCGCAGCGCGATCACAGCAAAGAGCCGTAGGGCCACGGAGATGATCTGCCGCCCCCGGTCAGCCTCCCGCGGCCCTCCCCAAGGGGACATACGCCTCTTTCGCGCAGGGAGGCCGGGGTTCGACGCGGGCGCCTGATCGCCGCCGGGGGCCGCAGGCACTGCAGGCCCGCTGCCGGGCGGCTTTCGAGCCGCCGGCCGCCTCCTGGGGCCTTGCCGGCAGCAGGGCCCCCTGTGACAGCGCTGCGTTGGTGCTCCGTGCCCCTCAGGATCATGCTTGTCAGGAGGGCCCCGGCCGTGCAGGTTCCCGAACGGCGAGATGAGCGGCGATGGAGCGACTTCCCACCCCTTCTGGTGAGCGGCCGAACGAGTCGGACGCCTCCCCCGAGTCGGCATACACGGCCACGGCCACCATCAATGAGCAGGGCATCGTGACGGAGTGGAGCGAAGGTGCCCGGCGGCTGCTCGGCTACGTGCACTCGGAGGTCGTGGGGCAGGCCGCTGCCCGACTGCTCGCCGAAGACGTCGGCGAGAGTGCGCGGCCGGATGCGGCCGGGCGGGAGAGGTGGAGCGGCACCGTGGAGTTGCGGCACCGGGACGGCCACCGGCTTCAGCGGGGACTGCTCGCGCACCGCCGGACGGCAACCGGCTCGGTCACCGAGTGGCTCGTGGTGTCTGCCGTGGCGGGCGAGGCGCGCACGCCTGGGGGCGAGGCGCTGAGGGAATGGGTGTTTCGCCAGTTCCCCGACATCCTGGCGGTCTTCGATGCGGACCTGCGGCTGGTGCGGGCCAACGCCGGCATGGAGCGTGCGCTTTCTTTCACCGAGGACCAGATGCGCGGGCTGCGCCTGCCGGAAATCGCGCCGCATCCCGTGAGTGAGGAGGCCGAGACGAAGATGCGCCTGGCACTGGAGAGCGGCGAGCAGCAGCACGTGGAGGCCTACATCCACCCCACGGGTGTCAGCGCGGAGCGCGGCTGGTCGACCTCCCTCGCCCCGCTGAAAGACTCCGGCGGCCGGGTGCTCGCCGTGTGCCTGGCGGCGCACTCCAGGTCCGGGGAGTACCTCGCCCGGCAGCGGATGCTCCTGCTGAACGACGCCGACGCCCGCATCGGCACCACCTCGGACATCCGGCGCACCGCGCAGGAACTTGCCGACGTCGCCGTCCCCCAGCTCGCGGACTTCGCCGCCGTCGACCTGCTGGATGCCACCCATCACGGCGGCGGGCCGCCCCCCGTCCCGTCGGCAGGGCCCATAACCATGGGCCGTGCCGCTGTGCGGTCGGTCCTCGAAGACAGCCCCGCGTCCTGGCTCGCGGCGGGAGAAAGGACCCTCTACCCGGCGCTGTCACCTGTGGCCCAGTGCCTGGCCCAAGGCCATGGCGCCCTTTACGAGGGGAGCGACCCCGCCATCGTCCAGTGGGCGGCCCAGGACCCCCAGGCCGCGTGGATCCGCGAGGTGGGGACACACTCGGTGATGGTGGTGCCGATGCGTGCCCGCGGCATCACGCTCGGCGTGGCCTTCTTCAGCCGTCACCAGTGCCAAGAGCCCTTCGGATCGGACGACCTGTGGCTGGCCGAGGAGCTCACGGCCAAGGCGGCCGTCAGCATCCACAACTCCCGCCGGTCCACCCGAGAGCGCACCACCACCATGACCCTGCAGCGCAGCCTGCTCCCCCATGCGCTGCCAGATCAGGCGGCACTCGAGATCGCCTCCCGCTATCTGCCCTCCGCCACCCAGGCCGGCGTGGGCGGCGACTGGTTCGACGTGATCGGGCTGTCCGGCGCGCGGGTGGCCCTCGTCGTGGGCGATGTGGTCGGCCACGGCATGCGTGCCTCCGCCACGATGGGCCGACTGCGCACCGCGGTGCGCACCCTGGCCGACGTCGACCTGCCGCCCGACGAGCTGCTCACCCACCTCGACGACCTCGTCATCCACCTGTCCGCCGACGAGGGCGGCACGGAAAACGCCGCCGAAACCGCCGGAGGCATCGGCACCACCTGCCTGTACGCGGTCTACGACCCGGTCTCCCGGCGCTGCACCCTCGCCCGGGCCGGCCACCCCCCGCCCGCCGTGGTCACCCCGGACGGCGCCGTTCGCTTCCTCGATGTCCCGGCCGGCCCGCCGCTGGGCCTGGGCGGCCTGCCGTTTGAGACCTTCGAGACCGAACTGCCTGAGGGCAGCCTCCTCGCCCTCTACACCGACGGTCTGCTCGAAGCCCGCGACCACGACATCGACGAAGCCCTGGACAGGATGTTCCAGGCCCTCGCCCGCCCCGCCCAGACGCTGGACACTGTCTGCGACAGGGTTCTCGCGGCCATGCTGACGCACCGCCCCGACGACGACATCGCCCTGCTCATCGCCCGCACCCGGGCCCTCCACGCCGACCGGGTCGCCGCCTGGGACCTGGCCTCCGACCCGGCCATCGTCGCCCAGGCCCGCAAGAGCGTCACCGACCAGCTGACGACGTGGGGACTGGACGACGCCGCCTTCATCACCGAACTGACGGTCAGCGAACTGGTCACCAATGCCATCCGCTACGGCCAGCCGCCCATCCAGCTACGGCTCATCCACGCGGACAGCACCCTGATCTGCGAGGTCTTCGACTCGAGCAACACCTCCCCGCACATGCGGCGCGCCCGGACCTTCGACGAAGGAGGGAGGGGCCTGCTGCTGGTCGCCCAGCTCGCCCAGCGCTGGGGCATCCGGCATGCCCTCATCGGCAAAACAGTCTGGGCCGAGCAGTCCCTTTCCGGGAACTGAGAACCGTCCAGGCCCCATCGCGCCGGGCCTCCCCCGCAAGCCGACCATCACCTCCGCCCAAAGGGACGCCGGAGCCCTCACGCCGTCGCAGACAGCGTCGTTCTTCCGCCCTCTGTCGGTGGAGGGGTGGTCTTCTTCGTATTCGTGCGCACCTTCCGGCCTGCCGGCCCGACCCCTTGCCCGACCAGCTTCGGCCATGTCCGATCCGCCGCCTGAGAACGGGACCAGGTCGTGGCGGCGATCGGGTAGGGCGTCGAGGCGAGCCGCCGCTGCCGCCCGGATTCTGAGCTCGGGCTGCTCGACCAAGTCGACACTCGGGTCACTTCACGTATCGGCTCAACAGGGGCTTCCGCCCCGGGCGGGTCCCGACAGGCGCCGGGTCATCCGGCCGTCTCGAGGATTACGCCACCCAGGAAGCCATGGCACGCGGCAATGGACACCGTCAGGCGGGCGCGATGCTCCATGGCGACGTCAAGAGGCCCGGAATCAGCGGCCCCTTTCCTCTATGGGGACGCCGTTCTCTGTCAAGTCCCGAAAGGTAGTGGCGTGACGCGATGGCAAGGCTCGGGCTTACTCGAGAGGCGGGCTTCGACAAAGCCGGTGGCCTCATGATCCGCGCCTCCCGGACATGGAGCGATAATTGACCGTAGGGAGGCGAATGAGAATGGTTTCTATTTCCGCAATATCTATGCGGTTGAGGAGAGTGCCGTGAGTTCCCTGCCTCCTTCGTCCGAACGCCCCACCGGCCCTCCCTCCGGTCCGCTGTCCGGCGGTGAGCAGCAGCTACCTCTGCCACCGGCCGGGCCACCGCCCCCAGCCGGGCCACCGCCTCCACCGGGGTCCACGGGTCCGCCCGGCGGACCGGATGAGCCAGGTCGGCGCCGCGGAGGACTGTCGCCCCGATGGCGGACGCGGAGGACTTTGCTGAGTGCCGGCACTGTGGTGGTCGGTGCCGCGATGGCGCTGATCCTCACCGTCACCCTCCCCAGCGGGAAAAAGGGCGGTGGGGAGATCTTCCTCCAGACCGCCGCCGCGGCCGGCCCTGATCCGTTCACCCCGTCGACCAGCATCCAGGACAAGGACGCCGCGGCCTCGTCCGCAAATGCGTCATCGGCCGGCGCGGAGGGCGGCACAGGCACCCTCGTCGTCAAAGGTTCCCACCCGGGACTGTACGGCGGTACGAAGAACGTCGCGAGCTGTGACGTCGAGAAGCAGGTCAAGTTCCTCACGCAGAACAGCGACAAAGCGCAGGCCTTCGCCGGCGCCCTCAACATCCGGAAGTCCGAAATCCCCCGGTACATGGGGTCTCTGACGCCGACTCGGCTGGTCTGGGACACGCGCGTTACGAACCACGGGTACAAGAGCGGCGCGGCCACCAGCTACCAGGCCATCCTGCAGGCCGGCACGGCCGTCCTCATCGACGACCGCGGCGTTCCGCGTGTCCGCTGCGCATGCGGCAACCCTCTGACTCCGCCCGTCGCCGGCGAGGGCAAGCAGAAATTCACCGGCAGGCAGTGGTCGTCGTTCCGGCCCTCCAACCTCGTTGTGGTCACACCTACCGAGAAGCCCATGAAGGCCGTGACGATGTTCGACCAGGAGCGCAAGGGCTGGTTCCAGCGCCCGAGCGGCGACCTCTTGGGCAAGAGTGACGACGAGGTTCCCACCCCGAAGGGCCAGCCTGCCGAAACGCCGTTCCCTGTCCTGCCCCCTCCTGCATCGCCAGAGGAGCACCACGACAAGAAGGAGGAGTCTCCGGACAAGGACCAGCCGAAGGACGAGCCCAAGGACGACGACACAAAGAAGGACAACGACCAGCCCAAGGACCAGCCCAAGGACGACGACACAAAGAAGGACAACGACCAGCCCAAGGACC
>NZ_JBEXSW010000045.1:0-36168 GCF_040613775.1 Streptomyces sp. NPDC006208 | reverse complement strand
AGGACGACGACACAAAGAAGGACAACGACCAGCCCAAGGACCAGCCCAAGGACGACGACACAAAGAAGGACAACGACCAGCCCAAGGACCAGCCCAACCAGGGCCAAACACCGGCGCCGGTTGAGCCGCCGGCCCCGTATTCGCCGCAAAGCTGAAGCCGCTCCCACCTGCACTCGGCTGGAGCAGGCCGGGCGTGGGCCTGGGGTTCGTGGTGTTGCAGTGCTTCGCGCGTGGGAGCCGGAGGAGTAGGACGTGACGATGCGCCACCTCCTCCGCCCCGAGGGCATGCTTTGGCCAACCGCTACAGCCACGCCGTGGTAGCTCGGGTCCGCTGATCTGTTCACCTCTGCCTCTACCGGCCTGGCCGCATGTGCTCTGAGACCGCATGGATCGGCGTTTGTCTCAGGATGAGGTGCGCAGGCGGCGGAGGCAGATGAGGCTGCAGGCGAGTTCGAGCAGGCCCTGATGGAGGTCGGCGCGTCGTTCGTAGCGGATGCGGAGCCGTTTGACGCGCTCGACCACCCAGCGGACCTTGCCCAGCCCGGAGCCGTGGGTGACGCCGCGCCAGGCGATCATAGGTTTGATGCCGCGCTTCCACAGCAGGCGGCGGTACTTGTCGAAGTCACGGAACGATGACCGCTGTCTCGCTCCGGTTGTGACTCCCCTCGTGACCCGTCGGCAGCCCGGTGAGGGGACGTCCTGGCCGATCGCCCCGATCACGTCGGCAAGCACCACAAGTGCCGAACCGCTCAGTTTGATCAGGCCGCAAGCGCTGCAGGCTCACCCAGGCGCTGCGCAGCGGTGCGCCAGGCGGCGGTGACGGCATGATGGGCGGCCGCGGTCGCGGCGGCTGTTCCCGAAGGCAGCTCGATCGGAGCGCCGACGTGCACATGCAGGCGAGGACGACGGACGTGGGCCGTGAGGAGCCCTGCGACCTGCTTGGCAGGGCTGCCGGAGGTGACCCGGCGGGCTCCGGCCTGGCCGATCGGAATGATGGGGGCGCCGGAGGCGGCAGCGAGGCGTGCTGGGCCGCTGCGAAATGAGTCGGGAGCGGCCTCGGCGGCGTCCGTGCGACGAGGCAGGCGCCCCTCGCCGTAGATGAGCACCAGGCGTCCGGCGTCGAGTGCTGCCGCAGCCTTGTCCAGGGCGTCGGCTGCGTGGGTGGTGCCGCGGTGGACGGGAACATGGCCTTCGCGGTCCAGGAGATACCGCAGGACGGGGATGCGCCACAGACCGGCGGTGGCCAGGATGACCGGTTCGACGTCCATACGATGCAAGGCGGCGAGCACGATTGCCGGATCCGCCAGAGACGTGTGGTTGGCGACGAGGATGCCGGTGGCTGGGACGGTGGTCAGTTCAGCAGACGTCGTCAGGCGGCCGAGGGAGGCGACGAGGTCGGCGGCGATGCGACTGAGCACAGGACTCCTGGGGTCGGGGCGGCGAGGCGATTTTCATCCTCGCGCCAAGGGGAGCCTGAGGTCCTGAGTCCGCGTACTCATTTCTCTGTGCTGCCGTGACCAGGTGCTCGGTCCGATTCAGTTCAGGCTCCCCGCCCACACGCCTGCCTCGTCGTCTTCGGACGCGGGGGCCGTTTCGTGTTTCCGGGGATCGTCGTCGACTCGCACTGGATCCAGTCCTTCAGGGCGAGGCCTTGAGCGGACCGGGCATCGACCCACTAAGTCGCGCGGAAACGCCGGAATCCGGGGGTGATGCGCAGTCGCTGTGCCGGCGGACCCTGCGCAATCGCTGACTCTCCAGACAGAGACCAGACCGTAGTGAGTCCGGTCATGAACGTGCACAGGCGCATCGCTGTCTGCGGAGCCCTCAACCGGCAGCGCGCGGCCCACCGGGCGACGGCCCCGACGATCTGCTGAGCGTCCTGGGCAAGCATCCGACCCTGCGTGGTTTCACCCTGTGGGACACCTGGACAGGACTGCGGAGTTCGGCGAGCAGTTCCGTAGCCGGCTGCGCGAGGAATCGATCGTCCATGACGAGACCGTGGTCGACGGGCCGGCGAGCGCGCTGCAGGCGCTGAACCCTTCCGAGCAACCTCACGGGCCGCCGCGGCCCGCGCGGGTTTGCGTCTCTCGCCTGATGACTGCCGAGGGTGACGACGACGGCATCGGGCTGACAGCACAGCCGTCAGCCCCCTTGCGAACCCTTCGGCGAGCGCTCAGCAGCACCCGTAGCGTCCTCACCAGCGCCGGCCTCGCCGAGCCGCGCAGCAACTTGGCACCACGCGCCAGCACGGCATCAGCGGTCAGCAGCTCGACCTCGACCAGCGCGCCCATCAGTGGGCGGTAGGGAACCGGAGCCAGGAAGGGCAGTTCCCTGGCCGCCTCCAACGTCGTACGCGCCTGCCTGACTTCATGGCGCACCAGCTCACGCACACCCGGGACTTCGCGACCTGCCGCCATGTCTTCCAGCTTGACGGAGAAGCGTTCCAGACTCTTCGCGGGGATGCCCAGCCGTCCCTCCCGCAGGTCCTCGGCAATGTCGTTGACGAAGTCCATCCGCTGGCTGCCGTCGATGAACGCCCGGCACGCCGTCCGGTACGGCCCGTCGTCGGCCCCCGGCCCCAGAAGGGCGCCAACCAGCATGAACGCAGGCAGTGAATATGCATCCACATAAGCCTGGTAGTCCGCCTCGTCGAGGAATCCGGTGAACTCCAGCTCAGCAGTTGCGGTGGACAGATAGTCCTGTACGGGCCTTCGAAGCCGCGGGTGGGCTGCAATGGTGTGAGCCAGCGTGCGGAGCAGCGGATCACCGCTCACTCCTGTGTCCAGCACCTCACGCATCTGCTGTTCCCAAGACGCCCACCTTGCGGCTCGCTGCGACTCAGGACCGCTGTCCAGAAGGTTGTCCCCGTGGTGCATCACGGCTGTCGCCGCGACCGCATGGGGCAGCATCGGCCGCGGTAGCAGCAGCTGAGCTGCCAGGTATGAGGAACGACGGAAGCGCGACACCAGCCGGCGCTGAGCGTCGTAGTCCCTTCGCAACTCCGGCTCCCGGATCCCCGCTGCGTCCAGGCTCCTTTTCCACGCGTTCATGCCTCGATCGTATGCGTGCCCTCTTGCACACCATGGAGGCAGCTGCTGCAGTTCTTCGGTCGGTTTCCCGCGATTTCTTCATCCCGGAATCGGCGCCTGATCCCGTGGAAGGGGGGCCCGGCTGCAGCCGGGCCCCCCTTCTTCTGACAGCGGGAGAGCATGTGAACTTCGACCTCAGGGGCGGAGTGTCCGCATCACGCCGGGTCGAGAGCTCCCGGCTGCCGCGGTCCTGCCGCCTCGCCGACGATGCGCGGATCGATGGGGCGGCCGACGAAGACCGGGGCGTCCGACTGGTAGAAGATGTCGATGTCGGCCTCCTCGCCGCCGACGATCAGCGTGTCCCAGGCGCCGCTCTCCTGCAGGGCCCGCACGGTCGACGGAGCCAGGGTGGACAGGTGGCTGCGCAGTTCTTCGTCGCTGGGCATTCCGGGGAGGCGGGGGGCGAGGCGCTCGCGGATCGCGCGCATCCGGTCCAGCAAGAGGTCCAGATCGGACCGCTCGGCGCCGGGTTCGGCGACGGCCCGGTCCCCTTCCATGCTGTCGGCGATGATGTCCTTGATGGCACGAGTCACGCCTCGTTCGTCGGTGGTGACCATGGCGTTCCAGGCCCGGCTCTTGTGCCGGTACTGGAGCATGGACATCGCCGCCTCGTGCCGGATGAAGTCGGCGTCGCGCAGCGGACGGCCCTGCCAGACCCGGCTGAGGGAGCGGGCGAGGGAAACAGCCGAGGCGAGGCCACTGTTGAGACCCCGCCCGGGCCAGAAGTGGATGGCGTTGGCCGCGTCGCCCAGCAGGAAGCCGTAGGTTCCGGGGCTCGTGGCGGTAGGGCGGCTGAGCTGGGCCGTGAACCGGGGGCGCTGCACCATGTCCAGCCGGAACGAGGTGATGGCGCTGAGATCGTCCGCTGCCACGCCGAACAACCTCAGGCCCTCCTGGATCTGCTTCCACAGCGGCGAGCTGCGCAGCAGGGCGGGCAGGAACAAGGTCCCATGGGTCGGGCAGACGAACTCGTTGTCCTCGTGCCGGCTCATCAGGCAGGGCCGGGCCGCCACGCACTCCTCGAAGACCTGCCGGACCGGGTCGATGCCGATCACGTTGCCGGCCTCCTCCCGGGTCAGCCTCATGTTGAGGAACCCCTCGCCACGCAGCGAGTTGAGCAGGAACCGGTTCTGCGCCACCGTCAGCAGGACGCTCATGGGGTCCGAGAGCTGGGACTTGACCCGCAGTCCCAGCACCAGGTCCTGAAGGTGCTCCCCGTCGAGGGAGTAGATCGTGGAGTCGGCCGCGCCGAAACGGTCCCCGAAGTGCTCTCGGGTGCGCGACCGGCCGCCCTCGCTGATCACCAGGACATGTTCCTGGGAGAGCCGGTGCTGCTGCTCCGAGGGATCGAATCGCTTCGGCACCAGGCGGATCGCGGACTTGGTGTTGGCCAGTTCCAGCAGCTTGTCCTCGATGTAGGCGATCCGGATGTTGCGGGGCGGGCGGCCGTCCACGGAGTCCGGTCCCAGGGGCCACATCTCGGAGAATCCGCCCGCGTCGAACAGCGCCGACTGCATCTCCTCGGTGAGCGCGAGGTACTGACGGCTCTGGACGGTGACGACCTGCTGGCGGCGGACGTTGCCCTGGGTCTCGTCCTTCCAGACCACGGTGGAGCCGTTTCTGATCCACCGGCCGTCGTAGACGGTGATGGACGCCTTCCCCGACAGGGCGTTCTCCAGCAGCAGAGCGAAGGCGAGGCCGACCGGGCCTCCTCCGGTCACCGTGACCCGCAGCTCGCCCGGGTTCGCCGAGGCATTGGCGCGGGGCAGGTCGAGCTGGGAAAGGTCCATGACCGTCTCCACGGCCTCCTGCGTCTCGAACAGGAAGGTCTCGTCGCCGATGCGTATGGAGTCGCCGGGCACGAGCACGTGGCGCGTGACGCGCTGGTCGTTTACGAAGGTTCCGTTCTTGCTGCGGTCGTAGAGGACGAACGCGCCGTCCTCCGTCACGATCTCGGTGTGCAGACGGGAGGCGCTGACGCTGACGATGATCACGTCGTTGTCGCTCTTGCGTCCGAATCGCAGCGGAGCGCTGCCCAGAACCACGCTCTGACCGGCGAAGGGACCCGTGCGTCCCACGATGACCGACGACACAGAAACTCCTTGCGAAAGTCTCGGGTGCGGGCAGAGGAACCGCACCCTGCGGTTGATCCGCTACGAGGGTGAGAGCCGTACGCCACTCCCACAGAACTCCGGTCCAGCGAGGCCCACTTGACCGGTAATGTCCGAGTCGGCCCGGCAGCGGTCCAACTCGTACCAGTTGAAGTATGGCGGATGCGCGGGAATGACTCGGGTGCGTGGCACCGGCCTTGACGCCCGGTCTGCTAGCCGCCCGTCGTCGAGGCGCATGTCACCGAGAACGGCACCGAGTTGGACACCGCCTCGAACGGTGAGCGGATCTCCACGGCCATCCGGCTGCGGAGCGTTCCGGTCTGCGCGTACGTCGACAGCCGCACCGTCTCCTGATGGGTGCGGGGGCCGTCTTCCGGGAAGGCCAGCGTCCGCCACTGCCGGTCGATCACGGACCCGTTCGTCGAGACCCACCGGTACGAGAACTGGAAGGGCAACTCGGACACCGTGAAGGTCGCGGTGAACCAGGGGGCCTGCGAGTCCGCCGGGGGGCAGTCTCCGACGTACGTGGTCGCGCCCCCGGTCACGGTGACCGAGACGGGCTGCTCGGCGGTGTGATCCGACCCGCTGTTCGCCGTACCGGAGGCAGTGGCCTGCGCCTGCCCCGTGGGCGAACTGGTGCCCTTGCGGCCCTCACCGTCGCCGCCGCCGAGCACATAGCCCAGACCGCCTACGAGCAGCGCGAGCACGACAGCCCCCGCCGCGGTCAGGTACCCGACGCGCCGTCTCTGCCTCGTGGGGCCGTGACCGGACGCTTCGGCGCCCTCGATCTCGAGCGCCCCCGGCGAGGCGAGCACCGCAGAAACGGCCGTGGGTTCGGGCCCTGATACCGGGCCTGCCCATTCGGTGGGCGGCTCGGCGATGCCCGAAGACGAGGCGGCCCCCGGCGCGGGACGCGGCGGGGCGGGAGAAGCGGGGACGCCGGGGACGGCGGGGCCGGCCGCGGTGGGCGGGGAGGCGGCGTCGACGGATGAGCGGGCCGCCACGGCGGCCGTCTCGGCGTTGGCCGCAGGTACGGCACCGGGAAGCGGGGGCTGTGCCTGGGCGGTGGGGGCGTTGGGGTATGCCGCGGCCGTGGGTACGTCGACCGTGGCCGTGGATACGTCGGCTGCGGCCGCCGTCCCCGCTTCCGGTGGGGCGGAGGTGGGGGCGGAGACGGTGTTCGCCGGCGCCCCGGAAGCCGCAGGTTCCTGTGCTGTGGGGACGTCGACTGTCGCCGCCATGTCCCTGGCGTCCGTAACGTCTTCCGGGGCAGAGGATGACGCCAACACGGTCGGCGCCGCGACCGTGGCCGTGACCGTAGCTGCGGTCTCCCCGAGCGGGGACTCGGCGGTGGGCAGCTCTTCGATGGCCGCTGCGGGCAGCGGGGCGGACGGCGTGGCCGTGCCGGCGCCTGAGGCGCCGTCAGCACCAGCCAGGCGCAGCTCCTGCTCGGCCTGTTCGGCCGACATCCGATCGTCGGGGTCCTTGCGCATCAGGCCTTCGATGACGGACAGGAGGGGCCCGGCCCGATGCGGCGGGGGCAACTCGTCGTCGACGACGGCGCGCAGGGTGCCCAGTGGGGTGGTCCGGCGGAAGGGCGAACGGCCCTGGACGGCCGTGTAGAGCAACGCTCCGAGGGACCACAGGTCCGACGCGGGGCCGGGGCTCTGGCCCAGTGCCCGCTCCGGCGCCACATACTCGGGAGAGCCGACGACCTCGCCGGTCATCGTCAGCGCGGAATCCCCCTCAACAGTGGCGATGCCGAAGTCGGTGAGCACCACCCTGCCATCGTCTGCGAGCAGTACGTTGGCGGGTTTCACGTCGCGGTGCAGCACTCCGGCGCCATGCGCCGCCCGCAGCGCAGCCAGCACCTCGGCACCTACGCGCGCGGCCTCCCGCGGCGTGAGGGCACCCTGGGAACCGATCACGTCGGCCAGCGACCGGCCGCGGACGAACTCCATGACGATCCAGGGCCGGCCGTCGTCGGTGGCGACGTCGTGGACGGTCACCACACCGCGAGCACTGATGCGCGCCGCCGCCCAAGCCTCCCGCTCCAAGCGCGTGTACATCCGCTCGACCTGCGCTACGGCCAGTCCGACGGGAGCGCGTACCTCCTTGACGGCGACCTCGCGGTGCAGTATCTCGTCGCGGGCGCGCCACACGGTGCCCATACCGCCCTCGCCGAGAACCGACAGCAAGCGGTAACGACCGGCGACCAGCCGTTCGGCACCCGCGTCCGGCGACGCCGTGTTGTGTTCTGGCATGAGGGCCGTACTCCTTGTCCTTTGCGAACGGCCGAGGAGTGGCGACGCCCCCGTCCGATCCCTGGCCTGCCGGGGCGGGGTCCCTGCGGTTCGGCCACGGCCGGACGCCCCGCCGGACTTCGCCTCCAACCCCGGTGTACGGCGCGGAAGAACCGGCGACGCACAGCCGCTGACCGAGAAGGACACAGCCCCTGGACAGTATGATCAAACGCCTGATGTTCGTGAAGTGCGGACCTGGGTATGTGCGCGTCCAACCGTCCGCTGTGGGGAAGTTGTGACGTCCCGGTGGTCATACCGTCGACTTCCCTTCAGGCCCTGGCAGGTTCGGATGCAGCGGTGGGTGCCGGGGGTGCGGGCCCGAGCGGCAGGCTCGTGACCGTGGTGAAAGGACGGTGTCGGCGAGTTGCCGGTGGAGTTCCGGTTCGTCGAGGCCGCGCAGGGGCGGCACGTGATGGCAGGTAAGAGTGAGGTCGGCGGAGTGGCAGAAGCGGGTCAGCTCCCGCCTGTGACTTGCGCCGACGCCTCGGCCGCCTTGGGGCCACCGGCTCCTCTGTCGGCGGTGGCCGACGAGGAGTCGGGCCCCGGGTCCAAGGCGTCACGGACGGCGGTCAGGATGTCCTCGGTGTCGGCGCCGAGCGCTCGGGCGGCGGAGGTGAAGTCCCGGGCCAGAGTGGTGAGTTGCTCGGCATCGTGCACGTGCGGCTCGGACGGGAGCGTCGCCACCCGGGTGCCCGCGCCACGGCGGGTGCGGATCAGCTCGGCGGCCTCCAGCTCGCGGTAGGCGCGGGCCACGGTGCCCGGCGCCAGACCGAGGTCGACGGCGAGCTGGCGCACGGTCGGCAGGCGCTCGCCCTCGGCCAGCCGGCCGGTGCGGATCAGCGCGGCCAGCTGGGAGCGGATCTGCTCGTAGGGCGGTACCTGGCTGGTGGTGTCGACGTGGACGGCGGGGTCACTCATCGTCGAGGGTCCCATCGCCGGCCGCCTCGTCGTCGACCGCCCGGGGTGCCACCACGGTGACCAGGGACCATCCGAATGCGAACAGGCTCAGCAGGCCCAGGGGGCAGATCACCACGAGGGTGGCGGCGCCCAGCGGGCCGGCGCAGGCATTCTCCGTGAGCGCGACGAAGATCATCACAACGACGAGCAGCACCTGGCTCGACACCAGCAGCCCCCAGGCTCCGGTGATCGCCCACGCGCGGTCGCGGCGCTGCTGGTCGTCGCCCGGGCCATGGGCGATACGGCGCAGGGCCCAGACGCAGACGGGGGTTGCGATCGCGAGGGCGGCGAACATCGGGCCGCTGTAGTACAGGCCGGGCCAGGGGCCGAGGGATGCGCGTATCCCTTCGCAGGTGACGGTGATGACGCGCCCCGCACTTCCTGTCCGGTCGGGGTCGGAGGAGGCTGTGACCGCACCGATCACCAGGAGGGTGACGAGGGACGCCGCCTGCAGAAGAAGCAGGGGCGCCATACGGGGTGGCACTTGGTCTCGGATCAGGCGAGGGGCGAGACTCGCGGTGCGTACCGCTTCCTGGGGACGCAGGGTCAGGGCGTCGCCGAGCAGTACACCGCCCACCGCGCACAGGCCGAAAGCGGTGATGGCGAACACGAGGGGCATCGTGATGTCGCCGCTCTCCATCGTGACCAACTGCTGTGCGGCCACGATGCCGATGGCCAGACCGGACCAGCGGGCGTAGTGGTCGGCGTGGTCAAGGAACCGCGACTGGAGCGGGGCGGTGTCGAGCATATGGAGATCCCCCCAGATCATCTTGTATCAAGTGGTGGGTACAAGATGCCCTCATCGGGATCTTGTGTCAAACGCTCGACACAAGTCGATCCACAGGGAGACGGCTTCTGACACAGGGTGGTGGTTCAGGGGGCAGAGGGTGAGTGGACTGGCCACCCCATGACCTTCGCTGAGTGGGTGTACCGGTATTTGATCGGCGAGGAGATGGCCGGTTGGAACAGCGCGGCCTTCTAGCCTGGGCCCGTCCGGCTGGAGTACTTGCCCACCGGACCGGGACAACAGACCCGCGAGGTACACGGCCCAGATCACGGCATGTGAGTTCCACGCCGACCGAGACACTGCCTTGGGACCACAGGCTGCCCATCGCACGTACGGTGCCGGACGCCGGCGCGCCTGACCACGCCTGCGGACGCGTGACGCGCACGCGGGCCTGGCGGTGGGAGGTGTTGTGTTCCGCTTTCCAGGCGGACAGTTCACTGTGTCCCGGCTCACGGCGGTGCGGAATGGGCAGGCCGACACGCTCAGCTGTACGGGCAGAACGGGGCCGCGACCGGCTCATCGGCGTTGCCACTCTTCTGCGAGAAGTTGGTAGGAGCGCACCCGGTCGGCGTGGTCGTGGGTGATGGTGGTGATGATCAGCTCGTCGGCGCCGGTGGCTTCGTGGAGTTGTTCGAGTTGGTCGGCGACGCGCCCCGGGGAGCCGACGAACTGGGTGTCGACGCGGTCGGCGACCAGTGCCCGGTCCGCTTGGGTCCAGGCGTGGGCGCGGGCCTGCTGCGGGGTCGGGAAAGGGATGGCGCCCTCGGCGGTGCGGATGCTGCGGACCCACAGGCCGTAGCCGGTGGCCAGTTCGCGGGCGGTCGCGTCGTCCTCGGCGACGACGACGTCTGCGGAGACGCTGACGTAGGGCTTGTCGAGGTGGTCGGACGGCTGGAACGCGGCGCGGTAACCCTCGGCTGCCTCCAGTACGGTGGCCGGGCTGACGTGGTAATTGGCGGCGAAGCGCAGGCCGTTGCGGCCCGCGACGTCGGCACTCTGTCCGCCGCTGCTGCCGAGGATCCATACCTGCACGTCGGCGCCCTCACCGGGGACGGCGTGTGCTTCGATCCCGTCCGCGGAGCGGTGGTCGCCACGCAAGAGCGCGAGGATGTCGTCGACCTGTTCACCGTAGTCCTGGGGGCCGGCGCCAGGCTGGCGCAGGAGCTGCTGCTGGAGCAGGAAGCGGGGTGAACCGATCAGGTGCTCGTGGGAGAAGCGTGGCGGGATCTTCAGCCCGTTGGGGGCACGCCCGTCGACGACGGGGGTCGTGGTGGTCGGGGGCCCTGCCGGCTGTCCGGGGGGACGTCCGCCCGAGCGGCCGAGGCCCAGGTCGAGTCGCCCGGGGTGCAGGGCGTCGATCAGCCCGAACTCCTCCACGGTGGAAAGGGCGGTGCGGTGACCGAGCTGTACGGCCCCGGAGCCGATCCTGATCGTGGAGGTCGCGGAGGCGGTCAGGGCCAGTACGACGGCGGGAGAAGCCCCGGCCACGCCCGCGTTGAGGTGGTGCTCGGCGAACCAGTAGCGCGTGTAGCCGAAACGCTCGGTCTGCTGGGCGAGGTCGATGGTGTTGCGCAGCGCCTCTGCGGCGGTGGAACCGGACGAGATCGGGACGAGGTCGAGGACCCCGAGAGGGATGCCGGACATGATCGGGTGTTGCTCCTCAGCGGTCGGTGGGCGCGGGTGCCGATGCGGACGCGGACGCGGTTACGGACTCGGGCACAGGCGTGCACGATGAGGGTGATGGCCAGGAACTTCACGACGCCGCCCGACCGGTCTCCGGCTCCGCGCGGGCGTCGGGGTGTGCCAGGCCGAGGTGGTCGCGGAGCGTGGTGCCCGTGTAGTCGTGGCGGAACACACCGCGTTCCTGGAGCAGCGGTACGACGATGTCGGCGAACTCGTCCAGACCGCCGGGGGTGATGTGCGGGACCAGGATGAAGCCGTCGGCGGCGTCCGCCTGGACGAAGGCGTTGATCCTCTCGGCGACGGTGGCCGGGGAACCGATGAACGACTGACGGCCGGTGGTCTCGATGACCAGTTCGCGGATCGACAGGTTCTCTGCGGCGGCGCGCTCGCGCCATTGGCGGGCGACGGCGAGCGGGTCGCGGAACATGCGCACGCTGGCCCGGCCGCGGGCGATGGTGTTCTCGCCGGGCTCCGGGGCGATGTCGGGGAGCGGGCCGTCCGGGTCGTAGCCGGACAGGTCCCGGTTCCAGACGTGTTCGAGGTACTTGATCGCGGTCTGGCCGCTGACCTGTTGGCGCCGTACCTCACGGGCCAGCTCCTGCGCCTCGGCGTCGGTGTCGCCGAGTACAAAGGTCGCCGCGGGAAGGATCAACAGCTGGTCGTGCGTTCGGCCGTGCCGGGCCAGGCGCCCCTTGACGTCGGCGTAGAACTCCCGGCCCGCCTCCAGGGTGCTGTGCCGGCTGAAGATGGCGTCGGCGCTGGAGGCGGCGAACTCACGCCCCTCGTCGGAGTCGCCGGCCTGGAAGATCACCGGGCGGCCCTGCGGGCTGCGTGGGACGTTGAACCGGCCGGCGATGTCGAAGTGCTGTCCTCGATGGACGAAGGCTCCGGCTTGCGCGTCCTTCAGGAAGATGCCGGATTCCCGGTCTGCGACGATTTCGTCGCCGTGCCAGGAGTCGAACAACTCGGTGGCCGTGGCCAGGAACTCCTTGGCCCTGGAGTAGCGCTGGTCCTGCGGGAGGAAGCCGCCGCGCCGGAAGTTCTCGCCGGTGAAGGCGTCCCAGGAGGTGACGACGTTCCAGCCGGCGCGTCCGCCCGACAGATGGTCCAGGCCGGCGAACTGGCGGGCCACCTCGTAGGGCTCGTTGAAGGTGGAGTTGATGGTGCCGGTCAGACCGAGACGCTCCGTGACGGCGGCGAGCGCGGACAGGACGGTGAAGGTGTCGGGCCGCCCCACCACGTCCAAGTCGTAGATGTGGCCGCCCTGCTCGCGCAGTCGCAGTCCCTCGGCGAGGAACAGGAAGTCGAACTTGGCGCGTTCGGCGGTCCGTGCGAAGTGAGCGAACGAGCTGAACTCGATGTGGCTGCCCGCCCGTGGGTCGCTCCACACGGTGGTGTTGTTGACGCCGGGGAAGTGGGCCGCGAGGTGGATCTGCTTCAGGGGCTTTCCCGTGGTCGCCTTGCTGGAGGCCGGTGTGCCCTTGATCGGTTTGCTCATGGTCGTACGGCTCCTCCGGCTTCAGGCAGCGGCGTAACGGTTGGCGGGGCGGGCGAGCCCGAGCAGCCCGCGCAGCGTGTCCGCCTCGTAGGTGTGCCGGAAGGCGCCTCGGCGTTGGAGTTCGGGCACCAGGCGCCGGGTGACCTGCTCCAGGTCGTGGCCGATCACGCCTGGGCGCAGTCGGAAGCCGCTCAGGCCGGCCAGGCGCCGCTCCAGCAACAGGTCCGCCAGCTGCCCGGGCGTACCCGTGAACACCTCGGCGTCGCTCGTGTACGGGTAGCCGGCCAGGCCGTCCAAACGGGCCTTGCGGTCCTCCGCCGCCGCGGGATCGCCGTCCAGGAACACCACTAGGTCACCGAAGATGTGCAGCGGCTCCTCGGCCCGCCCTGCCGCGGCCTGGGCGGCACGAATCTCGGCGACGACGGCGCGGGCCTGGTCGGTGTCGTGCGGGGTGACGTAGCCGATGTCGGCCGAACGGCCCACCAGTTGATACGGCACGCTCTTGTGCGCGAGCGCGCTGACGACGGGCTGTCCCTGCGGCGGCCGGGGAGTGATCGAGGGTCCTTGGACGCTGAAGTGCCTGCTCTCGAAGTCGATGTAGTGCAACTTGTCGCGGTCGATGAAACGCCCGGTGGCGACGTCGCGGATCTCCGCATCGTCCTCCCAGCTGTCCCACAGGCGGCGCACCACCTCGACGTAGTGGGCGGCCTCTTCGAAGAGCTCGGTGATCAGATCCCTGCCGGCCGGGGTGTCCCGGTCCTCGACACGGAGGGGTGGGAAGGTACGGCGGCCGAAGTGCGCAGCCTCGTTCTGCCGTGCCGTCACCTGGACGCGCAGGCCCGCGCGGCCGGTGCTGACGTAGTCCAGGGTGGCGATCGCCTTGGAGATGTGGAACGGCTCGGTGTGGGTGGCGACCACGGTCGGCACCAGCCCGATGTGCCGGGTCAGCGGTGCGAGCCGGGCGGCGATCAGCGCGGCGTCCAGCCTGCCCCGCACTTGGTCGGTGCGCCCGTCCGGCTCCGTGAGGTGCGAGGACTGCAACCCGAGCGCGTCCTCGAACGTCACGAAGTCGAGCAGGCCGCGTTCGGCCTCGATCACGAGGCCGGCCCAGTAGTCGGCGGTGAACATTTCGTGGGGCCGGGCGCCCGGCTCACGCCATGCGGCCGGGTGCCAGCCGGTGCCGTCCAGCGCCACGGCAAGGTGAAGAGGGGGAGGTGCGGACACGAGGAGGGTGCCTTCCTGGTCGACCGTATGTGATCACCAGCCCTCCCGAGGAGGGCTCGACGGCGGGGAACAGATCAGGAACAACAGAGGGCGCCGCACACCCGTTGCAGATCGATGTGGGGCCGGGAGTACAGGCGGACGCAGCCGCGCGCGACGAGAACCCGACAGCCCGGGACGAGTACGCGGGAAACGGGGAACAACACCGTCATCTCCGCTCTTCCGGCCGCTTGTCCTGCTCGGAATGGGACCTGCTGTGCTCCGGCATGGCAGGCCCCATGTCGTTGCAGGCTAGGCGGAGCTTGACGGACGTAGGTGGAGAGCGTATTGCGGTTCCGTGAAACCGTCCGGACCCTCCTGGGAGGGCTGAGCGGACTCGTCCGCGATGTGGACCGCCCAGTCCAGGATCTGCACCGCCGCCCCTGCGGCCTCCAGTCCTTGGCAGTTGGCATGGTGCCTGCGGGCGATGCCGTCCAGGTCGAGGTGCGGGCCGAAGGCGGGGTGGGCGGCCAGTCGCCGTGCGTAGGCCCACAGATGCGGATGGTCGGCGATGCGGTGGACCGCAGCGGCGTCCAGGTGCAGGCGGTGCACGGTGTCGAGCTGGACCAGGGTCACCCACAACTGCACGTCGGCGGGGGTCATTTCGTCGCCCAGGACGAAGTCGGAATGGGCGAGCCGCCACTCCAGTGAGCCCAGGACACGGAGCATGGAGATGAGGGCTCGATCGCGCGCCGCGGGGTCGGCTTCGGCTTGCCCGACCTGCTGTGCGGCTTCGTTGATGCAGACGCAGAGGTGTTCGACGGCCTCGATCTCCGACTCCGTGCCGTGCGGGTGAGGGGCGGGCCGGGCAGAGCCGTCGGCGCCGAAGCGCCGGGCCAGGTCCCGGAGGATGTCCGGGGTGTGCGTGCTGACGATCCGTCCCGTCCAGGTGTCGCTCAACACCGGTGCGGCAGCTGGGCCGGGATGCCGGTGCGCACTGGCCTCGTACAACGGGCGCAGGGCGGAGTGTCCGCCGTCGGGCCTGTCGGGAACTGCCGGCAGCAGAACTACCGGGAGGGTCTCTTCCAGACCTAGCAGGCTGTGTGTGATGGCGATCCGCAAACAGTAGGGGCAGGACAGCGAGAGGTGGAGGCGGTAGCGGCGCGACACGGCGTAGTAGCCGCCGCTCGCGTCACAGCCGATCCTGCTGCGGAACGACGGCGGGGAGGGGAGGGACGGCAGGGTGGGCAGGGGTGCGGCGGGCATGTGTCTCCCTGGGTCCGGGTCCGGCTTCTGGTTCTCAGAGGTGCGGCAGGCGGCGCACGTGGGGTGATGGGCGCGCGGCGGCGTCGGCGCGTACCCGACGCGGCGGGGATACGGTGCCGGTGGGCACCGCCGGCTCAGCGCAGAGGGCTCGCCGCGCTGCAGACACGCAGGAGATCGATGTGGCGGCGGGAGGTCAGGAGAAGAGTCGACCGGCCCGCGCGCATGGCGCGGTTGGCGGACGGCTCCAGACGCTCCATCGTTTCCTACCTATTCACCAGGAATCTCTGCTCTGGAGTGTCAGGCGGCCTTCGTGTCACGTCAAGAGGGCCTTCCCGTGTCCGGCCCGGCGTCTCACACGATGGTCTCGTCATACGACACCACTGCTTCTCCCCGCGACTCCGCGGCCGTCCGGCCCCCAGGACACCTCAAAGACTCCAGCAGCCCAGGCCACGACGGCGATCTGCCACGGATCGTGCCCCCGGCATGTCGGCCGCCGGCTGACGCGGCGCTGCTGGTCCTGGCGATGGTGGTCAACTCCGTCGTTTGCAACCACGCCTTCCAGTGGGACGTGGTCGGCCGGTACTTCACCACCGCCGCCGTGCTCGACGGGCTGCACCTCACCCTGTGACTGACCGGCGTGGTGGTGATGCTCGGCTTCCTGCTCGGCATCCCGTTGGCCGTGATGCGCTTGTCTGCCAACTCGGTGCTGCGAACGCCGAGTTGGGGCTATGTGTGGATCTTCCGGTCCACCCCGCTGCTGGAGCAGCTGCTGTTCTGGTTCAACATCGTCGCCCTCTACCCGACGCTCGGCCTCCCCTTCGGGCCTCAGTTCGTGACCGTCAAGACGGTCAACCTGCTCGGCCCCACCCGGCAGACGGCTGCGCCGGATCGTCACCCCGCAGGCCATGCGCTCCATCGTCCCGACCGCGGGGAACATGCTGATCGGCAATCTGAAGGGCACCAGCATCGTCAGCGTGCCGGCAGTGCACGACCTGCTGTACTCGGTGCAACTGGTCCACAACCAGACCTACCAGGTCATCCCGCTGCTGATGGTCGCCACTCTCTGGTACATCGCCGTCGCGACCGTGCTCAGCGCGGGACAGTTCTACGTCGAGCGTCATTACGCGTATGCTCCGCCCGCGCGTTGCCGCTCACGCCTCTGCAGAGGCTCAGGGTCCGTCTGGCCGCGCTTCGCGCCTGGCTGGAGAGCGCGACCGCGCCCGAGGACCCGCCCAGCGGTCGGGGGTGACCAGTGAGCCCACCCACCGACCGTGTTCCCTATATTTCCTATCGATTTACTAGGAAAGTATTGACGGCCCGCCCAGCGGGTGCGCAGGATGATGTACATGTCCCACACGCAGCAACGACTCGTTCGTCGTCGGCATGTCGACTTTGGTCACGTCGTCAGCGCCGCCTGCTGTCGCGTGTAGGGCACGCGGCTCACACCTTGCGCGTGCCACTCCGCTCCTTCTCTCTCATCCCGGGTAATCAGGCGGACCCACCCACTGCGCCTGATGGCCCGACGTACCCCTGAAGGACGACCGCCATGACCACGGCACTTCCGGCGCAGGCCACTCCATCGGATTCGCCACTCCCCGATATGCACCATCTCCGCCTCGTGGACCACACCGCACAGGTCGGCTTCGCCGAGGACGTGACACGACCGGAGATCCGACCGGTCGCCCCCACGGACTCACCTCCCGTACAGCAGACGGGAGGCGGTGCCGTCCGCATCGATGCCGCGCGACATGTCGCAGAGATGGACGGACGCGAACTGGACCTCACCTACCTGGAGTTCGGGCTGCTGGCCCACCTCGTACACCAGCCTCACCAGGTGCATTCGCGCGAGCAGTTGATAGCCGGCATCTGGGGCTACGACCACATCGGCGACGGCCGCACCGTGGACGTCCACATCGCGCGGCTACGCCGCAAGCTGGGCACGAATCACCGGCACCGGATCGTCACCGTACGGCGCGTGGGCTACAAGTACGTGCCCGACCAGCACGAGAGCCCCAACACGGCACCTTGCCACCGATCTTGAGGAGACCACTACCATGGGCGTTGCCATTGCGCCGTCCGGCCCCGCCGCGGAATCCGACCGGACCGGGCCCGGCCGCGCGCACTGGCTGCGCGTGGCCCGCGAGGCGGCGGAGGACCTCGCCACGGACGCGGTGGCCAGGGAGCAGGCAGGCAAGGCCCCGCTCGACGAGGTGTCCCGGCTGCGCGAATCGGGACTGCTGACGCTCCTCGTACCGGCCGAGCTCGGAGGAGGCGGCGCGGACTGGCCCACGGCCTACGCCGTCGTCCGGGAGATCGCCGCCGCCGACGGCGCGATCGGTCAACTGCTCAGCTGTCACTTCTTCCTGTCGTGGAGCCCCTGGTTCTTCACCGAGCCGACTCTCGCCGCACAGGTCGAGCAGCAGTCCGCGGCGCAGCAGTGGTGCTGGGGCGGTGGTCTCGCCCGTCAGGAACCGCCTCTGACACTGGCCAGGGCTGCCGGTGGCTTTGCGCTCGACGGTCGGCAGAGCTACGCCACCGGGGTCCTGGTCGCCGACCGCCTCGCCGTGCGGGCCGTACGGGCCGACACCGGCGAACCAATCGCCCTCGTCGTCGATCCCGCCCATCACGGCGTAGGGATCGACGGTGACGCCGACACTTTCGGCCAGCGGCTCGCGGCCGGCGGGAGCGTGGAGTTCGACGGTGTACCGATCGCCGCCGACGACGTACTCGGCTCCTTGTCCGCGGACGAGGATGTCCTGTCGCCCCTGGCCGGTCTGGCATCGCCGGTCGGGCGTCTCCTCTCCGTCCAGCTCCGCCTCGGCATGGCTGAGGGAGTGCTCGCCGAAGCCCGTGACTACAGCAGGGCGGGCCACTCACCCTGGCACCCGGACTGGCCGGTCGGCTCCCACCAGGACCCGCAGGTACTGACGGCCTACGGAGAACTCACCGTCCTCACCCGCGCCGCGTCCGCGCTCACCGATCAAGCCCAGGAAGCCGTGCACGGCGGGCTCCTACGCGGCGAAGACCTCACCTACGACGAGTACGCGGAGATCTCCGTCCTCGTGGCCATGGCCGAAGCCGCCGCCTCCAGGGCTGCACAGGAGTCCACCGCCCGCGCCCTCGACATCATCGGCGCCCGTTCCGCGTCCTCGCGGCTGGGCTTCGACCGCTTCTGGCGCAATGCCCGGACCCACACCCTGTATGAGCCCGTAGCTCACCGGCTCCGTGATGTCGGGGACTATTTCCTCAATGGTGCGCACCCTCCGTTCGTCCTGCCTGTGTGACCTTGCGATGCCGCTCGGCTCTTCATGTACTGCCGCCTCGACCGGGCGGACACGGCTGCCCAGCAGGCGATGCGGCTGGCCCGGTGCCCGGGGAGCGCGGCCTGTGCGTCGGCGGCTTCGCCCGGAGCATCGTCGGCCTCGGCCCCTCCGACTCACGGGACCTGCTGCGCATCTTCCAGTCGTATGTCACCCGCCCCGGAGAACATCGTGCGGGTGGCCTGGACGCTGGGCGACCTCGTCCTGTCCGACAACCGCATCACCCAGCACTACGCCCCGACGACTACGGCGACCTGCCGCGCCTGCTGCACCGAGTGACCGTCGCGGGCGACGTCCCCGCCGGCGTCGACGGCACCCGCAGCCACGTCATCGAGGGCGACGACGCGTCCCACTGCATGCCCGCCGCGGCCTGAGCCCACTGCTGCCGGGCCCGGGTCGCCTGCCCTTGCCCTGCGGCCCGCCCTATGCACATGTCGACCCAAGCCATACGGGATAATGTGCACATGCGGATCTCAGCCAGAGCGGACTACGCCGTACGTGCCGCGCTACAGCTCGCCGCGTCACGGGATGACGGGCCACTGAAAGCCGAGGCCATCGCCGACGCCCAGGACATCCCGCACAAATTCCTCGAAAGCATCCTGAACGACATGCGCCGGGGCGGTCTCGTACTCAGCCAGCGCGGCGGCAACGGCGGCTACAGGCTGGCAAAGCCCGCCGAGTCCATCAGCATCGCCGACGTCATCCGCACCGTGGACGGACCACTGGTCTCGGTGCGCGGGGTCCGCCCCCCGGAGCTGTCCTACACCGGCCCCGCCGAGTCGCTGCTCCCGTTGTGGATCGCGCTGCGTTCCAACGTGCGCGAGATCCTTGAGGGCGTGTCGCTCGCCGACGTCGCATCGGCCCAACTTCCCGCCGACGTGTCCGCGTTGACCAAGGCCCCGAGCGCCTGGGCAAATCCCTGACACGCTGGACCTGTTGGCTCCTACCCCGGGCCGCAAAGGCGCGCTGGAACCAGCGGTGCCTGCATGGCACCGGGCCGCCGCCACGAGGATGAGTTCCTCCGCGGCGTGCACCTGGGGCGCCGCGCCCTGGCAGGAGCTGGAACTCGCAATGTGGCTGCGACGCTGCAGGCAAGCAGGAAAGCCGTTCGCCCATGGCCCTCCACGCCTACACGCCCCGCGGGCGAGGGCGCCCCACTCGCGCGACATCACCCTGTGATCTGAATCACCGCCGGCGACCGATCAGTTGACCGCTACCGTCCGGTCATCCCCGCAGACAGCGACAGAGCAGCCCCCGAAAGGACCTCGACACATGACCGCAAACGTGAAGGGACCCGCCTCCTACTTCCCGTCGATCGAGAAGAAGTACGGCCGACCGATCGCGGAGTGGAAAGACCTGCTCCGCTCCTCGCCCCTGACCAAGCACATGGAGCTCGTCTCCTGGCTCAAGGACGAGCACGGGCTGGGCCACGGCCACGCCAACGCCCTGGTCGCCCACACCCTCGCCGAAACCGCTGCGAAGTGAACCGATCGACCGGCCTGGCCGCACCGGCTTCGCCGGTTCGAGCCAGTACAGGTAGGCGACGCGCATGCCGCCGCAGCAACAGTTGCGGCGCATGAGCTGCGCGGCGATCGGCTGTCCGCCGGGCAGCAGTCCAAGGGCCCGTAACTGTCTACACGTCGCCTGATCGTCCGGGGCGAGCCGAGACGGTCAGGTGGTTACGCCGTAGCAGGCGCCGGTCAGGCCGTAGCACTTGCCGAAGTGTGGGAGACATCGGCCTCACCGCACCAGGATGGTCGGTTCGGGCGCGCCCTGCGGGTGTTGGCAAGGCGGCCGCAGACGTCCAAGTCGTCCATGCGCTCGTCGTGGAGCGCTTGCTCGGGCGGCCGTCAGTCCTTCGGCCTCGGCGACGTCTTGGCGCAGAGGTACGGACGCGCGAGCAGCAGGCCGGTACCGGTCAGGGCGATGCCGAAGTAGACCGGCGCGAGGTGGATGAAGTCCGTGTAGTGGATCGCGCCGTGCACCACGACAGCCGGCAGGAAGCCGGCGGCCGCCGCCGCGGCCAGGGTCCAGAACACCCAGGCCTCACCCCGGCGCCAACCCCACACGCTGAGCAGGGTGATCGCCACCGCGGCGGCCATCAGGGCGCCGCCGAACCCCGCGCGATCGTGGGCGACGAAGGGCACGAGCCGGGGGTTCACGGCTTCCAGCGCCTGCGCGCTGGTGCCCAGGAAGGCCAGGTCGGTCGGCACGAAGACACCGGTCAGACCGACCACCGAGATCACCGCACCGCCGGCGAACAGCCCCGCTCCCGTGACGATCAGCAGCAGCTGGCCGGCCAGCGCTCGGCGGCGCTCCGGCTCCGGCCCATCGGGCGCCAGGCGCCACCGCGGGGCGTGCGGGGCCCGACGGACCGCGGCCACGAACATCGGGAACAGCACGGCGGTGGTGGCCGTGTGCAGGGGTTCCACGAAGCCGGTGGCCAGGAAGTAGAACAGGGTGGGGAAGCCGATCGCTCCCGAGAGCAGATACACCTCGCGGGCCCAGGGCCAGCCGCGCCTGATCCCACCCACGGCGAGGCCCGTGTAGAGGGCGCCGATCGCCACCATCGTGCCGGCCATGGTGATCCGGTCGTGCTGGAGGAAGTGCACGAGGTGGTGGTTGGCGGCATGCAGTTCGTGCAGCGTCATACCGAGGTAGTCACGGTCGTACCAGAGCAGCACCGGCCCGAGCGTGATCGCCGCGGCGCCGAGTCCGGCGCCCGTCATACCGAGCCCGACGAGCAGCGCCCACCACCAGGCGGGCCAGCGGCGGGGATCGCGGCCGACGTCCCGTAGCACCGGAGCGGGTGTGGTGGGCGTGGCTGCCTCGGTGACCCGAGCGAACCAACCGGGTCCGGCCTCGACGAGCACCCCAGGCCGGGCCAGCAGCACGGCGCCTGGCTCCTCGAGGGCGGCGGCCGCGGCAGTGACCGACGGGTCGGACACATGGATCACGTGCGGGTCGTCGCCGCTGGTGAAGCCGTCGACATGGGGCTTGAGGGCGGCCTCGGCCTCCGGGTCGCAGGCGCGGACAACCATCGGGATCGAGCGGCCGGCAGCGGCCTCGCGTACGGTCTCCGCGTCGGCCGCCGAGACGGGCGCCACCTCGATGACACCAGCCCCGAGCGGGGCCAGGGCGCGTACCGCTTCGCGGGCGAGCGAGGGCGGGACGGATATGCCGAGGCGGGTGGTCACAGGCACGCCGACGATCTCACCGGCGAGCCGCTCCGGCGGATGGCGGTGGCCGAACGCCCTGGCGATCAGCCGAGCGCCGGCGGGACGGGAGCCGATCGAGGCCAGCAGCCGCAGTGCGGTGCGCTGCGAACGGCGTCGGCCGAGGACGGCAGCGGCCGCGCCGCGCAGCGGGTGGTACGTCCAGTCCGGCATCAGCGGCTCTCGTTCTCCGTCGCGGTCACGGGGTCAGCGGGCGTGGTCCAGCCGAGCACCGGCGTCATGGAACGCAGCGTCGCCCGCGTCGGCGTCAGCCGGGCGGCCGTGTCGCGCAGCAGCACCGCGGGCGGCCACGACAGCTGGCCGACTGCGCCGAGCCGGGCGGAGCGGCGCGTGATGGCCTGGGTCCGCGGGCGGCGCAGCAGGTCGTACGAGCGGAGCGCGGCGGCCACGTCCGAGGTGCCGTCGAGGCAGTGGGCGAGGGTCACCGCGTCCTCCAGCGCCTGGCACGCGCCCTGGCCCAGATTGGGGGTCATGGCATGGGCCGCGTCGCCCAGCAGCGCGACCCGGCCGTGGGCGAAGGAGGGCAGTGGCGGCAGGTCGTACAGGTCGTGCCGGAGCACCGCGTCCGCGGGGACGGCGGCCAGCAGGGCCGGGATGGGATCCGGCCAGGACCCGAACCGGAGCAGCAGTTCGGCGTACTCGGACGAGCCGGAGGCTGCTCCCGCCGGCAGCGACGTGGTAGCGAAGCAGTACATCCGCCCGTCCGGCAGCGCCGTGTAGCCGAACCTTGCTCCCCGGCCCCAGGTCGCCGCGCCCTCGGAGGGCTGCTCGGCGAGGGGCTCGGTGACCATGCGCCAGGCCGTGTAACCGGCGTAGCGGGGGCCGGCCGCGTCCGGCCACAGGGCGTGGCGGACCGCACTGCGCAGCCCGTCGGCGCCGACCACGAGATCGGGCCGGGACTCGCCTCCAAGGTGAACGACGACCGGGCCGTGGCTGTCGTCGCGGACCGCGGACACCTCGCTGCCCGACCGCAGGCTGCCGGCGGGCAGAGCCTCGGTGAGCGCCCGCAACAGGTCCGCGCGGTGCAGGACGACCAGGGGATGGCCGAAGCGGCGCGCCAGCTCCGCGTTGTCCGTACGGGACAGCCAGCGGCCCTGGCGGTCGCGTACGCCGCCTGTTGCCTCGACGGCGCCGAGTGACCGGACGGCGCCGGCCAGGCCGAGCGCCTCGAGCGCGTGCAGCGCGTTCGGCCACAGGGAGATGCCGGCGCCGATCTCGGTGAACTCCGGGGCCCGTTCCAGCACCTCGACGCGCCAGCCCCGGCGGTGCAGGGCGATGGCCGCCGCGAGGCCGCCGATCCCACCGCCGACGATGGTCGCGGCGCGCTGCGGCATGGGTCCTCGCTCTGGGTTCGGGGGCGCCGCCCCCGGTCAAGTGGCCGTCGATCCGGTGCCCGAGCGGAATGCGACGCGGCGCAGGTCCAGCTGAGCGGCGCCTCATAGCAACATGTCAACAGACGCCTGTCAACGTGCCTAGGGGCGGAACGGCAGGCGATGTCAGGGGTTGGTCAGGGGGTGTCGACGTTGGGATGGCGCGATGACAGATGGGGCAAGCGCCGGTCCAGACCGCGACGGGTAGCTGCATCTCGCGGACGATCTGGCAGAAGGTCAGGCCACAAGCTCTTTGGGGCCGAGCCAGTCGCTGGAGTGTGCAGAAGGCGTGGGCGGCAAGACGAGGGGACATCGACCCCCAGGACCGGGTCTCGCTCATGTTCCAGGGTCAGTTGCCAATGCTCGACATGGCCCACCTCGGGCGGGATGCCGCACCGCTCGCGGCGACTCTGGGTCGGCGCACGGGCGGCAGGGCACTGGCCACAGGAGCTGCCGAAACAGGATGAACCTGCGGGCAGGCCCAGTCACAATCCAGGGCATGACAAAGAAGCGAGACACCGTACGGCCGGACTCTGCGGACGCCGACCGTGTCCTGAAGCGGCTCGACGGGGCCGTGAACACCGGCAACCTGGTCCGGATCCACCGCTCGATCCGGGGCGCCGAGAAGATCGAGGGCTTCGTCGTCGCCACGACGCCTGCCTGGACCCTGATGGCGCCCTGCTCGGACATCCAACTCGACGGCTGGGCCGCGGTCCGCACCGCGGACATCGTCAAGGTCCGGCGTAAGGGCGACAAGACATGCCTCACCATCAGGGCACTGCACCGCCGGGGCCAGTGGCCGGTACTCATGCCCGGCCACACACTTCCCCTCGACACGCTGCCCGCCCTGGCGGAGGCCGCACACAGAGCCTTCGGACTTGTCGCACTCCATGCCGAACGTCATGTAACGGGTGCCTGCTGGATCGGCGCGGTGACGGAGGTGCGCACCAAGTCGGTGCGGCTGAGGGAGATCGACCCGCGGGCGTGCTGGCACGACGAGGTGACCAAGTTTCCCGGCAAGGACATCACCCGGATCGATTTCGGTGGCCGTTACGTACGGATCCTGGACGAGTTCGCCGGACCGCGCACCGACGCCTGACAGTCCCGGCACGAAGTCTGTCGGCACGCCGCGCACGCCCCAGCGTGTGGTGCCCGACGCGCCGGGCCGCCCACAAGGCGACGGGACGACGGACAGCTGACGATCGCGGTGTCCTTCCCGCGATCCGATGGATCGCCTCATCGGGCCGGGGGTGTGGCCGCCCAACGCCAAATGCTTCAACTGCCGTTCGTACAGCGGCAGGTACGAGACGCCGAGCGCCGCCGCCGTCTCCATGACCACCCCGCTGTACCCGCCCGCCCCGCCGCACCGGATCGGCGTCCCGTTCCCGGCCGAGCACCGGCAGCGACAGCAGCGCCCTCCCGTGCCTGACAGTCAGTCAGTCAGTCAACGAGACCGCAAAGCTGCTCCTGACCAGTAGCGATACCGGGCTGCGACCGGAGCACCAATAGGGTGATCCCATGCCTGCCACGTTGAGTTCCACAAAGACCGCCGCCGCGCTCCGAACATCGGCACGCGTCTCCGTCGAGTTGCTGCTGATACTTGTGATGGCTGCGGTGGCGCTGTGGATTCTAGGCCGGATGTGGTCGGTCGTCTGGCCGCTCATAGTGGGCCTGCTTCTCACCACGCTGACCTGGCCCCTGGCGCGTTTCCTGCGTCGGCGCGGGTGGCACCCCGCTCTGGCCGCGTCGGTTGTGACCGTGCTGTTTCTGCTGGTCGCTTCGGGAATCGTGGCGCTCATCGCGGTGCCGGTGGCGTCCCAGTCCGGCGAGCTGGCCGACGGAGTGGTCGAAGGCATCCAGAAGCTGCGCGAGTGGGCCGCCGGGCCGCCGCTGAACATCGGCGACGACCAGATCACAGATGCCTTCGACGCCGCGATCGCCCGCCTTCAGAACAGCGTCGGCAGCATGGTCACCGCTGTCGCCACAGGAGTGGGCACCGTCTTCAACGGCGTGGTCACTGCCGTCCTGGCGCTCTTCCTGATGTTCTTCTTCCTCAAAGACGGCCCGCGGTTCTTGCCGTGGCTCACCCGGCAGCTCCCCGGTCGACTCGCCACCGATGTCCCGATCGTGGCCGCGCGCGGTTGGAACACCCTGGGCGCATTCGTGCGTTCCCAGGCATTCGTCGGCCTGCTCGACGCTGTCTTCATCGGCATCGGCCTGTGGATTCTGGGGGTGCCACTGGTGCTCCCGTTGGCGGTGCTGACCTTCGTATCCGCGTTCGTACCGATCGTGGGTGCCCTGTTCGCCGGCTTGGTCGCGGTGCTCATCGCGTTGGTGTCGAACGGCCTGACGGACGCGCTGATCGTGCTGGCGATCATCGTCGTGGTGCAGCAGCTCGAGGGCAACGTGTTCCAGCCGGTGATCCAAAGTCGCGGGCTGGGCCTGCACGCGGCGGTGGTCCTGCTGGCGGTGACGTTGGGCGGCAGTCTGGCCGGCGTCGTGGGCAGCCTCCTCGCGGTACCGGTGGCCGCGCTCATTGCGGTGGTCTGGAACTATGTGCGCGAGCAGCTCAGCGACCCGGCGCAGGAGCCGGAGAGCGACGAGTCGTACGCAGGTGCCGCCGTCCCGTCGTAGTGTCTCGCCCGGCCACGTGGCGGCCGAGCGGATGCCGTAACCGTCGTTCGCCTGTGAGCGATGCGGGCCATGCTTTCCCCGATCGACCGGCAAAGGCCCGGCGCAACCGTCGGAGCGCCCGTCCAGGAGCTGGCCGCAGTCGCGTACGTGCCCGTACGCGGCACGCCCGTGTCATGGACGGGCGGGACCCTGGACGCCTGCTGATGCACCGCCGCAGGCTGTCCTCCGGCTCGGGGGTGTCAGCGGCTGATGTCGGCGACGAGAACGGTCGCGTTGTCGGCGTAAGGCCGAGATGGATCGACGGCGCGGCTGGTGGCGATCGCGCGGCGCATGGCTGTCTCAGTGAAGTGGCGGGCGGCGGTGCGCGGGTCGCCGGTCGACTCGTCGGCGAGCGGGCGCCGGGCGTCCCCGTGCGGCTCGTACGCCCTGCCAGAAGCGAGCACAAGGCGGTCATTCCCCACGGTGCGGGTCTCTGCCTCGATGGCGCGGTCTGGTCGGCTTCTCCCAGACCGAGACGTGCTGGATGCTGTCCTGGGTGAAGGGCTTGCGCGTCCAGCCGTCCCAGCGGTCGCGCAGGCGCAGGCCGGCGAGCTGGGCCATGAGGTCCAGCTCGGCGGGCCAGACGTAGCGGAAGGGCACCGTGCGGGCCTCTCCGCGGCCGTCCTGCGACACCTCGATGTAGTGGCAGGTTGCGTCCTGCGTGACGGTGTCGTAGACGGTGTAGGCCCACCCGGTCGGACTGGTGTGGAACGGGACGATGTTCTGCCCTGCCGGGATCTTGCGCAGTTCCGGAACCATCACCTCGATCACGAAGCAACCTCCGGGCGCGAGGTGCTCGGCAACGTTGCGGAAGCAGGCGACCTGGGCCTCCTGGCTGGTCAGATTCATGATGGTGTTGAAGACCAGGTAGGCGAGAGAGAAGGCTCCGTCCCCCGTCGTGTCCACCGTAGTGGTGGCGAAGTCGCCGATCGAGACACCGATGCCCTCGCCCCCAGGCTTGGCGCGCATGCGGGCCACCATCGCTCGGGACAGCTCGATGCCGTGGACTGGAACGCCCCGGCGCGCGAGGGGAAGCGCGATGCGCCCTGTGCCGATCCCCAGCTCCAGCGCCCTTCCGTCACCAGCGAGCTCCTCGAGAAGGTCCACGGTCCGCTCGATAACGTCCCGCCGGAACTGAGGACTTGAGGGCTGGTCGTACTGCTCTGCTACACGTTCTCCGAAGTACCCGTCTTCATCGACCACCGGCGGACCGTACCCCAGTGTCGGGCCAGGCGCAGGGATTATCGGCGACGCCGGCGGGCAACTCATCGAAACTCCCGGCACCGATCACGACGCCAATCTCACCGAACTCGCCACTGTGCTTTCCCGCCCCACCGATTCCCTCGAAGACCTTGCTGCCGCGCTGCTCGACCACGCTCAACCGTCAGGCGACCGCACCGACGACACCGCACTCCTGCTCCTCAGCATTCGTGCACAGGCCTGACCAACGGTCTTGGCACTGCAGGGCGGTGAAACTCTTCGAGCCGTGATTCCGTTGTCGAAGCGCTTCGTGACACCTGGCAGCGCGACACTTTTGATTACCTGGTCAACAACGCCGGCTTCGCACAGACGTCGATGATCGAGGACACGACCGAGGAAATGTTCGACGGGCTCATGCGGGTGCTCCTCAAGGGGCCGTATTTCCTGACACAGACGCTGCTGCCCCTGATGGAGGATGGCGGTGCCATCGTCAACACGAGCAGCACCGCGACGGCGACGTCCGGCCTGGAGCCCGGCTACTCGGTCTATGCGTCGATGAAGGGCGGCCTGACCGTGCTGACCCGCTACATGGCCAAGGAGTTCAGCACACGAGGCATCCGCGTCAACTCGGTTTCACCGGGCGCGACTCGCACCCGGCTCAGCGACGACGCCTTCACACGATTCCCCGAGGTCATCCCGCCCATCGCCGCAAAGACCGCGCTCGGCCGGGTCGGTGAACCCGATGACATCGGCGCGATGATCGCCACGCTGGTCTCCGACGAGAGCCGCTGGGTCACTGCACAGGACATCGAGGTGTCCGGCGGCTTCAACCTCTAGCCCGCCAGGTGCCCCGGTCGTCAGACCACTTGGCTCACCCGGGCCCTTGGTCCGGGTGTGTTACCAGTCGGGGCGCAGTCCGGTTGAGTCTGTCGGGCCGGAAACCCAACGGAACTTCACCGCTTCGTGGCACAAGTCCCATGCAGCGGTGATCTCAACCGGGTGCACAGGTCGGCGCCTTGGCCGGGTGCGCACATCAGCCCACTCGGGCCGCTCCGCGAACGACGGATGCCTTGGCATCGCTCGACAGCCCATGAGTGAGCCGGTCCGGCCACCGATACGACACGACCGCTACCGACCGCAGAGCCTCCGATCGAAGAGAACAATTGCGATGCGTGCCAACTTCGGCCGGGAGGACCGGATCGGGTCCGTCGTCCCTTGGGACCGCTGGTTCGTGGGGCTGCAGCTCAGCAACTCCTGGGGTGCCATGGGAGAGCATTGCTACATCGTCGGCGAGGCGGCCGATGCCGATGACGCGGTGGCGATCGCGCTGCTCCGGGCGGCGGCCGCCCACGAGTGTGCGGCGAGTGGGAAAGCCAAGATCGACAGGGTCGAAGCGCGACGCCTGCGGGGATGGGCGTACCTCGGGCGCCCGCTGTGCGTGGGAGCCGCCGGCTGAACTTCCTGGGCACAGCTACTGACCGCCCCAGCCGGTCACCGTCAGTACCCCCTCCCCCGTGATCAGCGCGTGTATCGGCTTCCCGCCCGCAGATCCCTGCGCGGCCCGGCACATGAGGCGGTCCACTACGACGGAGGGACAGCCGAGAGCCTCGTCAGCGGCGCGAGACGGCGCGCTTGGGGGGCGCTATGCGGACCCGCTTCTCCACGGGCGCGCTCTCGAGGTCGTCGAGCTGGGCGACGATCGTGCTGCGCAGGTCGTCGTAGTCGTCGAAGGAGTGGTCGTTGAAGAGAGTGTGGCCCGTCCACATCAGGTTGGCGCACACCCGCGCCGGCACCCGGCCGGTCCGGGCGCCCATGCCGACCAGCGCCACCGACCGGATGCTGCTCGGCGCCTTCTTGTTCTGCTGGTGGATCGCCTGAAACGCGGCGGCGCAAGCCAGGGCCACGTTCAGGGTCTCGCTGACGTTCTGCGAGGACGTCTCCATCGTCGGCGTCGAGATCAGAAACCTCGGCTTGACCGCCCCGGACGGAACGCACACCGCGCTGCCCACCGGGAGGTCTCCCGCGAACTGGCTGCGGATCGCCCTCTGCACGCGCAGTTGGATGCCCGCGCCGAGATGCCGCTTGATGGCCGCGTCGACCCCGCCGTCCATCCGGCCACGGGAGTTGGTGGGGCTGACCCAGGCGTCGACGTCCTCGTCGAGGATCGAGCCCTTGCGGATCTCAATCTCGGGGTTGTCGGCGAAGGCCGCTCGCCAGGCCTCCACCACTGCGGTGTTGATGTCGGTCAGCACCACGCTGAGCGGCGACTGCACAAGGTCTACGGTCATGGTTCACTCCGATCGGGAACGGTCACTCAACTGATCGGGACGCTACCGCGCCCCACTGACAGAGCAGCCGCCCGGCCCGGCGCCCCCACGAAGCGAAGGGGGCTGTCAGTGGGCTGACATACGCTCATGGGAACTTCGCCGATCAGGCCTTCCACCAGCCCAGTTCGACAATTCGGAGTCCTCCACCATGAGCGATGCCCAAACCCCCGCCACGCCCGACCCGAACGACCCGCTGGCCCTCGCGGAACTGTTCAAGGGCGGCGGTGAGCCGTGGCTTCCGCTGCTGAAGCCGGTCATCGAGGCGCAGCCGGACGCGGCCGCGTTCATCGGCCCGGGCCGTAGCCCGGAGGTCGTCCCCGTCCGCGAACTGACCTTCCAGGCACTCAAGCCCAACGCGCCGCACAAGTGGAAGGTCGTCATCTTCGGCCAGAACCCGTACCCACGGCCGGAGAGCGCCACCGGCATCGCCATGTTCGACAACACCTTCCACGACTGGAAGGACAGCCAGTTCGGCAGGGTCGTCAGCATCCGCTGCATCATCAAGGCAGCGGCGATGTGGAAGTACGGCATTCCCAAGAAGACCCCGATAGCCGACATTCGCGCGCTGCTGAAGAAGCAGGACACCGTCCAGCCGCCGGAGTGGTTCCAGGCGATGCTCACGCAGGGCGTGCTGCTGCTGAACGCGGCGCTGACGGCCAACAGCGACGGGGCGATCGGCACCGACCGGCACACCCGGTTCTGGCGGCCGGTCGCCGAGCGGATCGTCGAGGAGATCCTCAAGGCCAAGCAGAACGCCGACGAGGAGGACCGCGGGGTCGTCTTCGCGTGGTGGGGGGCGCACGCGCGCAGTCTGAAGAAGGTCGTTCTCGAGCTCCAGAAGAAGTACCCCGAGGTCGAGGTCCGGCACATCGACCACGCCAACCCCGCAGCGCAGGGCGACATCTTCTGCGACGGCGACCACTTCGGGATGGTGAACGCGGCCCTCGCGTCGCTGTGCGCCGACGAGATCGACTGGCTGCCGAGCACCGGCTGGAACGATCTCGCGGCGGAGACCGGCGGGGCCGACGGCGACGTCGCCGACCGCATGGGCGCGTTCATCGCGTCCACCATGGAGCTGCACCAGCTCTACCTCGACCGGCTCTCCAGCGTCAAGGACGAGGGGCTCGTCCTTCCCGCGATCACGGGTGTGTTCGACACCCCGCTCATGGACTTCCGCGATGCTGTCAGCCCAGTCGCCGCGCTGCTGTCCGGGCTGGGCCGGCACGTCGACCGGTCGCACGAGTTCGGCAAGCGGCGGGCGGACGAGGCGTCCGACGGCCTGTCCGCCGACGCGATCGCCGCCCTTTACCTGTACACCTGCGAGTCCGGGTTCTACCGGGAGATCAACGCCATCCTGCGCTCCCCGGACCGGTCCCGGCTCGTCCCGTACCTGCCGTATCTGCGGCTGCTGTTCTCGGCGGTGTCGCAACTCCCCGTCCGAACCAAGCCGTTGTGGCGCGGGGTGTCGCTGGACCTGCGTGCGCAGTACCCGCTCGGACGGACCGTGGCCTGGTGGGGCGTGTCCTCTTGCACGTCCGAGCTCGGCGTGGCCAAGGCGTTCCTCGGCAGCCGCGGCAAGCGGACACTGTTCGAGGTGGTCCCCGCCCGGGCCGTGGGCATCCGCGACTTCTCCGCGTTCACCGGCGAGGAGGAGTTCATCCTCCTGCCGGGCACCCAGCTGAAGGTGACGGATGTCAAGACCGAACGCGGCGGCCTGTGCACCGTGAGGCTGACGGAACTGGAGGAGCAGAACCTGGTGTCCTGACCAGGCACCGGCCCCGGCCGCCGCCTCCGGGTGAGGTGGCGGCCGGCCCGCACCGGCAGTCCGTGCCGGCCGTACGGACCGCGGGTCAGGAGAGCTCGTCACCGTGGTCAGGCATCTTGAACGTCTTTGACGATCGGCTGCACGGCGCCCCGGCGACGTCTGCCCTCACCGACCCCGTTCTCAGCCCAGACAGTCGAAGATCTCGTCCCAGAACGCGGATTCGTTCACATACAGGTCCTGGCCGATCATGCGCTCACGCAGATCGGTGACGGCGGCCGCGCGTACGGCGTCGTCGGCCGATTCCAGAGCGGTACTCGACTCGGCGATCAGCCCGAGGAGCACGGCCAGCAGGGGGAGGGAATCAGCGGCCGGTCCCTGCCACCCATCCCCGTGGTCCCATCCGTTGGGGTCGTAGTGGGTGATGCCACCGTCCGCCGCGTCGAGCATCAGGTGCTGGTCGCCCCAGATGGCGACGGTGAAGCAGAAGTTCTCGGGCGGGGAGTCATCGTCGGGGTAGCGGCGCCCATAGATCTCATCGGCATCGAACGGTTCCAGCCCGTCCTCGTCCCGCAAGTGCCTCGTGTCGATTCCTACGACGTCGAGGTGGACGGCGGGAAAGCCGACCGTGAGCAGGAACTCCCTCGACCGGGCATCGGTCAGCTCGGCCGGCAGACCGGCCTCGTCCGGTCGCCAGAGCGAGCCTTCGCCCAGCCGTTCCTCCAGCCACACCGCGTCCGGTATCAGCGGAGTGTCGTTGCTCTTCACTGTGTGGCCCCCATGAGTTCCGTGTCATTCGGTCAATGCCGGCGCCAGTCAATCGCATGCTCGCGCGGTGACGTTGGGCGGACGTTCCGGAGGAGTCCCGCGAAACTCCCCGCGGCGATGGCTTCGGCGGGGTCCCTTGCCTGACAGGGAGTTCTGCCGACTCCCTAGGGTGCGCTCAAGCGCCTAGGCTCTGTCCGGCGGGACCGCGGTGATCTTCACCAGTTGGGGGGTGTTTCTGGGGAAGGTCCAGATGCGGCCCAGGGTGCTGGTGGCGGTCACCGTGGTTGCGTCCAAGGTGACCTCGGTGAACGGATTGGACGAGCAGGAGACCGCGATCCATTCCAAGGTGTTGTGGTCATCGTCCCGAGTCAGGGCGACCCAGCCGATACTGCCGTGGGCCGATGATTCACCTGCCAGGGCACGGCTTCCGGCGTAGGTGCATGAGGCAAACGTCGTATCGACGTCCATCCACTGGCAGGGGGTCCACGCGGTGGCCCGTAGGACCTCCCACCACTGCCAGCGCTCGGCCCCAATGTCATGAAGCCGGCCTGCCGGGGAGAACCGCACGAGATCCATTACCGACAGGGACCCGTCGGAGAACATGATGAAGTCTCCGTGGGGCGCCTCCCGGGCACGCCAACGGTCATGCACCAGGTCAGCGCTGGGTGTCGCGTCGGGGGAGCTCACACCCGCAATGATGACATCGAGGAACAGCGCGAGGAGAGGCAGGAGTCGTCACACCTCCGGTGATACATGCGAACGTGAAGCCCCGCGGCGCCGATGACCGGTCGTGTACCCCCGCACAGCCGGTCGCACGAGGTGATACGGGACCACCCTGCGCTCCCAGGCCCAGTCGCCGCCGGGGCTCAGCATCCGTAGCGTTGGTTCCGACAGCCACACTTCGAGAGGCGGATCGGCGATGCCACGCACGGTTCTGTTCGACGTCGACGGCACCCTCACCGATACCAACCACCTCCATGTCGTCGCCTGGTGGGAGGCGTTCCGGCAAGCGGGGCACCTGGTGGCGATGCGGGACATCCACCGGGCGATCGGGCTCGGCGCGGCCGATCTCATTTCGCATCTGCTGGGCGGCGACCGTGACAGGGACAAGGACGAGGCCATCGGCGCCGCACACGACACGCTGTACGGCACGTGGTTCGACCGTCTCCCCGCTCTCGACGGGGCCCAGGATCTGCTGCATGCGCTCGCCGACCGGGGCTGGCGCGTCGTGCTGGCCACCTCCGCGGGCGGACCGGAGCTCGAAGCACTGCGGCGGGCCATCGGCGCGGACGACGTCATCGACGGCGTGGCCTCAGCGGATGACGTGGCGGCCGGCAAGCCAGCTCCCGATCTGGTTCACCACGCGCTCGAGCTCGTCGGAGCGGCCGTCACGGAGGCGGTCTTCGTCGGCGACACGGTGTGGGACATGAAGGCGGCGACCGGGGCGGGCGTCCGGGCCGTGGCGCTGCTGTCGGGCGGCATCCCCCGTGCGGATCTCGAAGAGGCCGGGGCCGCGGCCGTCTACCAGGACCCCGCCGCCCTTCTGTCGCACCTGGAAAGCAGCCTGCTCGCGGAGTTCGAACGCGGCACCTGACGGCCTCGGCGGAGAGGCTCGGCCCACAGTCCGGGCCGGGTACCTGCATGCTCACCCCCTGATCCGACTGTCCGGATCCCGAGGACGTCCGGGCCGACCGATGAGCGGCCGACCCGGACATCGGGCTCAGGCGAGGTCGAACCTGTCGAGGTTCATCACCTTGTCCCACGCGGCCACGAAGTCTTGCACGAGCTTCTCTTGTGCGTCCTCGCACGCGTAGACCTCCGAGACGGCTCGGAGTTGGGAGTGGGAACCGAAGACGAGGTCGACGGCGGTGGCCGTCCACTTGACGTCGCCCGTGGCACGATCCCGGCCTTCGTACACGTTCTCAGCCGATTCGGATGCCTTCCACTCCGTGCCCTGGTCGAGCAGGTTGACGAAGAAGTCGTTGGTCAATGTCTCGGGCCGACGGGTGAAGACGCCATGGGGGGATCGCCCGACGTTGGTGTTCAGGGCCCGCATGCCGCCGATCAGAACCGTCATCTCGGGAGCGGTCAGCGTCAACAGGTTGGCCCGGTCCAGGAGGAGAGTCTCCGCCGCCACCTTCTCCCCTTCGCGGAGGTAGTTGCGGAAACCGTCTGCGCTCGGTTCGAGCGCGGCGAACGACTCCACGTCGGTCTGCTCCTGCGAGGCGTCCGTGCGTCCCGGCGCGAACGGGACCGTGATGTCGTGCCCGGCGTTTCTCGCAGCCTGCTCGACGGCCGCACACCCGCCCAGGACGATCAGGTCGGCGAGCGAAACCTTCTTCCCGCCGGACTGCGAGAGGTTGAAGTCCTTCCGGATCTGCTCGAAGGTCCGCAACACGTCGCCCAGTCCGGACAAGTCGTTGACCTCCCAGCCCCTTTGCGGCGCGAGTCGGATCCGCGCCCCGTTGGCCCCGCCACGCATGTCGGTGCCGCGGAAGGTTGCCGCCGACGCCCAAGCAGTGGAGACCAGCTGGGAGATGGACAGCCCCGAGGCGAGGATCGTGCCCTTGAGGGCAGCAATGTCCTCGTCAGCGACCAGTTCGTGGTCGACCTCGGGGACGGGGTCCTGCCACAGCTGCGGCTCGGGAACCCACGGGCCGAGGTAGCGCGAGGCGGGGCCCATGTCGCGGTGCAACAGCTTGTACCACGCCTTGGCGAACGCTTCAGCGAGCTCGTCAGGATTCTCGTGGAAGCGCTTCACGATCGGCCCGTAGATCGGATCCACCTTCAGCGCAAGGTCCGTCGTCAGCATCATGGGGGCGTGCCTCTTCGACGGATCGTGAGCATCAGGCACAGTGCCCTGGGCCGAGGCATCCTTGGGGGTCCACTGATTCGCGCCGGCGGGGCTCGTCGTCAGTTCCCAGTCGTACGAGAACAGGTTGTCCAGGTACCCGTTGTCCCACTTCGTGGGGTCGTTGGTCCATGCGCCCTCCAGCCCGCTGGTGAGCGTGTCGGCGCCCTTGCCGCTGCCGAAGGTGTTTCTCCAGCCGATGCCCTGCGCTTCGACGGGGCAGGCCTCGGGCTCCGGACCGATGTACTGGGGATCGACTGCCCCATGGCACTTCCCGAACGTGTGGCCGCCGATGATGAGCGCAGCAGTCTCCTCGTCATTCATCGCCATACGTCGGAATGTCTCGCGAATGTCCCTGGCGGCGGCCAGCGGATCCGGGGTGCCGTTGGGCCCCTCCGGATTCACGTAGATCAGGCCCATCTGCACGGCACCGAAAGGACCGGTGAGTTCCCTGTCGCCGCTGTAGCGCTCATCTCCGAGCCATGCGTCCTCAGGCCCCCAGAAGATCTCCTCGGGTTCCCAGATGTCCTCGCGGCCGAAGCCGAACCCGAACGTCTTGAATCCCATCGATTCCATGGCACAGTTGCCGGCGAAGACCAGAAGGTCGGCCCAGGAGATTTTCCGCCCGTATTTCTGCTTGACCGGCCAGAGCAAGCGGCGCGCCTTGTCGAGGCTCGCGTTGTCCGGCCAACTGTTGAGGGGGGCGAAGCGCTGAGCTCCGCTGCCGCCACCGCCCCGGCCGTCGGCGATTCGGTACGTTCCTGCGGCGTGCCAACTCATCCGGATGAAGAGCGGCCCGTAGTGGCCGTAGTCGGCAGGCCACCAGTCCTGCGACGTCGTCATCACCTCGAAGACGTCCTGCTTCAGCGCGTCGACGTCAAGGGTCGCGAACTCTTCCGCGTAGCTGAAGTCCTCGCCCATCGGATTGGACAGGGACGAGTGCTGGTGGAGAACCTGAAGGTCCAGCTGGTTCGGCCACCAGTCCCGGTTCGTCCTGGGGCGGGTCGACGCGGGGGCCGGGGAGGGGATTACTGGGTTCTCACTTTCGCTGCCGGACACGTCCGTCCCTCTTCCTGTCTCGGTGTTTCCTTGTGCTGTCTGACTGCTCTAGACGTTGTTTGCTCTGCTGGTGTCGAGCACTGCGACCCGCGCTCGTAGCGCGCCGTGGAGCCCGCCGACCGGAAACGCCTGACCAGACCCGCGGCAGTGAATGCAGGGCTGGCGGCCGGCGAATGTCTGCCCTCACGCGCGGCACCGATGACGGAGCCTGTGTCGGCGTCCGTATGGTCGCGCACCGCGGACCGCACCGCTAAGAGAACACGCAGAGCAATCCCGCGTAACAAGCGCTCAAAATCCGAAGGCGTTCGTGGGCTCAGCAGGACAGCCCCATGCTTGACGACCGCTCCGGGCCCTGAGACATACAAGAAAGGGCGACGTATTTCCGATCATCACGATCACCCGATTACATGGGAAATGGAAACGAACAATTATATGCGCGTCTGCCCCAGCAGGCCCACCCGCCCAGGAATGGACAGAGTCCAGGTCTGGAGGATCGCCTGATCCGCTTCCCGTCACAACCTGGGCACCATCAGCGATCTGGCGGGTATCCAACCGAGCCTGAACAGGTGAGCCGATGTGAGTGATCTGCTGGAGCGACTGCGAGGGCGTGGCCGGCGGATGACCTCCCAGCGGCGTGTCGTTGCGGAGGTCCTCGACGGTGACCACGTGCATCTCACGGCCGACGAGGTGCACGCCAGAGCGGCACAG
>NZ_JBEXSW010000044.1:0-74016 GCF_040613775.1 Streptomyces sp. NPDC006208 | reverse complement strand
AGACCGAGGTGCTGCGGATGGCCGCTGACGGCGCCGAGGCCCCCGACATCGCGGGCCGGCTGTATCTGACGGTGGGTACCGTACGGAACTACCTGCCGTCCGGGTCGCTGAAGGTGGCGAAGGAGCCGTAGGAGGCGCGCTCGGGGTGCAGGCCGGCCAGCCGTTCCTGATCCGCGCCGTGGTGGGTGACGTCTCCGCCCTCGTGGCCGTGGAAGAGGCCGCCTGCGTCGTGGAAGATCTCGCTGACCTCGATGCCGCGGCCGGTGAGCTCCGCTCGCGCCTCCTCGATGTCGGAGACGATGAGGTACAGGCCCTGGAACGAGCCGGGTGCGATGGGGGTCATCCCCTCGCCGAACATGATCGAGCACTCCGAGCCGGGCGGCGTGAAGTGCACGATCCGGATGTCCTCGCCTGCCGTGTAGTCGACGTCCAGGCGGAAACCGACCTTCTCGTAGAAGGCCTTGGCCCGGTCGATGTCGGAGACGGGCAGCACGATCATTTCGAGCTTCAGATTCATGGGGATGTCCTTGTTTCTTGACGTCGGTGGATTACCGCCCAAGGCGTCACCGGTTCAACAGGTAGTGGTCGCAGCCGGGGCGCCTCGTTGCCCCACGGCTGCTGCGGCGGACGGCGGTGACGGCCGGAGGGGGTGGCTCGTCCGCGGCGGTCCGGCCTGACACGCTCCTAAGCGACCGTGAGCACGATCTTGCCCTGGATGTGCCCCTGGGCAGCGCGTTCGTGCGCCGCCCGGGCATCCTCGAGCGCAAACGTGCTGTCGATCGCGACGCGGACCGTGCCCGCGTCGAGCAGGCGTCCCAGTTCGGCGAGCTGCGCGCCGTTCGAGCGGACCTGGGTGCCCGTGACTGTGACGCCCAGCTTCACGGTCTCCTCTTCGTCGAATTCGCCGAAGAACACGGGGAACTGGGAGCCGCCGCGCTTGAGCGTGCGCAGGAAGCGCTTGCTGTCGGGGCCACCGACGGCGTCGAGAACGAGGTCGACGTCGTGCACGAGTTCCTCGGGACGGCTCTTGGTGTAGTCGATGAACTCGTCGGCGCCGAGCTCGCGCAGGAACGTCTCGTGGGCGCCCGACGCCACCGCGATGACACGGGCACCCTTCCATTTCGCCAGCTGTAGCGCGAAGTGCCCCACGCCACCCGCGGCGCCGTTGATGAGCACCGTCACGTTGGCGTCGAGTGGCACCGGACGATGCTGCGCCGCCTGGAAGGGCGACGGGTGATCGTGTCCGAGCTCGATCAGGAACTGCCACGCGGTGAGCCCGGCCATAGGCGCCCCGGCGGCGTGCACGTGATCGATGCCGGCCGGCTTGAGTGCGAGGTCCGACGCAGGCGCGGCCACGTACTCGGCATATGTGCTGCCATCGAAGCTGGGGAAGCGAAGGAGGCCGAAGACTTCGTCACCGACGGAGAGACCGTCCACATCCGCGGCGACGGACTCGACGACGCCCGACAGGTCCGTCCCCGGAATCACGGGCAAGCTGAACTTCGGCCTCGCCTTCGGAGGCAGGTTGGACATCCCGTCGCGCAGGTACCAGTCGGGGGGGTTGATGCCGACCGCGTGCACGCGAACGAGCACCTCACCCGCCCCCGGCTCGGGAATCGGCACCTCGTCGTAACGCAGAACTTCAGGGCCGCCGTGCTCATGGAGCCGGACCGCCCTCATCGTGTGTGTCGGCATTGGTTTTCTCCTGCCCGCGCTGCGGGATAGGCTTATTCGGATCAGCGATCCACGTAAACGGACCACTGATCCGAATATATGGACCACTGATCCGGAAGTCAAGGGGGACAGATGCGGGCCGACGCCAGGAAGAACCGCGACCACCTGCTCGCAGTAGCGGGCATCGCCATCACCGAGCAAGGCGTCGACGTGTCACTGCGCGACATCGCGCGCAGGGCCGATGTCGGGCTCGCGACGCTGCTGCGTCACTTCCCGACGCGCGAGGCGCTGCTCGATGCCCTGCTCCGCACGAGCTTCGACGAGCTGACGGCAAAGGCAGGCGCCCTCGAGACGTCCAGCTCGCCCGACGATGCTCTCGTTTCGTGGCTACGCGACTGCGTCGCGTGGACAACCGAGTATCGGGGCGTGACCGTGCTGATGGCCGCCGCCATCGAGGACACCGAGTCCGCACTCCACGCTGCGTGCGTCACCCTGCGCGCGGCCGGTGCACGGCTCCTCACGCGTGCCCAGGCCGCGGGCATGGCGCGGACCGACATTGATGGCGCCGATTTGTTCGCGCTGGTAGCGGCGCTCGCTTGGCTCGGCGATCAACCCTCGCTCGCGCCACGCGCCGATCACCTCTTCGACGTTGTCGCGAGCGCGATCCTGACCAGCACAGCGAGCAGCGATGCCGAGGGGGAACACCGCCCTCGCGCCCATAGCTGAAATCTTCGCGCACGCGGACCGGTGAACTCGGCCGCGCGCTCGGCAGGAGCGGATCGACGCCGAGTTCGCCAAGGCGGTCGACGTCATCGGCATCGAGCCCCGCTCCCCGGGAGCGGACCGCGACCGCCGCGAAGCGGCTGACGAAGGCGGAGGCGCGCCGGCTGATCACGCCCTGGTCGGCACCTGACGGTCGGTCCTGCCCTCCGTCGTCGTCCTCGTCCAGCTCGGGCGCGTCCGGATCGCGCAGGGGCCGCAGCCCCCGCCCGGCCTCCTGGCTGCGAAATTGAACTGGGAGCGGCCCATGAAGTTGATGTGCCTGTCCTTCAGCGGAGACAGGCGGGCCACGTCCTCGTCCTTGAGGTCGTGGCCCCGGCGCGGAGCTGGGCGACGGCAGCGTCGAGAGAGCGGGTGGTCCAGAGCACCACGGCATTGAGGACGAGCCCCAGGCCGGCCAACTGATCTTCCTGCCCGTCGCGGAATGCCTGCCGGATCTGGCCCCGGCCGCCGTGGCAGACGGCGCGAGCAAGGCGGTGGCGGGATTTCTGGACCGTGAGCTGCCGGTTCATCAGGCGGCGGTAGGTGCCATCCATCGGGTCGACCAGGGAGAGCAGATGCATGGTCTTGTCGATGCGCCCGTACTCGGCGAACGTGGCACCGAGCGGGGTGGGGTGTCCCTCGCGGCCGAACATTCGCAGCAGGTCGTAGGCGCGGACTGGTTGGTGATCAACGACCCGGCCACGCGCAGCATGTCCGGCCAGTGCGTGGTGATCCGCTTCAGGTTCACGCGGTTGCGGGCGACGGCTTCCAGCGACCCGTAGCCTCCATCCGGCTCCTGGCCGTTCGGCACCGCCACGTCCCCGCGCCAGAACCGCTGGCACGGGGACGCTTCGGCCGGGCCGCACCCCGGGCAGGTCAGATCACTCTCCGGAGTCGATGGTGGGCCGGCGCAGCTGCACCTCGGCGCCGGTCTGCTTGAATGATTCTGCGGACACCGGAACGAGCACCGCATCGCGGTGGAAGTCCCGCAGGTTCGTCGACCCGCAGCTGATCATCGTTGAGGTGAGCTTCGCCCGGGTCCGCTCCACGTTGTCATACAGGCTGCCGGCGTAGGGCACGTAGCCGTCGACTCCCTCTTCGAAGACCATCTGGCCACGCTGACCGTAGCGGGCCGCGTTCTGCGCGCGCCGCGAGCCCTCACCCCAGTACTCCTTGTACCACTGGCCGCCGATCTGCAACTTTCGCGACGGGCTCTCGTCGAGCCGGGCGAAGTAGCGGCCGAGCATGATGATGTCCGCCCCCATCGCCAGCGCCATCGCCATGTGTGAGTCGTTGAGCAGGCCCCCGTCGCAGCACAGCGGCACGTACTCCCCGGTCTCCTGGGCGTAGGCGTCGCGTGCCTGGACCACATCGAGCAGTGCGGAGGCCTGCCCGCGGCCGATGCCCTTCTGCGCTCGGGTGGTGCAGATGGCCCCGCCGCCGATCCCGACCTTCACGAACGCCGCGCCTGCATCGGCCAAGTAACGAAAGGCCCGGCCGTCGACGACGTTCCCCGCACCGACGAAAATGTCGTCCCCGTACGTCTCCCGGGCGAACTCGAGGGTATTCGCCTGGTATACGGAGTGGCCGTCGGAGGAGTCCAGACACAGCACATCTGCACCGGCCTCCACCAGAGCGGGAATACGGTCCTTGAAGTCACGGGAATTGATACCGGCGCCCACACGCAGACGCTTTTCGCTGTCCACGGTCGCACGGTGATACGTCTTGTGGGCCTGATAGTCTCTCTTGAGGACCAAGGAGACGACCCGGCCGTCCTCGAGCACCGGCAGAACGTCCAGGTGGTGCTGCCAGATCAGCTCGTTCGCCTCGGACAGCGAAACCGAACCCGGCGCGGTGACCAGACTGTTCCGGCCCCGCATCCGGTTGCGGGCGGCCTCGGAAGCTCCGTGACGCTCCAGGTGGAAGTCGTCGAGGCTGATGATCCCCAGGAACTCGCCGTCCGCTTCCCCGCTCTCCGTGACCACGGCCACGCCCTGCTCGGTGTCGGCCAACTGCCGGGCGACCTCACCAAGAGGCGTCTGCGGCGCTACGGTGACGTCGCTGGTCCGGAAGCCGGCCTTGTGCCGCTTCACCGCCAGCACGTCCGCGACCTGGTCCTCAATCTGCTGATTCTGGTGGATGAACGACAGACCGCCGACCTGCGCCAGCGCTACCGCCAGCGTCGGTGACGACACCGCCTGCATGATGGCGCTCACCATGGGGGTGGCGAGCCGGATTCCCGGCTCCTCGCCTACTCGGTGACGCACCAATGGCGCCCCGAGATCCACATTGTCCGGCGTGCAGTCTTCTGTGGTCAGGCCCGGAACGAGGAGGTACTCACTCAGCGTGCGAGAAATCTCGGGGAGGATTTTCACGTCGTCTCCAGAAAGGAGCCTGCGCACCGATCAAGGCAGATTGGCGAGGCTCGTACGGGCAGTGCGGATCGACGCCGGCCGGTAGCGCACTGTCGGAAGAACGCGCTCTGGACATCCTGAGAGCGGGCGCACCCGGCGGGGCAGTGCTCGCACGCGCAGCCGAATCGGCAGCTGAGGCACGACAGACCCGAATCTGCACGGTGCTGCACAGGCGCTGACTTCCATTACGCCATACGGGATCGTAGCGCACTGTCCGTGTTCACCCCGTTGGCGTGCAGCGCGTTGAGAGTTGAGAGTGGCATGTCCCCGCCGAGCTCGGCATCACCGGCTTACGGAGCGAGGGGCACCCGCTTGCGTAGGAGTTGGAATCCTGCGCGGCCGGACAACTGGCGCTCGAGCAACTTGATGCGGATGACGTGTTCTTCGACGACGCCGGCGCGCTCCGGGGCAGGGTGAGGCCGGCGATCACGGCGTCGCCGTCGCGATCGATGCCTGCGGCGAGGGTGTGCAGGCTGGGCAGGTCGTCCTGGCGAACGGCATCGAGCCACTGTGGGAGCCGCTCGCCTTGGCGCTCGGTGAGCATCTGCGCGAAGGACCGGACATGTCCGGTGAGGGCTTCGAGTTCGGGACAGTTGGCCAGAGAACCGGCGGACCCACAGGCAGAGGACCACCAGCCTTCCCGCACTGGGCACATCGGCGGGAAACCGTACGCAGGAGCTGTGTATGTGGCACGGCTGCCCAGTCCGGACACGCTGCAACGTCTCTTCCACGACGCTGAACTGTCAGCCACAGCCAGGACGAAGCCGATCACTCTCAGGCAACTCACCGCGAAAACAGGGCAGTCGGACCAACCCCTCCTCCGCCCCGGCCGGCAGGGGCGCGCCACCGCCCTGGGGGCCACACACCACACCACTGAGAGAAGGCAGTCGGCCGGCCGAGCGTGGTCGGCACCGGCTGCGTGGTGCTGTCGGCCGGATTTGCCGGGGGTGAACCGATTGAGCTGTGGGTCCGTATTACCTGGACAGCGGCAGGGGCTTGCCGCACAGGGCCTTGACTGGGGAGGACGCGATGACGCTGCGGTGGAGTGAACGGGCGGCCTGTCGTAGTGCGGATCCGGAGGAATTGTTCTCCAAGGCACCGCAGCAGAAGAAGGCCAAGGCGGTCTGTGTCGCGTGTCCGGTACGGATCGACTGCCTGGCCGAAGCGCTGGACAGCCGGGTCGCGTTCGGGGTGTGGGGCGGCATGACGGAGCGGGAACGCCGCACGCTGCTGCGCCGCAAGCCTGGTGTCACGTCCTGGCGCAGCGTGCTGGAGGGTGCTCGGCGCGAACACGAGCGCCCACGCGCCGGCTGACCGCCCGCCGGTCTCCCGGCGGGGTATCTCCGACGCTGCGCGGTCGTTCCCGCCGCCTTCCGGCAGCCGCCGGAAGGCGGCGTCCGGGGTGGCCCGCCCGCTCCGTTCCTGTCGCGGAGGCCGGCCGTTGTCCTCCGGCACGTCAGGTGCGGCAGACGCGGTGCCGGTCATCGTCCCTGAGGGCTACCTGGCCACGGCGTCCGGGAACGCCTGATACCGACGTCCCGTCGTGAGAACCGGACCGTCAGCAGTCCCTGTCCGGGCATCTGGCCGGCGGCACTGTCAGTGCGGCTCCATAGGCTGCCTGGCATGGTCCGTTCCAGGAAGCGACGGGGGTAAATGGTGCGCAGGCCGGTCGAGGGCGACGTTCATGTTCACTACGGCCAGATCTACGTCGAGAGCGATCCGGACAGCTTCGGCCCGGACCTCGCGGAGGCGTTCGCCGGGCAGAGCGCCGGGCTGTGCGGGGCGGCGATACCCGGCGCGCTGTGGCTGTCGACCGGGCTGCACACGGGCAACGTCGGATTCAGCGTCGAAGTGCACGATCAGGCCCCGCCACTGGATGTGGTGTGGGAGGAGGTCGTGGAGGTGTCCTTCCGCCCCGTGTCGGGCAGCAGCGCGCTTGTGCAATGGGCAGGCGAGGTCTCTTGGGAGCTGGATCTGGAAGAGACTGACTACCGGGTGCGCTACTGCGCGAAGGGCATGGACGAGGCATCCCAGCAGGACACCCGACTGGACAACGAGCCCCAACTGGACTGCTACCTCCTGCAGTTCTGGCCCGCTCAGCCCGCGCCGGACCGAGTTCTGAAGCAGTCCTCGGCGAGAGCCGCGTACTGGCACGACTACGCCCGCCGGCAGCCACCCCCTCCCACACCCGCAGAACGCGCCGAAGCCGAACGCCTCGCCCGCCTCGCGCAGGAACAAGCAGAAAGAGAACACCAGCTCGCCTACGAACGATGGGACTGGGGCGGGCAACTGCCGAGCCAGGCCCTGCGCAACGTCGATGGCAACGTGCGCGGCCTGCTCCGCTTCGACCCGGCCCTCGTCCACGCCATCGACGTCATCGGCCCCGCCGGCCAGCGTGCGGTGGCCCTGTTGGCGGCGCGCCGCGCATGCGAGGCAGCCGGTCTGACAGAGCTGGGCTGGATCGCCGCCGGTCTCACCGCTCTGGCCCAGGGGAGCCCGCTGCCGCCACCCTTCGACGACCCGGCCCGCGTGTGGCAGGCCCTGGAAGCCGACCCACGCGTCCCCGACAGGACCGTCGGCCGGCCCATCCCGCCAGGGCAGCCTCCCTTCCTAGCACCCGCCCGCGACGGCGCGCACACGCTGATGCCCAAGCCCGAGCAGACGCCACAGATCGTGGGCCCTGCGGCCGCCGAGGTGAAGTTGCCGAGCCGGCCCGGACCGCCGACGCCGCAGCCCGACGAAGCGACGCCGTACACGTTGACAGCCACGATCGGCGTGCCGGACCCGTCCTTGCGGATGTCTCAGCCGCACATGGCCGTCCCTGCTCTGCTGGGCGCCGCCGAAGCCGACCCGCTGCAGTCGGCCCTCGATGCGGTGTACGCGGCCGTGGCCACCTACGGCGAGGACTATCGGACACTTCTGCGGGAGGTTTGGTCCGCCTGTCAGGGGTGTCCGTAGACGCATGCGGCCCACCGTGTGGCCCCCCGACACCGGCAGCAGCACCGCAACCCCGCTGAACGCCGACCGCTTCGCCAAGGGGCTGCAGATCACCTGGCGGTGACAAACAGCAGCGGGGCGGCGGTAGCCCCGGCAGTCCGGCGTGGCTGCCGACGTGGGTGGCAGTACGGCCCCGATCGCTTGGACCAGCGCTGGACGCGAGCGCATGCCCGGTCGCTCTGAGGTGCCCTCCCGGGCGCTGTCGAACTGCCACCAGCCGGGCGGCTGTTCCTCAGCCGCCCAAACGGTCAGCGTCCGCTGTCCGCACACTGCGCCCTGGTGGCTCGCGACGGAAACCATCCGGCAGGGGAGTGTGTACTGGCTGCCTGCGCGCAGGCTGATGGCCAGTTCTGGGCGCTTGCGTGTGTCGCCGTCTGGATCGGCAAGAGGTGTCCTCACTGAAGCACCGCTGCTCAGTGGATGACGGAGCCGCAGCTCAGTTTGACGATGGTTCGGGTGATCGCACCGGCGGCCGCCCAGAGGACCCAACAACCGCCTGGCCCGGCCCCGTACGACAGGACGCCCGCACCACGCCGATGGGCGCGGGCGCCCTACTGTGTGAGGGGCACCGCGTTCATCCGACCGGCAAGGAGCATCAGGCCGTGAACGTCGAGATCCCCCCGCTCATACGCGACACCGCCATCCAGCTCGGGGCCGGCGCCCCCTACGCGCTGCCGACAGAGCCGCTGCCAACCCCGCGCTACGGCCCGCCCAGATGCATCGCATCCTCACCAACGCCGACTTGTGACTCCGGGCGGCGCGAGCCGCCCCAAGTCCCGCACTGGAATCGGCGTGGCTGGAGAGGGGGCGGCCACGGGCGGAGACCTCGGCCAACTCCCGCACCTCCTCGCATCAGCAAGCCCTGCCGATGCGAGGCCAGTTCTCGTGGAACCTGAGTTGGCCGGGGCGTCGAGAGCACATGCCACATGGAACTCTCGGACGAGGTGCTGGATGGACGATTGTTGAACGTCTCCAGCGCGCGGCGACCCCAGGGACGCCGCGCGCTACCTCTCAGACCGCGATCCGCTCCACGGGGATCCACAGCTCCGCGTCCGCCTGTGTCGCGTCCTGCGACAGCCGGGTCCGCAGGATCTCGGGCCCCGGCCGGCTGCGGTACGGATTGGACGGGAACCACTGCGTGAACACGTCCCGCCACAGGTACTGGAGCGCCTGCGGAAACGGCCCAGAGTTCTCGAAGACGGCCCACCTCCCGGCCGGGGTGGTGAGCGCGTCCATGTCCTCAGGCACGGCGGCGCGGGTCACCACGCCGTGGTAGTAGTCGAGTTCGGTTCCCTCGGCGCGACTGGCGTCCAGATTGTCGCTCACCGAGACGATCCCCTCCGGCTCCTGATCGGACAGGCTCTGGATCCGCTGCAGCGTCTCCTGGCCGATGCCCCGGATGAAGGCGGCGATGGCCGGGTTCACCCCCTCGTGCACGAGGGGGACGCGCGCCTTCCTGCCGACCACACGGAATTCCTCCTTCTCCACGACCCTGTACCGCATGCTGCTGCTCCCTTCGACGATGAGGCGGAAGGACATCCGTGGCTGGGACTGCAGACTCGCACCGACCCGCCTGGCCTCGCCGGGGCCGACGCCGTGCACCGCGCGGAACGCTCGCGCGAACGCCTCCCCCGAGGTGTAGCCGTAACGCACCGCGACCTCCAGCAGCGTCCGCTCCCCGGCCAGCACCTCGGCACCCGCGACCGTCAGCCGCCTGCGCCGGATGTACTCCGACAGCGGAATCCCCGCCAGCGCGGAGAACAGCCGCCGGAAGTGGTACTCCGACGTCACCACGATCCGCGCCAGGTCGGACACCTCGATCCGCTGATCAAGGTGGCACTCGATGTGCTCCATGGCCTGGTTCAGCCGCTCCAGCACCCCGGCCTCCTTCCTTTTCAATCACTCACGTTAGGAAGGAACCACCCTGCCGGACCCGACATCCTGTGCCCGGTCCGGTCGGGTACGCCAGGCCCCCGACGGCCCGCGCGCACCACACCTGCACCGCCCACGACGGACACAGGCGCCGTGACCGTATCTCGTACAGGGTGTAGTTCGAGGCTCACGTGGCCCGTTCGGTTTCAGCCGTGGGGGTTGTATGAGCTGCCGCGAGTGAGCCCCTGCTTGCTCGGCGGTCACGCGGAATCGCTGAGCCGCGTTGCGCATCACCGTCTCGTCCGGCTCGCCCAAGGGCGACTCGGTCCGTCGGCCCGGGCGGAAGGCAGCTGTTTCGGGTGAGGGAAGGCAGCGAACGCGGTGAGTGCAGGCGGCGCTTGAGGTGGGCGGGTTGTGGTGGCGGTCGTGTCGAGGTGCTCGGCGCGAGGGCCGTGCTTGGGGGCTGCTTGGGCTGGGCCGAGCTCATGTGTCCTGGCCGTCGGCAGGATTGCCTGCCCGGTCTGTCGTCGACATGCCAGAACGGTGTCCCGCCCCCTGGGTCGGATCAGCGCGGGTGGTGGCCCCGGAAGCGCCGGACTCCACCGCGAAGGCGCCCCGGAACGCATTCTGTGGACCGGCGTTGGGTCCCCTATGCGGAGGCCACTACTTTCCCGGCTGTGACCTGGGGAGGGTTCGGGAGCAGTGAGGCGAGGTTGTCCCGCACATACTCGGCCGCCTTCGAGACCGACTCCTCGGCACCGGCCTCGTCCTGGAAGACGCTGGTCGAAACCATCACTCCGTTCCCGGCATCGACCCAGTAGTAGGCCACGAAGCCGGAGACCTGGCGCATGAGCGGCACGAATCCCTCGTTGACGAGGCGTCCCGCCTCGGCCGGGTCGGTCACTCCTTCGTACCGCCGGACTGCTGCGTACATGGCCATCTCCTCGCGGGTTCCGGGTTCGTCTTCTGGGACGCCGTACCCCTATGGCTGCTCGCTCGCCCGCGAGGCGTCCGGCAATCACCGGAAGGGCCGCCTTTGGTGATCCGAACGGCTGCTTCCGGTCCGGACACCGGCGCCGGCGCCTGGCACCCCGCGGCCGCTCTCGGTGTCGAGCCGGACGACCACCTGCCGACCGCGCTGCTGCGGGCCCTGAGGCCCGTCGAGAAGGGGGCCGTCCTTGCTTGTGCAGACCCTGCTGTGGGGCCGATGCCGCGTGGCGGGCGGGCGTCGTTGTCCGTCTCTCCGGGCAGCACCGAGAACGTCATGGCGCTGCCACTCGTTCTGGTGGGCCATGACGTGCCGTGGACGTGAAAACCGGGCGCCCGCGGGCAAGCGGTTCTCCTTCGACCTCACCGGCTACCGGATCGGCCCCTCACTGCCGAGGGTCACCGCCATGAAGGGGTGTGCCTCCGCGGGCGTCGGCAAGCGGGCGCCCAGGCTCCCTCGCCCCGTCGGTACGGCCCTCTTCGCGCGCCCGGCGAAGGGGGCCGTCACCCTCATACGTCTTCTTCGGATCACCGCCGGCTTACGCCGGAGGGAGAAGGAGGTGACCGCGTCGGCCGGTATTGCACTAGATCAATGATGCATTGTGTCTAGCGCGAAAGGCGCATAGGTTGTCGATCATGGTTGCCAAGACTCCCTTTCCCGTCACCCTCACCGGTCGGCACATACGCCTCGAACCCCTCGCCGAGGACCACCTCGACGACCTCTTCCTGGCAGGAGGCCAGGACGAGGACGTGTGGCGGTGGCAGGCCGGGCCCGCGCCGCAGACGCGGGACGAGCTCGCGGTGAAGCTGCGCGAGCTCCTCGACGACGCCGCGGCGGGTATGTATGTGCCGTTCGCGGTTGTGCACCTCGCCGACGGGCGCGCCGTCGGGTGGACCAGCTTCATGGACATCGACGTGTCCGACGAGCGGCTGGAGATCGGTTACACCTGGTACGGGCGCGCGTACTGGCGCACGGCCGTGAACACCGAAGCGAAGCTGCTCCTGCTCACCCATGCCTTCGAGGAACTCGGCATGGGCCGGGTGCAGTTGAAGACCGACCACATGAACCTGCGGTCGCAGGCCGCCATCACCCGGCTCGGCGCCCAGCGGGAGGGCGTGCTGCGGCGCCACCGTCGCAGGCCGGACGGAAGCTGGCGGGACTCCGTCTACTTCTCGATCCTCGCCGACGAGTGGCCCGGAGTGAGGGAGCGGCTCGGCTCCCGCATCGCGTAGCGGGGAGCGCCGGTGACCCTGCGCGCCATGTGCGAGCGGAGTGAGGGACGGCGCTGGGGCGCGCCGACCGGCTGCCAAGCCCCAGTGCCGCGACCGGACCATCGCCCGTCCTCGCCCCAAGGTGCCCGGTTGACGTGGCTCTCGTCCTCGGCAGGAGCGGCGCCCGCGTCCGGCTGTCGAGCTGACTGATCATGGGATCCTCCGGTGACGTGTCGGTCGCGCCCCGGTGCTGTGCCGTGGCACGACCGACTCTCCACCGCCTCGTCATGACCGTCCGTGTCCTCACGCGGGTGTGGGTGCTACCGGATGAATCGGGGGAGCCATTTCGCTTTGTAGTCCGGGTGCCAGGCGTACTCGGCGGCCAGTTGGCGTACGGCGAAGCCGAGTCCGACGGCACGGCCGGAGGTGTAGTCGTCGTTCGGACGGTCGGTGTCGCGGTCGGCCACTTCGGCGTACTCGCCGAGCAGGACACGGCTGGTCTCGATGCGGGCCAGCGTGCGGGCCGGGTCCTGGAGCGCGATGTGCCGGTCGTAGCCGGCTCCTCTGACCGTGAACGCGATACCGGAGATCCTGTCGTGAACCTCTCCCGGCACGTCGGCCGGGCATCGCCAGCTCGCGCCGCCGGCGTCCCGCGCGACTTGCTCCTCCTCTGTGAGCCGCGCCTCGATGAAGGCCACCATGTCTTTGTTGCCGGCCATGCGACGGTGCTTCCTCTCGTGACGTGCTGTGCAGTGACTGCCGGGTCATTGTGGGGGACCGGGTACCTGGCGAGCCAGGCCGGGCAGCGCAGTCGGCAGCCGTCGTGAACGTGGCCTCGTGCAAATGGAGACTTGTGCGCCTTTCGAGGATGGATGACATCTGGTCGCGACGATTGACACGGAGTCCGTACGAGGATCAGGCGGTGCCACCAGGGTGCGGTGATGCGAAAGGGGCTTTGACGGTGCGCGTGGAAACGGAGGCCGCCGTAGGGGAACGGCGGCCTCCGGATCAGGTGGCGGTGCGGGACGATCGGGAGCGATCAGTAGGTGAGCACGTCCGACATGTCGCTCTGCGAGTACGTCACGGCCGCGTTGTCGTCCTTGTACGTCCCTGCGGGGAGCTTCAGTTGGGTGGGTCCTTCGGCCGAACCGGTGCCGCTGCGCGGGGCCGGGGAAGCTGGAACGCTGGAACGGGGTTTGACCAGGACGAACGCCCCCGCCCTGGGATGCGTTCCCGGGACGGCGAGACGGGGGAGAGCCGCGGCGGCGAACGGGACGGACGGGTTTGCGGGGTGGCTGAGCGAGCTCAAGGATCGCTCGGGGCACAGCTGCGGGGCACTCGCCGGACAGCTGCACATGAGTACGTCCACGCTGCACCACTACTGCAGCGGCCAGCCCGTGTCCACGCAACATCCCCGGTGAAGCGGTTCGCGCGGCTGTGCGGGGCGACGCCCGGCGAACTTGTCGGAGTGCGCCGCCAGTGGATCCTGGTCGAAGAGGCCCGCAAACGCGGCCGAGCGGGCCAGGCCGCGTCTGCCGGCCGGACCGCGGCCTCGTCGGTTCGCGCCCGACCGTAGCCCAGTCGCAAACGATCTCGTCCGGAGATGCACCTGCCAACTGCGACCATCACATGGGTGCCGGTCGTCGTCTCACTCGGCCCGGTCCGAAGTTACACGCCTCGGTCGGCTTCCCGAGCTGCATGCTCCACCCGGCTCCGGTAGTTCTCCCACCACGCCGAGTCGCCCGACGCCATGCTGACGTTGCCCTTGTTCATCCCGACGGCACCGTCCATCAGTTCCCGGACGATGTCGGCGTGCCCGGCGTGCCGGTGCGTATCAGCAATCACGCGCACCACGGCATGATGCAACGTCACCTCGTCCCTGCCGTTGGGCCACCACGGCACCCTGCCGATGGTGTCCAGCGCCAGCGCGTCGATCGTCGCGTCCGCGTGCGTCCACGCCCGGCGGTAGAGCTCCACGATGTGTTCGCGTGACTCGTCGGCGGTGACCCACATATCCGCGTTGGGCTCAGCACCGTCTTCGAGCCAGGGCAGTGGCTCACCGGACGGCCGTCCGAAGGTGTCGCCGAGGTAGCCCAGTTCCACGCCGGCCACATGTTTCACGAGGCCCAGGAGGTTGGTGCCGGTCGGCGTCAGCGGACGGCGGATGTCGTACTCCGAGAGCCCCTCCAGCTTCCACAGCAGGGCATCGCGGGCGGACTGCAGGTAAAAGTGAAGGTCGGTCTTGGCATTCGATGAGGTCATGACGCCCAGTCTGCCGCTTGCGCGATCTTCTGTTCGGTGAAATGTGGTTGAGCTTCGCTGCGACAGGTCGCCGGTCCGCTGTTCAGCGCTGGGGCGAAGCCAGGACTCTACGGCCACACGACCTCGCCGCCGCGACATGGCCCATGGCCCGTAAAGGGCTTCCTCCGGTCGCAGCATGCCGTGCGGTCCAGCAGAGGACAGGAGTGCTGGAGTCACGAAGCCACAGCCTGACCAGACAGCTGACCAAGCTCTACTGGTCGTCCCGCACCCACGGGCGCAGCTTCTCCGGATTGCGGACCGCCCAGATCCGGGTGACGCGGCCGTCGGCGACATCGAACGAGGCTACGGTCATGACGACGCCGGCGCGCTGGGCCACCAGGCCTGGCACGCCGTTGACCGACCGCTCCAGGAGTTCGAGCCCCGGAGCCTTGTCGGCGATGGCGACCATGTATTGGGCGATGCGCGCACCGCCTTCGATCGGGCGCAGGACGGTACCGACCATGCCGCCGCCGTCGGCGGTCATCACGGCGGCCGGGTCGAGGAGGTCGACGAGGGCCGCGATGTCCTGGGTCTCCCATGCCTCTTTGACATGCCGCACCGCGTCGGCCTGCCCGGCCGCCGTCACCGGAGCCCGCGCGACGCGCACACGCTGCCGGGCGGAGGCCGCCAGCTGCTTGCAGGCCGCAGGGGTCCGGCCGAGGACGCCGGCGATCTCGGCGAACGGGTAACGGAAGACGTCGTGCAGGACGAACGCCACCCGCTCGGCGGGTGTCATCGACTCCAGGACGACGAGGAAGGCCATGGTCACCGATTCGTCCAGGACGATCTGGTCGGCGGGGTCGGTGCCATGGCCGTGGTCCCACTCGGCGTGGTCGGGCAGCGGATCGGGCAACCACGCGCCGACATAGCGTTCACGCCGGGCCCGCGCCGAGCCGAGCACGTCCAGGCAGATGCGGCCGGTCACCGTCGTCAGCCAGGCGCCGGGGGACAAGATCTCGTCCTGCCGACTTCGTGGCAGCGCGTACCAACGCGCGTAGGCCTCTTGTACGGCGTCCTCGGACTCGGCCAGTGAACCGAGCAACCGGTAGGCGACATTGATCAGTTGGCGCCGCTCACCGACTATCTCATCGGTGCCCGTCCCGGCCGTCCTCATGCGCCCGACCGCCTCCTCGCCTTACCTTTCGCAGGCCCGCGTCGTCGGGCTGGTGAGACCTTATCGACCTACTGCCCCCGGGCGGAAAAGGGGACCGTGGCATGGCCACCCAGGCGACGGCACAGCGCAGCACCTCGTTCCTGCAGATCGTGATCACCCTGCAGACCCTGACCATCTTCCTTCAAGCGGTCTCCGCCGGACTGCTGCTGACCTCGTCCTACGGAGAGACGCTGCACAGTGTCGGAGCCCGCGTGATGTACGGGGCGTCGATGCTGTACGTGCTCGCGGCGGTGCTGGCGTGGAAGCCTGGCGGCGGCTCGCCCCGGCCCGTCTGGCACGCGTCCGGCTTCCTTGTCCTCGCCTCCGTCCAGGTCGTGCTCGGCATCGCGCACATACCGTCGGTCCATCTCCCCCTGGGCGTCCTGATGTTCGGACTGAGCGTGCTGGCGCTGGCGCGGCGCTGAAGTCCCGATACGGGGGGCATGCCGGGATCGGCTGCGGCCTGTCCGCCGGATCGGACCGCCTCAGAACTTCCGTGCAGTCGCGACCAGGTATGACAGGTGCACCGACATCTTCCTCGGCGCCATCACTGCCGCAGCGTGGGCAATCTGGCTCCGTTCGTGATCGCGTCGTCGGTGTCCGTCGCGGCCGGCACAGCGAGCCGGCGGTGGTCGGAGAAGGGGGCGGCTGTCGGCGCAGATGTCGTTGTGGAACCAGTCCGCAACGGCCTCGAAGTGGAACCATGTGCTCTGCCTGGCGTGGTGCTCCACCTCCTCCGCGCTCGCGCCGCGCTTCGCGGCCGCCGAACCGCGGATCGGGGTCGCGGGCTTCGTGCTCGTAGGCCCGGGTCACCGTCCCGGTCGAGACCGCCATGACTATGTGTCACCCACGGCCGATGCCGGCTCGCGCACCATGAACACGTCGACCGAATTCTCGGTCTCGCGTGTGAACCCGTGTCGCTCGTACAGCCGCCGGGCCGGACTGCCCTGGAGTACGTTCAGCCGGACCAGCGTGCCATCGCGGTCGCACTGCTCCAGCAGCCCACGCAGCACGGTCGCACCGATACCGCTGCCCTGCAGGTGCGGGGCCAGGTAAAAGTGCTCCAGCCAGTGGGCGTCCTCGGCCGGCCGCAACGACACGCAGCCGACGAAGGCGCCGCCCACCTCGATCACCCATGTGTGCGCCGGCGCGAAACCGTCCCGCAGCCGCTGCCGCACCCGCCGCTCGTCGTACCGCCCGAGCCGCTCCAGATCCGCCCGCAGCACCACAGCACGCAACTCGGCCACTGCCTCGACGTCCGCCACCGAAGCCTGCCGAATTTCCCACTCCGCCATGATCTGCAGGCTACCGCGCCACGTTCGAGGTCCAAGAGATGAGGCCTGGCGCAGGGAGTGGAACCACCGCAGCACGGCCGCGGTGCCGGCCTGCTGGGAGCCCAGATGGCGAGAGCCGCCGTAGTCCGGGGGCGCGACCGCCCAATAGGCAGCCAGCTGTAGAGGTGTTCGGCGTCGGAGCAGTGCTTGGGAACCGACACCGAAGTCATTTCACATAGTTGTAGACGGTGGCGCGGGAGACGCCCAGGATGTCGGTGAGTGTCCGTACCGCGTTCTTCACGTCCAGGAAGCCCTCGTCCCGCAGGAGGCGGACGAGCTTCTTCTTCTCTGCGGAGTCCAGGCTGCGCGGCGTGTGACCTCGTCTGGCTGCGTAGTCCTCGACCATTGCACGGAGCTCCCCGGTGGTACGTGCCCGCAGGCTTTCGGTGAAGGACTGCTCCTGCTCGTCGGTGCGGACCAGGTTGTGCAGACTGCGGGCGACCGTGGCGAACAGCGAGACGTCGAGATTCAGGCACACCGCGCCGACATAGTCGCCCTTGCTGTTCCTGATCCCGATGGATGTGCTCTTGGTCGGGCGGCCGTCGGGGAACGTCCCGGCGTAGTTCTGGATGATGTTGGGATAGTGGGGGTCCTGAATGCGGGCGACGCCGAGCTCGGTGGCCGGATCGCCGACAGATCGGCCGGACAAGTTGTTCTCGATCGCGCGAATCGCGTGCTCCGGGTTCCGCAGGTCGTGCAGGACGACCTCGCACAGACCAGGGAACATGCGACCGATGGCGGTCACGATCGTCTCGGCCTCGCGCAGCAGTAGCTCGTCCTCGGTCATGCGAAGAGCCTCCCCATCGCGGCGGCTGACTTGAGACCCGAGCCGGTCAGAATGGCTACGGCTGTTTCGCCGGGTCGGATCGCTCCCGTGGCGGTGAAGACATCGATCGCGGCGGCTGCTGAAGCAGAGGTCGGCTCCGCGTACAGTCCAACTCCCGCCAGCCGTCGGGTCGCCGCGATGATGTCATCTTCCGGAACCGCCACAGTGTCCCCGCCGGACCGCCGGATCGCATCCACGACCTCTGCCAGACGGACAGGCGCCCTGATCGCCGTCCCCTCGGCGACAGTGGGCCCGAACTCCATGGCGCCGACGCCCTGGAAGGCCGCGTGAATGGGCGCGCATCGTTCAGGCTGAGCAACCAGCAGCCGGGGAAGCCGGTCGATGTGGCCGGCAGCGAGCAGCTCGCTGAACCCCAGGTCACAGCCCAATACGATGCTGCCTGCACCGGCCACCGTGACGACGACGTCCGGTGCCGTGAAGCCCAGGTCCTCCCACAGCTCGTAGGCCAGGGTCTTGGTGCCCTGGAGGAAGAAGGGATGCCAGTTGTGGCTGGCGTAGGCGGTGGTTCGTGCCTCATGTATCGCCTGCTCGGAAGTTGCCGTCCGGTCACCCGGTACCAGCGCCACCTCGGCACCGTACGCCCGGGCCTGCAGCAGCTTCGCCGGAGACGTTGCTTCCGGAACGAGGATACGAGCCCGGATACTCGCGGCCGCGCAATAGGCCGCCACCGAGGAGCCACCGTTGCCGGAGCTGTCCTCGACCACCGACTCGACCCCGGCCTGGGAGAGTAGCGAGAGCATCACGCTGCTTCCGCGGTCCTTGAAGCTGCCGCTGGGATTGAACCATTCGAGCTTGAAGTGCACGTCGTGATCGCCCCAGCGCTTTTCGACCAGCGGGGTGCACCCCTCGCCGAGGGTCACCGGCCGGCTGATGGCTCCGGGAATCGCTGCGCGGTAGCGCCACAAGGAGCGCGTGGAGATTTCGATGTCTTCCGGCCCGATGCCCGGCCGTGGCGAAACCGTCAGCGGGGCCCCGTCGTCGCCTTGCCAACGCCGTGCGTCGAGTGGATACGTCCGTCCTGAGCGCGGGTCGAGATAAACGTCCATGACCACCTTCCCGATCTGGACGAAAAGTCTAGCATTTGATTAATCGTCCACGCAGACTCCTGGCGGAAGCCCACCCGTGGTGGGTCCACCTGAGACCGGGCGCTCCAGTTGGCACTTGAGGGAGACGGGCTGTCGCAGCGGGAGCCGGTTCCGGGCCCGGCCCGGCGAGCCTCACCCGGCAACGCACAGGCGTACCACGACGCCCTCCACCGCATCGCCGGCATTGCCTCCCGCTCCGTCGGCACCTGTGCACGACGCCGCTCCTGAGGCGGGTATGGCGTCCAGCAGCGGCATGAGCCGCGTGACATCGTGACGGTTGCCGCTGGTCGGCGAGACGGCGAGAGGCGTTCCGCGCCGGTCGGTGATCAGGCGGTGCTTGGAGCTGGGCCGATCGCGGTCAACCGGCGAAGGTCCGGTGTGAGCCTCCCTTTCAAGGCCCCTCACGTGTGAGCCACCGACCGCCGCGTCGTCCAGGTCCACAAGGTTGGCCCGCCGCAGCTCCGTCAGAAGAACCGCGTGCAGGCGGGGGTCAGACGCCTGCTTCAGCCCAGTCCCGCAGGGCAGCCCGATCGTCCACCGGCAACCGCCCCGGGGGATCGCCGGTGCCGGGGTGGACGGGGCGGCAGCAGCGGAGCGACACGTTCCCACAGCTCATCAGGAACAAGATCATCCGACACCCGCAGAACTCCGCCGTCGCCAACCTCAACCGCCAAGCCCTGCATTCAACTCATTCCGAAATGATCAGTTAGCCGAATGAGTTGGCTTCTCACTCTCAGGATGAGTCTCCGTAGCGGGTGGCAATCGCGGCGGCGCGGTTGCGTAGGGAGGTGCGCAACGACTGCGGGGCCAGGGCTTCCGCGTCCGTGCTGAGCTGCCACAGCGCCCATTCGGCGTGTCGGGAATCTTGGAAGGTCACCTCCAGCCGCAGCCAGCCGTCTGTGTCCGGTTCTTCCGCGCGGACGGCCAGCGCGGTGTCCAGCAGGTCCTCCCGCCGCGCCGGGTTCACCCGTACCCGCACGGTGATGTGGTCGCCGCTGGAGAGAAACTGCGCGGAGCGTTCCCGCCAGATCCGATCCAGATCCACCCGGTTCGGTCGCTGTGCCGTTTCGGGGAGTTCCTCGGCGGCCAACACCCGCGACAGCCGGTAGGTGCGGTCCGTGCCGGCTCTCGTGGCCAGCAAGTAGCCCCGGTCGCGTACGGTGACCAGGCCGATCGGGTCCACCGTGCGCCACTGTGGTGTCTGGCCTGTGGCCGCGTAGTGGATGCGCAGCTTGTGTCCGGCGAGCACCGCGCGCCGGACCTCGATCATTGTGGTGTCGGGTACCTCCTCGGTGACCAGCCGGCGTGAGAGCAGGTCGGTCTCCGGGTCGACGAGAAATCGCTGGGCCGCGTCGCTCGCGGTGGCCCGGTGGCCTTCGGGCAGCGCGTCGACCACCTTCCGCATGGCCGAAGCGAGCGCCGAGCCGAGGCCGAATACCTGCTCGCCGCGCCCCGATCCGGCGGTCAGCAAGGCAAGGGCCTCGTCGTGGTTCAGACCGGTGAGCTCGGTCCGGAAACCGGGCGACAACGCGAAACCGCCGTGCCTGCCGCGTTCGGCGTAGACAGGGACGCCGGCCGTGGACAGCGCCTCGATGTCGCGCAGCACGGTGCGGGTGGATACCTCCAGCTCGCGGGCCAGCGTGTCCGCAGTCAGCCGACCGCGCTGGCGCAGCAGTAGCACCAGTGAGACCAACCGGTCGGCGCGCATTCGAGAACTTTAACGGAATACATGACTGAGGGTGTCGTGATTTGTTGGGAGGCTCGTTGACGCGACGTCAAAGCCGGCGGCTACCGAGCCGATGGACGTACGTACCCCCGATGAATCGAATGGAGCTGATGTGGCAGTGGAACGAACGGCGGTCAACCCGGTGACGTGGTCGCAGGAGATGGGATTCAATCAGGGTGAGGTCGTCTCCGGGCACACACGGACCCTGTACATCTCGGGGCAGACCGCGATGAGCGGCGACGGCAAGCCCCAGCATGACGGTGACATTGCGGCACAGTTGACGCTGAGCATCGACAACCTGGAGGCGGTGCTCGGCGAGGCCGGCATGTCTCTCGCGGACCTCGTCCGGCTCAACGTCTACACGACCGAGGTCGATCTGCTTTTCCAGCACTACGGCGTGCTGGCGGCGCGGTTGGGTGCCGCCGGGGTGGCGCCGACCACCACGATGCTCGGCGTGACGCGGCTGGCGATCCCCGGCCAGATGGTCGAGCTTGAGGGGACCGCCGTCGCGTGATGCGACCTCGCCGCCCCTGCTACTCGTGCCGGTTGAACCGGCACGAGTAGCAGGCGGATGGGTGATGACCTGTGCTCAGAATGGTGACAATCGGCGTCTATGGCCTCGACGGCGAGTCCTTCCATCCCTCCTCGCCGCCGCTGCTGATCCTCCACGGCGTCGATCCCAACACCGCCTGGGCCCAACAACCTGTACCGCAGGGCCGTACACGGCATCACCGGCCACACCGGCCACCGTCCTGGTCCTTTTGCCGGGCGGTGGTCAGCCTGCCGAGGCGCCGGAGGTGAACGTGACGGGGAGCTGCAGCGGGCCGCGCAGTCCGCCGGGCCGCCACCTCAGCTCGTTCGGCGGCACGGCCAGGGCCAGGTCGGGAAGGCGGCGCAGCACCGTCCCGATGGCGATCTGCCCCTCCAGCCGGGCGAGTGGCGCGCCCAGGCAGTAGTGGATGCCGTGCCCGAACGCCAGGTGGCCGTTGTCACGCCGGGTGACGTCCAGCCGGTCGGGGTCGGGGAACCGTGCCGGATCGCGGTCGGCGATGGCGGACGCGATCAGCACGGTCGCGCCACGCGGGACGGTCACGCCCGCGATCTTGACGTCCTCCCGCGCGAAACGGGCGATGCCCGGGCTGACCGGGCCGTCGTAGCGGAGGAACTCCTCGACCGCGCCCGGCAGCAGCTCGGGATCGTCCCGCAGCAGCTCCAGTTGGTCGGGGTGAGCGAGAAGCGCGGCGATGCCGCCGCCGATCAGGTTGACCGTCGTGATGTACCCGGCCACGAGCAGCAGGAAGGTCATGGCGATCAGCTCGTCCTCGTTCAGCCGCTGCTTCTCGTCGCGGGCGCTGATCAGCGCGCTGAGGAGATCGTCTCCGGGCCGGGCGCGCTTGGCATCCAGGAGCTTCGTCACGTACGCACGCATCCGCTGCCATGCCTCGTTCACAACGGCCGGGTCCGGCATCTTCTCCCCGCGCATGAGCATGTCGTCGGTCCACCGCTGGAAGTCGTACCGGTCGTCCACCGGCACGCCGAGCAGCTCGCTGATCACGGTGACCGGGAGGGGCAGTGCGAAGTCCGCGACGAGTTCGGCGCGGCCGGCCGGCACGACCGCGTCGAGCAGCCGGTCGGTGATCCCCTGGATACGGGGCCGCAGCTCGGCGACCCTGCGCGCGGTGAACGCCTTCGAGACCAGGCGGCGCAGCCGGGTGTGGTCGGGCGGGTCGGAGCGCAGCATGTTGCTCATCATCGACTCGCGCTCGAACTCGGGCAGTTGCTCCATGAGTCGGGGGTCCGAGGCGTCCCGGACGTCGCTGCTCAGCCTCGGGTCGGACAGGGCGGCGAGCCCGTCCTCGTAGCGTGTGACCAGCCAGGCGTCCAGACCGCCCGCGATGACGGCGCGCCGGACCGGGCCGTCCTCGCGCAGCTGCCGGTAGAGCGGGAAGGGATCGGCCACGAAGCCTGCGTCGGCGTAGGGGAGAAGGACCGGCTGCTGGCTCATCATGCCTCCCGAGGCACGTAGCGACCATGTGCTGGGTTTTGCTGTCACTTGAGGGTATATGCCCCAATATGACTGATTCGTGGCGCCAGTGAAGGGAGGAGCGCGATGGACGCGAAGGACGCCATGGTGGCGGGGGAGCGGACCACGTGCTGTGTGGTGGGCGGCGGCCCCGCCGGAATGGTCCTCGCCCTGCTCCTGGCCCGGGCAGGGGTGGAGGTGACAGTCCTGGAGAAGCACGGCGACTTCCTGCGCGACTTCCGCGGCGACACTGTGCATCCGAGCACGCTCGCGCTTCTGGAGGATCTCGGCCTCGGTGAGCGGTTCGCCCGGCTGCCGCAGCGCCGGGTCACGACGATCCAGCTGCCTCTCGGCCCAGATCGCTCACTGGTGACTGTCGGAGACATCGGCGCACTGCGGGGCCGGTACAACTACATCGCGCTGGTGCCGCAGTGGGACCTGCTCGACCTCCTCGCCGACGAGGCCCGGCGGGAGCCGGCCTTCTCCCTGCGCACGAGCACCGAGGCGACCTCCTTCCTCATGGAACGGGGACGTGTCACCGGGGTGTCCTACCGGACGTCCGACGGCCGCACCGGCGAGCTGCGGGCCACCCTCACGGTGGCCTGTGACGGCCGGGGATCGCTGGTTCGCTCGCTGCCCGGCCTGGGGCTGCGGAGGTTCCGCTGCCCGATGGACGCCTGGTGGTTCCGGCTGCCGAGGCGCGACGACGATCCGCACGGACTCGTGGGAGGCGTCGGAGACCGGTTCCTCAGCGCCATGATCGACCGTGGGGACTACTGGCAGTGCGCCGCGCTGATCCCCAAGGGCAGTGACGCCCAGCTCCGCGCGGCCGGTCTCGACCGGTTCAGGGACGTGTACGGGGACGCCGTCCCGTGGATCGCGGACCGGATGCACACCCTCGCGTCGTGGGACGAGGTGAAGCTGCTCGATGTACGGCTCGACCGGCTCCGGCGCTGGCACCGGCCAGGACTGCTGTGCATCGGCGACGCGGCGCACGCCATGTCTCCGGTCTTCGGTATCGGCATCAACCTCGCCGTCCAGGACGCCGTGGCTGCCGCCCGCCACCTCGTCGGACCGCTGGGGGACGACGCGGTCGGCCTGCCGGCGGCTGTACGCCGCGTCCAACGCCGCCGCCTGCCGACCACAGTCGCAACCCAGGGCCTCCAGCGCGTCGCCCACACCCACGTCATCGAACCACTACTGCTGGGCCGGCCTCCCTTCGGCGACCCCAAGCGCGCCAAGCGCCTGGCCGAGCTGGTCACCACCTCGCGCTGGCTGAACCGGGTGCCGGCGTACTTCCTGGCCTACGGGGCACTGCGTGAACGCCCGCCGGCGGCGTCCGTGCGCCAGGCAGTGACGAGCTGAGCCCGGCGAGGACGCGCCGTACGTGCAACCGGCCGGATACTCGGAGAGGAGGCCGTCGGGCGAGTCCGTTGCCGCGCTCACGCACAAGGTCGCCCTGGACGACACATGGCGCCGGGCAAGGTTCTCGGACGTGCAGGCGGTGCTGGTCGAGCCGGTGCCGAGCGACACGTCGGTGGTCCGGGACTCTCCGCAGCAGACACTGCCGCAGGACAGGGCTTGGCGCCTGAGGGCACTGTTCGCGCAGGTGCCGGTGGGACCGCCTCGACGACCAGCTCGGCGCCAGCGGTTCCGGCTTGCTGGGCCGCTGCGGTGCCGGGGTGTCTCAGGAGGCGGACACCCTGTCCGGGTCCGGCGCGATGATGCGTGACACGGCCTCCACCACGGTGGCGCGGTGCCCGTGTCTGCGCTCTTCCTTCCAGGCCGAGCCGTCCGCGTCGGTGGCGGGCCCGCCGGGGGCCGCGAACCAGGCCTGGGCCAGGGCGAGCACGAGGGTGAGTACGTCGGAGGGGTTCAAGCCCGGGTCGATGCGCCCCCCGAGCTGAGCCTCGGCAACTTTCGCGATCTTGCGCCGATACGCCTCTGCGCCGTCGGCCGTGGAACCCGGGCGCTCGAGCTGCTTCCAGGCGACGAGCCGCATCAGGGCGGGTCGCTCCGTCAGATGATCGAAGATCGCTCCGGCGTAGCCGGGGAGATCCGCGGCGTCGAAGGGCACCGACTCCGCGCCCAGCTCCATGGCGTGCTGCAGCACCAGGTCGAAGAGCTGTTCCTTGTTGCCGAAGTAGACGTAGATGAGGCGCTTGTTCGCCCCGGCGGCCTCGGCGATGCGGTCGACCCGGGCTCCGGCGATGCCGTACTCGGCGAACTCGGTGAAGGCTGCGTCGAGGAGGCGTGCCTTGGTCGCGCTGGAGTCCCGTGCCATGAGGGGCAGCCTACAGGTAACTATCCAGTTATTGACATCCGGACCTGGCTTCATCCATGCTGGAACTAACGAGTTAGTTACTTACTGAGGAGAGCGACATGATGGAGCTGCGCCCCCTGGGGTCCCAGGGTCTGGTCGTCGGGGCCGAGGGTCTCGGTTGCATGGGGATGAGTGCCTTCTACGGCGCGACCGACGAAGCCGAGTCGCTGGCCACGATCGACCGCGCGCTGGAACTCGGCATCACGATGCTGGACACCGCCGAGGGGTACGGGCCCTTCGTCAACGAGCGGCTGATCGGCAAGGCGCTCGCCGGGCGCCGGGAGAAGGCCGTGATCGCCACCAAGACGGGCATCGAGTTCACCGACGACGGCTCCATGGTCGGCCACAACGGGCGGCGGGAATACATCCACCAGGCCGCGGACCGCTCCTTGCGCAACCTCGGCACGGACTACATCGACCTGTACTACCTGCACCGCGTGGACCCGGCCGTGCCCATCGAGGAGAGTGTCGGGGCCATGGCGGAGCTCGTCACCGCCGGCAAGGTCCGCTACCTCGGGATCAGCGAAGCGGCTGCCGCCACCATCCGGCGTGCTCACGCAATCCATCCGCTGACCGCGGTGCAGACCGAGTACTCCCTCTTCGAGAGGGGCATCGAGAGTGACGGTGTGCAGGCCACGCTGACGGAACTCGGCATCGGTCTCGTCGCCTACTCGCCGCTCGGCCGCGGCTTCCTGTCCGGCGCCATCACCAGCCCCGGCGACTTTGCCGCCGACGACTTCCGTCGCACCGACCCGCGCTTCCAGGGTGAGAACTTCACCCGCAACCTCGCCGTCGTCGACGAGGTCGCGCGGCTGGCCGAGGAGAAGTCCGTCACGCCCTCCCAGCTGGCACTGGCCTGGGTGCTGCGCACGGGTGCGGTTCCGATCCCCGGCACCAAGCGCCGCCGCTACCTGGAGGAGAACGCCGCGGCCCTGTCCGTGACGTTCACCGCCGAGGACATCGCGGCCATCGAGGCCGTGGCGCCGCGCGGTGTCGCCTCCGGTGACCGCTATGCGCCCGAGCTCATGCAGTCGCTCAACGGGTGACCGCTCTGGGATCGGGTCACGAGTGTGATCGGTCAACGCGATGAGTACCACGGTGCTGCGGTAGGCGTTACCAGCCCCAGCAGTTGTGGCCGGCCCGCATGATTCACGAACGCGCCCACGATGGGCCATAGGCGTCAGCAAGCTGACGCATGGAAACCACTGATCAACCATGGCCGGGGTTGTACGAGGCCCGGTTGGTCCTGTGGTCGGCCAACGGCCGGAGTGGTGGCCGCCCGTCGACCACGACGGTGCCCACCGGACAGGCTGGGCCATCGCGACGCGGCTCTCAGGCCTCCACGCCGCACCGTCGCGCGATCGCCTCGAGGCGTTCCAGTTCGCGTCGCGCCGCGGTCAGGTGGGCAAGGTCGAGGGCCATCCCGGCGCGGGCGATGATGTAGAGGATGTCCTGGCGGGTGGCCGCGTCGAGGCCAGGGGCGGCCTGGACGCGGCGGCCCGTGACGCGCAGGGAGACAGCGATGTGATCGAGACGGTCCCGCAGGCCCAGAGGGAGCACCTGCGGCAGTGCGTCTTTGGCGTAGTCGCGCACTTGCCGGTCCGCCTCGCAGGGTCGGGGCGGCGAGGGGGCCCAGGGAAGGCCGGCTTCCCGGGCGTCCTCGTACATCTCCGCCACCAAGTCGCGTGCGGTGGCGGAATCGCCCTGGGCGACGGCCGCGCGGGCCGACTCCAACATGGAGCGCAGTCGGGCACGAGTCTGGGGGTCCTCGCCCGTTCGGGCGTCCAGATAGCCGGACCACACGTCGAACGACTTGCTCAACTCGGCGTCCAGCATGACGTTGTACGCGTCCGGCACTCCGCCGCCCTTCCCATCGGGCCGTCCGGCGCGGACGGCAGCGGTACACAATAGGACGGGTGGTGGGCGCGCTGCCCACGATTTTCTCGGGCCGGCTCAGCTGATGGGGGTCCCGGTGCCTTTCCCGCCCATGCGCGGGTCACCCGGGCCGAGAGGAAGGCCGGTGGCCTTCCGTATTGAGCCGGGAGTGCCTTTGCAGGCGCGGCAGGACTGGATCGACTACACCTCCGCGTCAGTGCAGGATGTGTAGCCGCCGTCGGCGACGCCAGGGATACCGGTTCACCGGTGCGGCAGGCCCGCGCCACGTGAAACCATCGAGAGGAAGGAGCAGTCCAGGGATGAGCGGACCGCTGTTGCACCGGATGTTTCCCCCGCTGGTCACCTCGCTGCCGCACCTCTCGCTCGGCGACCGGCCGACGCCCGTACGCGAGCTGACCGGGATGGCGGACGGGGTAGAGCTGTGGTGCAAGGACGAGAGCGGATTCGGCTCCGGCGGGTGGGGCGGCAACAAGATCCGTAAGCTCGAGTGGATCCTTCCCGACGTGCGGCGCCGTGGGAAGCGCACGATCCTGACGGTGGGCGGTCTCGGTACGAACTGGGGCCTGGCCACCGCCCTTTACGCTCGCGAGCAGGGTCTGTCCACCGTCCTCGCGCTGATCGACCAGCCCGTCAACGACCACGTTCGGGCGCACTTGGAGCGGCTGCGGCGGTCCGGCGCCACCCTGCACTTCACCCGGACGAAGGCCCGGACCGTCGCTGCCGCACCGTGGCTCTTCCTCCGCCATACCGCGGGGCGGCGGCTGCCGTACTTCCTGCCGGCGGGCGGCTCCGCGCCGATCGGCACGCTCGGCTACGTCGAGGTGGCCCTGGAGCTTGCGGCACAGGTCGCGGACGGAGCCCTGCCGGAGCCCTCGCACGTGGTCACCGCCGTCGGCTCAGGGGGTACCGCCGCAGGGCTGGCTCTTGGCCTCCGGCTGGCCGGGCTGCGCACCCGTGTCGTGGGCGTGGTCGTCAACGACACGCTGCGGCTGGATGACAAGGCCGTGGTCGCGCTGGCCGACCGGACGGCAGGGCTGCTGCGCGGGCGAGGCGCGGACCTTCCTCGGATCCGGATCGTGCCGGACGAGGTGACGATGGTGCGGGACTGGCTGGGACCGGGCTATGGTCACGCCACACCGGAGGGCGACAGGGCGCAGCGCCTTGCCTCGGAAAGCGGGCTGATGGAGCTCGATCCGGTGTACACGGGGAAGGCGTTGGCCGCCCTGCTCGCCATGGCGGCCGACGGCCGTCTGGGCACCGGGCCTCTTTTGTTCCTCCACACCCATGGACCCCGGGACGCCTTCTGAGCTTCAGGGTGGTCAGCCGTGGGCAGACGTCACCGATGCCGTAGAGCGGTCGGCCCCCCATCGGCCGTCCGGCACACAGCCGTTGAGCGGTGCGTGATCGGTTGTGGCTGCCGTTAAGACGGGCAGGGAAAGCGTGCCAGGCGCAACCGTGGCTGCCGCGGAGCGACCCACAGGCCGCACACGGACCCACGTTCGCCATGACCGTCGGCGGCCGCGGCGTATCGTCACGCGCGGCCGTCGTATCGCGCTCCGCCTGGCGACCTGGCGGAGGCCGTACAGATGCTGCGCCGCTTCACCCGCAGCGGTCCCAAGCACCCCACCTACCAGGCGCTCGAAGAACTCGGCCGGGCCGTGCGCACGATCTTCGCATGCGACTACCTGGCAGCGTTGACCTGCGCGGTGAGATCCCTGGCGGGCTCCAGATCGTGGGGAACTGGAGCAGCGCGAACACCGTGCTGCACTACGGCAAGGACGGCGCCCTGACCGGCCCGGACAAGGAGCACGCCACCGAGGCCCAGCGAGCCGGACAGACCGTTGCCGACCGGGGGACCAGGTCTTCCGCGTTTCGATCTTTGGTCCCGGTGGTGAGTCACGGGAGGAAGGGGGGCTCCGTCCCCATCAACCTGAACCAGTCACCGTCGAGGACCTGCCGCTTCCAGGCGTCGGCCTCGTCCTCCGAGACCTGGTACTTCTTGGCGACCTCGGCGCTCGTCACGTCCCCGTACTGCATGACCATCACGATGCGCACCTTGTCCGCCACCGAGAATTCTCCCTTCGGCTTGTCCGGCAGATCGCTGAACCGGAGACAGCCGCCCGTGCCGCCGTCACCGCCCCGGCCGCCGGTACCACCGAGGAAGCCGTCACCGCCCCGGCCACCGTCGCCGCCACGGCCACCGATCCCGGACTTGCCGGGCTTTCCGGGCTCCCCTGGCTCACCGAGCAGGCCGCCCGTGCCGCCGTCACCGCCCCGGCCGCCGGTACCACCGAAGAAGGCGTCACCGCCGCGACCGCCGTCGCCGCCACGGCCACCGATCCCCGGCTTGCCGGGCTCACCGGGCTCCCCCGGCTCACCGAGCAGGCCGCCACGGCCGCCGTCACCGCCACGGCAGCCGTCCGAACTCTCGCCGACGCGGTTGTCGGCACTGGCGGGCTGGTCTCTGCCTGCATTGCTCTGCGCCGGTGCGGCGCATGCGGTGCCGACGGCGAGGGCCGCTGCGGCCGCCGCCAGGATGATTGGACGCTGCCAACGATTTCTGGACATGGGGACTCCGTTCCACGACATGGATGTTCGCCTGTAGGTGCTGTGTGCCAGGACGCCGTGTGCGACGGCCGGGCGGCCTTACGCGTTGGCCGATTCGGCGGGGGCACGGGGGAGGTCGTGAAGACCTCCCCCGTGCCGGGTGGGCCGGCGACGGCCCGGACGTGGACTGTCCGGGCCGTCGCCGGGTGACGGTCAGAAGAAGCCGTTTCCACCCGGGCCGCCCTTACCGCCGAAGAAGCCGTCTCCGCCCGGGCCGCCCTTACCGCCGAAGAAGCCGTCTCCGCCCGGGCCGCCGATGCCGCCGAAGAAGCCGTCTCCGCCCGGGCCGCCGATGCCGCCGAAGATGCCGTCTCCGCCCGGGCCACCGATGCCGCCGAAGAAGCCGTCACCGCCACGGCCACCGGTGCCGCCGAAGATGCCGTCTCCGCCCGGGCCACCGGTGCCGCCGAAGAAGCCGTCTCCGCCACGGCCACCCTCACCGGTCTGGATGCCGGCTCGGTGGTCGGCGAGGCTCACCACCGGCGCAGTGGGCTTCGGGGCCGCCATCGCGGTAGCGGGAAAGATGACGCCTCCACCGATCACGGCGGCCGAGGCGAGAACCGTCGCAAGGCGAAAACGCCGGCGATTCGGGCGACCATAGTCGTTGGTGTGAATATTACGGGTCATGGGTCTTTCTCCTTGATTCAGGGGATTCTTGAATGTTCCTACGAATTAGGGGCGGCTAATCGGTTTCCATCGGGATGAACCGGTGGTTCGGTGAGAGGGATTCCTGTGAGGAATTCCGACCCGTCCTGCTGCCGCGTTTCCTTTTCCGTGAGGACACTTCCAGTAGGCCTGAGCGGCGCACTGGAGTCACGTCCCGGAAAATCGGGGCTTGACCATGCCGCGGGTGTCAGGTAAAAGCCCGATAAGAAAGCACCGACCCAGGGCCCGCGCAGGGAGCCGGGTCGGCCGATGCCCGAGTTGTCGGCTTCCGCGTGGCATGCCACCCAAGGTGGGGCATGTCCGCCGAGCCCCAACGCCCGCCCGTGGTGGTGGACTTCAGGTCGCCCTCTCGGAAATGGGGCTGCCCTGACACATCATCAACTTTGCCGAGGATGTTGACGCGGCCGGCGTGCCCGGCGCGATCGGACGCCGCGGGCAGGGGGCGGACAACGGGCGACCGTGCGAACACAGCTTGCGTTCGGCCACACCACCGTCAGCACGATGCCGCCCGCCGTTTGCAGACAGCAGCCTTGGGACTGAGATCCTCGTCGGGGGCACGTGAGGGTGAGGGACTGCCAGGCCCCTCTTCTTCAAGTAAGGCAGCTTCGCCCGCTGCTCGACCGGCAGCGGGGCCAAGATGCCCTGCATCGCCTCGGCGGGGAGTCGGCGAGGCCACGGGTGATCTGTTGCAGGGACAGCGATGACCCTTCACGCCGTCATTCGTCCTCGGCACGCCGGCCGGTCACTCTGGTGCGAGCCGCACGGAAGTACTCGTGCCAGTTGTTTCTGCGGCCCCGGACCCAGCGACGTACAGGCCGGGGTGCCGAACGGGCATCCGGCCCCAAGAATCGACAGCAGCGCCGAAAGTGCGGTGGACGGAGCACGGACCCGGCAGACGGAACCGACACGCGTACCGGGTGTGCCGAACACCCTGGCCGAACCCAGCACATCGGCCGCCCCGGAGGACGGCCTGCCTGCGTTCATCTTCCGTCGCACGCTGCGTGGGAACAGGGAGAAGCCTCGATCCCCTCGAGACCGTGCGGGCGCCCCGGCGGACGCGATCACGTCGAAGGCGCAGCGCGAGAAATGCGCCTACAGCGCTTCCCGCAGGACATGCACGAGCCCGGCCGGGTGGCGCGTCCCCTGACGCTGCCACCCGGCCGGGCCATGTCCTTACCGGCGCTGGACCGGTCCGCTCTTTCAGCCGGTGTTGACGGTGCCGTTGTTGATCGGCACGGTGTTGTTGTTGCCGATGATGACGACAACATTCCCCACCCCGCCGCCTCCCTTCCGGACCCCGCCGTCACGCCAACGGTCGCCACGGTGCCCGTGGTCGCTGTCGCGCCACTTGTCGCCGTGAGCGGCTGCCTTCGCAGTCACCGCGTGCGCAGACCCCGGGGCCGCGAACGCGTTGGCGGGCAGCAGCGCGCCTCCTGCGGCCAGAGCAGTCGAAGCAGTCAGCATTACAAAGCGACGGGTGCGGTAAATGCGAGCCATGGGAATTCTCCTTCGCGAGAAAAAGACGATGAAAGAACTGTCGGGCGCCCCTGCTGATTCTCGGGCCTTTCGACAGAGGGACGGTGTGTCCCGTTGAGCGCCGTCAGGATTGTTTATGACGATGCCGGCGGGCCATCTGCTCTGCGTGACCCATGCCTCAATTAAGCCCGGGATAAGCAGCGCTGTCATGCCGCTGCATTTCGGGACTTGACAGACCGGTGACGGTCAAGTAATGACGACCCGACTCCCGAACGGACCGCGCACTTCGCAACTTCGGGATCACGCCATTGCTCCGCCGGTGCCGGTGCCAAGGGGCACCGCTTCTGCGACTGGGCCCTGGCCGATGTTGCTGACGGCCGCCTCGGTTGCGCTTGCCACGCTGGTGCGGGTGGCCGGGCGCAGGTGGACCGTCGAGGAGACGTTCCAGGCCACCAAGGGCCCCGCCGAGCTGGACGAACACCAGGTCAGGCGCTGGACGTCCTGGCACGCTGGGGCACCCTCGCGATGCTCGCCCATGCCCTTCTGGTCACGACCACCGCAGACGAACACCACCACCGCCCGGCCCCGGATGGGGAGCAATGCTCAAGACCTGTGGATCGGCTCTGGCCAGAACGCGGAGGGCGTACCTTCCCGAGTGATCCCGTGATGGTCGTCGAGTAGGCCTGCATTGCAGCATCCACCTGCACATACGCCTGGACCAGGCCAAGGCCGCCGTCCTTGTGGTCATCGGAGTGCGCGCGGACGCCACGAAGGAGCTGGTGGCCATGACGGACGGCTACCGGGCGTCTTCCGAGTCCTGGGCCGCGCTGCTGCGGGACTGCGCGCGGCGGGGAATGCGCGCGCCGGTCCACGCGGTTGGCGACGGCGCCCTCGGGTTCTGGAAGGCCCTGCGCGAGATCTTCCCCGACACCCGCGAGCAGAGGTGTTGGGTTCACCAAACCGCCAACGTCCTCGACGCCATGCCGAAGTTGGCTAAGCCGGCGGAGAAGAAGGCGATCCAGGACATCTGCAACGCCGAGCACCGCGAGGACGCTCAGCAGGCCGTCAAGACGTTCGCCAAGCTCTACGGCGCAAAGTTCCCCAAGGCCGTCGCGAAGATCACCGATTGCCAGGACGTGCTGCTGGAGTTCTTCGACTATCCGCCAAGCACTGGATGTACCTTCGGACGACCAACCCCATCGAGTCGACCTTCGCCACCGTCCGGCTGCGCACGAAGGTCACCAAGGGCGCCGCCTCACGCGTCGCCAGGGCTGGCCATGGTGTTTAAGCTCGTCGAGTCCGCCCAGGCCCGCTGGAGAGCCGTCAACGGCTCACACCTGGTCCCGCTCGTCCGGGCTGGCGTCCGCTTCGAACGTGGCCTCCTGGTTCACACCTGCCCTGACACGCCGACCATCAACGATCCACAACTATTGACAATTGCTCCCCCGGTGAGCTGATGGCGTTGACCTGCAACGAGATCCAGCACCTGTTCACCGGACTCATCACCACCGTCCACCCAGCCGCACATCACCTCGGCCGGTCCGCCTGGCGACGACGCCATCGAACCCGATCCCGGGCCTGGCACTGCGAACGGCAGGCCAGGAGGGCCCTAGCCCCGGTTGGGCAAAGCCTGCGAGAGCGCGCTCATGCTGATGTCGACGATCGTGCGGAGCTGCTTCTGGCTCGCCCGGGCCCTGCTCATCACGGCCAGCGACTGGTTGACCGCCGTGATGTGAGTGGCGTAGTTCTCGGCGTCGCCCTCGGCCAACTCCGCGGTGTTCAAGGCGGTCCGCAGCCGCGCACGCTGAAGCCCCACAGCTTCGATCGCACGCGTGGCGATAGCGGGGCTGAGTACTGGTGTCGCCATCGCGGTCTGAGCGACCAGACATCCGTTCGGCACGTCGGGGTCGGCGATACGTTGGAGGGTGACCTCGAAAAACGCCTGTATCGCCCGCAGCGGTTCCCCGGACGCACCGGAGGAAAGCGCCTGCTCATACCTGTTTCCATACCGGACGGCGTAGCGGTCCAGGCAGCGCAGGTAGAGCGAGTCCTTGTCGCCGAACGAGGAGTAGATGGAACTTCGGTTCAATCCGGTCGCCCTGGAGAGGTCGTCCAGCGAGGTGTCGGCGTACCCGGCCCGCCAGAACTGGACCATCGCCGCGTCGAGCACGATGTCCACGTCGAACTGCTTCTTCCCGGCCATCCCGCATGCACCCCGTTCTTGAACCAGTCCATCGTGGCCTTGTCCATCCTATCTTGAACTGAACAGTCCAAGATGAGTTAGGCTCGAGGCGTGACCGACACCGCGCCGAACCGCTCTCCCGACCAGAGCCACGTCCCCGGGCTGCCGCTGCGATACCTCGCGGGCTTCACCCACCGCTGGGTCGACGCGGAAGGAATCCGGCTTCACGCCGTGGAAGGCGGTCGGTCGGGCGGCCCCACCGTCGTGTTGCTCGCCGGATTCCCGCAGACCTGGTGGGCTTGGCACAAGGCGATGCCGCGTCTTGCCGAGCGCTTCCACGTGATCGCCGTCGATCTGCCGGGACAGGGCCACTCCGACCGCCCCCAAGGGGGCTACGACACCCACACCCTCGCTTCGCGCGTCCAGGCCGCGCTGACCGCGCTCGACGTGCCGAAGTACTGGCTCGCCGCCCACGACATCGGGGCCTGCGTCGCCTTCTCGCTCGCCCTGAGGTACCAAGACCGCCTGCACGGCGTCGCCCTGCTCGACGCCGGCATTCCCGGAATCACCCTCCCGGACGCCATCCCAACGGATCCCGAACGGGCCTGGAAGACCTGGCACTTGGCATTCCACCTGGTGCCCGAACTGCCCGAGACGCTGATCACCGGACGCGAACGTGACTACGTGGGCTGGTTCTTGAGGGTCAAGACACTGTCCCCGAGCACCTTCGACAGCGCCGAAATCGACTACTACGCCGCCTCCATCGCAGCCGAGGGAGGGCTCCGAGCGGCTCTTTCCTACTTCCGAGACGCCGCGGAATCAGCGCGCAAAAACCGTGACGCTCTCGCTCCCGGACGAGGGCACCTGACCATCCCGGTCCTGGGAATCTCCAGCTCCCACGGCTCGATCCCCGACATGGCCGCCTCCCTCAGCCCCTGGGCGGAGAACGTGACCGGCATCGTCATCCCGGAAGCCGGGCACTTCATTCCCGACGAGCAGCCCGACGCAACGGTGGACGCGTTGACCGCGTTCATCGATCATGCGCGTGTCGGGTAGAGCGAGTCAGTGAGTTCAGTTCGCCGGCACCGGATCCTCCACGCACCCTCGCCGAACCAGCAGTATGTCGACTCGGCACCCAGCCCCGCGTCGTCAAACGCAAGATGTCCCATCACCGGCTCAAACGCACCGACCACCGCAACCGGCCCCAAGCCAACCGCAGCCAGGGCCGTCATCATCACGCCAGACCAGCCCAGCCCCTCACGCAACGGCATTGGTACTGGGCCGTGTTCTGAAAGATCGCCCCCCTCGTAATGATCTTCGCGTGGGGCGGGGAGGTCTGCCAGATGATCAATGGGCCGTGCTGGAGCCGCATCTGTTGGCCGCAGCGACGACGGGCACGCCGTCCAGGACGAAGCGGATGCTGATCGACGGAATCCGGTGGCGGGTGCGGACCGGGGCTCCGTGGCGGGACCTCCCGCCCTGCCATGGGCCCTGGCGGACGGTCTACGGACTGGTCCGCCGCCGGCCGGCGCCTGAGAGTGTGGGCAGGGCTGCTCACCAGGCTCCAGGCGCGAGCCGACGCGCGCGGTCGCATCGGGTGGACGGTGAACGTCGACTCCACGATCGGCCGGACTCACCGGCACGCCGCCGGGGCACGCCGGGACGGCCAGGCCCAGAAGGAACCGCCTTCGCCCAGGGGATCCCGCGAGGCGCGATGAGTCCTGCGGCGTCCGGCGGTCGTACGGTCGAACCCGTTACCGAGGAGGACTTCTGATGCGCAGCGTGACCTATTCGATGGGCGTCTCACTTGACGGCTACATCGTCGGGCCGGACGGCGGCTTCGACTGGACGGCGCCCGACGAGGAGGTCTTTCGCTACGTCACCGACGAGGAACGAGAGGTCGGCGTCCACCTGTTGGGACGACGCCTGTACGAGACGATGCTGTACTGGGAGACCGCCGACCAGGATCCGTCGCTCGACGACTCAATGCTCGAGTGGGCCGCGATCTGGAAGCCGCTCCCAAAGGTGGTGTTCTCCACCACGCTGTCGGAGGTGCAGGGCAATGCCCGCCTGGCCTCCGGAGGCCTGGCGGAGGAGATCGAGCGGTTGCGAGCCGAGCCGGGGGAGGGCGACATCGCGATCGGCGGCGCGACTCTCGCCGCCGAGGCGGCCGCGTTGGGTCTGATCGACGAGTACCGGGCCAGGGTCTACCCGGTGCTGGTTGGCGGTGGCATTCCGTTCTTTCCCCAGCGCGAGCGCCGGGTGGATCTCGAACTCGTCGACACCCGCACCTTCAGCTCGGGAGTCGTCTACCTCCGCTACCGCGTGGCGCGCCAGGTGTATTGACCCGGAGGTCGTAGGCCTGATGCCGGTCGAAGAAGTCGGCCTCGTCCTGTGACAGCTCGAAGCGGGAGGAGATCGCGAGGCCGTAGTCCGCGAAGTGGAGACGCCGGCCGTCAGCAAGGATGTTCTCGAAGTGCGCGTCGAAGTGCAGGAGCCCCCCCGCGCGTTCATGAACGAGGTTTCAGCTTCCAGGTTCTTCTGCACCATGACGCAGGCCCGGTCGGGGCCTCGTCGCCTGCTTCGACCTGAGTGCCCGGCCACTGGTGCAGGTTCTGCGGAATGTACTCCAGGAACAGCGCGACGCTCGCCGAGGTCTGCTGGATCGCCTCGATCCGGCCGCGCACCTGCGATCCGCCGCCCCACTAGGCAACAACCCGTTCGACGTCGGTCAGATCCTCGGGCAGGGCGTCGAGTCGGGCAGCACCCTCCAGTGGTACATCAGGGGGAAGCCCTCGTATTCCGCCGCGAGCACCCAGTTCGTCGTCATGGTGTGCACGGCGAGTTCTCTCCAGGCCCCGGAGCCCGGCCCGCCGATGGTGCCGATGCCGTACTGGCAGAAGACGGGCAGCTCGAGCAGATTCGCCGTGGACCGGACGTGCTCAGGTTGCCTCTCCGGATCGGTGAGCGAGGCCGTGGCCGTCCGAGTGGCCCGGCGTGTGCTCGCGATGGTCGTCGGCATCTGGCACAACAATCTGACCGGCGCAGCAGTCACCTGCGCACTGACCGCCTATGACCACTGATCACATCAGAACTACTCGGCCAGGCCATCGCGTTGGGCTTGCGGAAGGACCGGTACGGCCGCATGGGCCGGCCGGGGCGTGGGTTTTGGAGGCAGTGGGCGTCGGTGATGGCTCGGATCGGGGTGGGGTCGACTCGGTGATGCCGTGGACCTCGGCAGCCGCGGCTTCGACCGGTCCCGGGTCGAAGAGGTGAGGGTGCCCGGGCCGACAGGCCCGGAGCACCTGTTTCTCGTGGCGTCTCCGTACGGCTCAGCAGCCGCCGCAGTTGTAGTAGGTCACGTCCCAGTGATTTCCTTCGTCCGCGTAGATGTTTCCGGACCCGGACTTCCACTGCGGGGCGCCGTCGCCCCGCACGCCGATGTACGTGAAGTTGTTCTTGATGTAGTTCCCGACGCAGGTGTACTTGCTGTAGTCGAGCTTGTAGCCGTTCCAGTGCGAATACGTTCCGCCGGCGTGCCCGGTCTCGGTACCGCCGGTGATGTTGAGCGCGCAGCCGCTTGCACTCTTCAGGGTCTGGGCACCCTTCGCGGTGGCGAGGTTCAGCTGCGTGAAGGACGTACAGGTCGGATTGTTCCTGTCCGAGCAGCCGCCGGACGAGGACCAGGTGATTCCGGACGCTCTGAACATCGATGTCGCTGTGGCATGGCTGATCTTGGTGGCGGCGTGCGCGTCGGTGGCGCCGGTGACGACGCCGAATCCCGGGGCGAACAGCGCGCCCAGGACGAGCGCGAGCGCACTGAGGACTGAGCGGACCTTCATGTCAGGTGTTCCCTCCTGCTGACCGGTGCTGACCGTGCTGACTGATGACGGTGCTGCGTGTGGTGCCGTACTCCTGACGGGACGGGAGTGCAGGTGGAGCAGAGTGATGGTGCCTCAGGTCTACGCGCGTCTGCCAGAGGGCTGCAGCGTCGTTCGGATGAATTCCGCAACTGACGGGACACGACGCCCTGTAGGGACCCTGTCCCATCTGTGCCGGGACGTCGCCGCCGGCCGTGTCCACGTTCTGATCCGTCGCGCATCGGTCCGACCCCCGCCTCCGCGACCAGGACGTCGGGGTCGTCGGCGGCGGCGCTGACGTTTTCCTTCTCCGTCCGGATCTCGCCGGCTTCCCCGAGAGCTGCGACGAGGTCACCGACCTGGTCGCCCTGAACGGCATCAGTGGTGCGCCCCGGCACTCGACGCCGCCGCTCGCAGGTCGTCCTGGACGGTCTGCGGGACGAACGCTCCAGTCGTCGCTGCGGAGAGCGTGACCGTCGCGGCGATGACACCGTGCAGCTGAAGCTCTGGAGTTCCTCAAGCGGGCTTTGCGCGCCGAACGTGCGGGGGATGCCGCTCACACAGATCAAAACGGAGAGGAACGGGGTGGAGAAGTTGGAATTCCTGGAGTTCGTCGGGATCGGCATCATCGTGGTGTTCATCGCGGCGATAGGCGGAGCCGGCAAGCCGTCGCGGAGGCGGCGGCGTGGCGGCTCGTGGCTGAGCGGTGACGGCGGCGGATTCGGCTGCGGGGGCGGCTCGTCGTGCGGGGGCGGCGGAGGCGACTGACACCACGACCCGCATCGCCCACCGTCACCCGGTGTCGGACGGTAGGCGATGCGTTCGGGGCACAAGGGGGTCGGCCGGGGTGATGGCGCCGGTAAGGGTGAGCCGGCCGACGAGACTGCACGCTGATCGACCCCCGCCGGGAACGGCATTGGCCCTGCCGGCTGCAAGCATCTTGCCGAGTGCCGGGTTCGCGACGGGCTCAGCGGCTCGGGATGAACATCAGGACCTGCCGCGCTCGGATCGCCAGGCCGGCGACCGCCTTCGCCGCAGCCGGGCGCAACTCGGTTGTCTCATTGCACAGTCGGGAATCCTGGAGCATGATCACTGACGGTACGGACGGCGGGACGGCATGAACGACGTGGACCTCCCCGGCACCCCGGTCGTGGAGCTCGACACCGACGGCGGCACGCTCGATGTGTCCGGGCCAGGCATCCCCCGCGTACGACTGGTCCGTGCGGCCGGGGCGAAGGTGGACCCGCACATTCCGATCGGGACCCGGGACCCCGCACTGCTCACGCTCACCGTCGACGGTGAGGCCGCGCGCATCCTCCCCGCCAAGGGGCGGATCTCCCGGCGCTCCTACCGGGTGGACGCGGCGGCCGGCGGCACCGCGTACCGGCTCGTGCCCGCCTCGTACACCGACAGCCGGTTTCTCAAGGACGGCCGGCGGCTCGGACGGCTCGACTCGACCGGTGACGGGACGGTCGGCGCCGAATGGCTCGATGGCGCCACAGTGCGGCCCCAGGACGTCGCCGTCGGAACCGCACTGGCTGCGGCCTTCGGGACCGGGGCCGCGCCGTGGTGGGAGACCACGCTGGACGTCATCGCCGACCTCATCCCGTAGAGCCCGGGGTTCAGCTGTCCCAGACCCCTGCGGGTGAGAACGGCTCCGGCTCGACCGGTCGCTACGGCGCATTGGTGAAGGAGCGGCGGTAGGAGCGGGGTGGCACGCCCCGGCGGCGCACGAACTGTTCACGCAGGACGGCCGCGCTTCCGTATCCGACCCGGTGGGCAATCTCCTCGATCGGCAGGTCCGTGGTTTCCAGGAGTTCCTCCGCGCTGCTCAGTCGCAGGCTGCGGAGCCAGGCGTGCGGGGTGGTGCCGGTCGCGGCGGCGAAGCGGCGGGCGAAGGACCGTTTGCTCATCATGGCGCGTCGGGCCAGTTCCGCGACGGGAAGGGGTTCGTGGAGGTGCTCGCGGGCCCAGGCGAGCACCTCGGCGAGGCGCTCGTCCCGGCAGTCCTCGGGGACGGGGGAGGCCAGGTACTGGGCCTGCCCGCCGTCCCGGTGGGAGGGCAGCACCATGTCGCGTGCGACGGCGTTGGCCATCGCGGCCCCGTACTCCCGCCGCAGCAGATGCAGGCACAGGTCGAAGCCCGCGGCGGCTCCCGCACCGGTGATGATCCGCCCTTCGTCGATGTACAGGGCTTCGGGGTCCACAACGACGTCCGGGTGGCGGCCGGCCAGCAGGTCGGCGAACCGCCAGTGCGTGGTGGCCCGTCGGCCGTCGAGCAACCCGGCGGCGGCGAGCGCGAACGCGCCGACACAGTGGGCCGCGACCAGGGACCCGCTCTCGTGTGCGGCCGACAGCGCGTCCAGCACAGCGGGACCCGGTGGCGTGCGGAAGCCGGCCCAGGGCAAGGCGATCACCAGATCAGCGGCAGCCAGCCGGTCCAGGCCATGGGCGATCACGAGCGGTACGCCGAGATCGGTGGGGACCGGCCCGGGCCGGTCGCTGCACAGCGCGAAGTCGAAGCCGGGCAGCCCCTCCCCGTGAGGGCCGAACACCTCAGCCACGATGCCGACGGCGAGCATGCCGACACCAGGGGGAACGTACGCGGCAACGGTCACGAAGGGCGGCACAGGAGCAGTGTGGCACGGTTGGCACGAATCCTGCGATCAGAGGCAGCAGTGCCACTCGTGAGCCGCCCGCCTGCCCGGAAGGATGAGGGCCATGACAGACGCACCGCTCGGCCGCAGCGCCGTGTACACGATCCTGACCACCGGTTACGTCGGCTCCACCGGACCCGGAGTCGCCGCCACCGTCTCCTACGTCACCGACGGCGACCGGCATGTGATCTTCGACCCTGGCATGGTGGCGAGCCGCGACCACATCCTCGGCCCGCTCGCGGAGTTGGGGCTCGGCCCCGACGACATCACCGACGTGGTGCTCAGTCACCACCACCCGGACAACACCATGAACGTGGGCCTGTTCGGCCGGGCCCGGGTCCACGACCACAAAGTGGAGTACCTGGGCGACCAGTGGACGAACCGGGACGCGGAGGGCTACGAGCTCACCCCGTCACTGCGGCTGATCCGCACCCCGGGACACAGCCCCGAGGACATCACCCTGCTCGCCGGCACGGACACGGGAGTCGTGGCGTTCGCCGGCGACCTGTGGTGGCACTCGGACGGCCCGGCGGACGACCCCGTAGCCCCGGACCGCGAGGTGCTACGTGCCTCCCGGCTCCGCGTGCTGGCCACCGCGGACCTGATCGTGCCCGGCCACGGCAGCCCCTTCAAGGCCGACATCGCAACACCACGCTGACGACGCCGGCGGCAGGCCAAGCCTGTCGTACTCGGGATCTCCGTGGTGCCCGGACTGCTTCGATCTGCTCGCGCGGGACGTGGCCGCGATGGCGGATCGCTGCTCGCATCGTCCATCCCGAGCCGCACGCCCACGAAGGCGACGGCCAAGTCCGGCATCGACACGTGTGCCGGCCCGGGATCCGAGCCGTTCGATCAGAGCGACCACGCTGGACACCTCGCACTGCTGGGGCGTGTATCGGAAGTGGATCTCTAGCGTGAGGTGATCTCGTCTCGTGGCGCGTGGAGATCTCACCGACATCCAGTGGGCGGTGCCGGAGCGGTTGCTGCCCAAGGCAAGAGACCGAGCCGGCCGCCGATATGACCCGGCGGCAGCTGATCGGTGGCATACCGTTCCGGGTGCGCACAGGCATCCCGTGGCGGGGCATACCTGAGCAGTACGGGCCGTGGGGCCGGGTGTACGACCTGTTCCGCCGCTGGCAACGGGACGGCACCCGGCACCGGATCTTCACTCAGCTGAAGGCCCGGGCGGACGCGAAGGACCTGATCACCTGCGGCCTCAACATCGACTCGACGATCGTGCGCGCTCATCAGCATGCAGCCGGGGCGCGGGAAAGGGGGACCTGCAGAAGGAGCCACCCAGCGGAGCGCCTACCTGCGGCGGCGCGGCATCCGCTACACCTGACATCGTGCACTCCCGCGCCGACCTGACCGTCGGCCGCGTGCTGCCCGCCGGTACCGCAGCCTGCTGCTGGACGCCGGCTTCGGCGACGTGACGGTCGAGGTGCACACGGGTGTGTTCACCGGGCCGGCGATGTTGGCCGTACTCACCGGATTGGCCGAAGGAGCCTGCTCCAGCGGCGCTGTCACGCGCGAGCAGACGGACAACCGGATCGCTGAGCAGCGCGCGCGGGCCGATGCCGACTGCCTGTTCCTGGCAGCGGCGACCGCACGGTGAAGCGTCGTGAGCAGGACAGCCGCGGCAGCGACGCTACCGATGAGTTGGCCCCTCATCTTTCGATACACGCTTTAGAGGGTGTCTCACGTGGCAAGTTTCGCGAGCTTCTTGTAGCAGGTCAGGGCGGCGGCCAGGCCGAGGAAGGCGAGGAAGTGCGAACCCTTTCGTTCGTATCGGACGGTGAGGCGGCGTTAGCCGAAGAGTCAGGCGATCGACCGTTCGATCCTCCAGCGGTGCCGACCGAGGCGTTCGCCGGACTCGATGCCGGGCCGCGCGATGCGCGCGACGAGCCCGCGCTCGCGCAGCCAGGCCAGGTGTTCGGCGGAGAAGTACGCCTTGTCCGCGCGGAGTTTGACGGGTCGGCGCCGCCGTGGTCCCCGGCGGGACCGGACGGCGGGTATGCCGCGGATGAGCGGTTTGAGGGCGAGGCTGTCGTGCATGTTCGCGCCGGACACGGCGACGGCGAGCGGGATGCCCTGGGCATCGGACAGCACGTGCAGCTTGCTGCCCTTCTTGCCGCGATCGACCGGGTTCGGCCCGGTCAGCGATCCCCCCTTTGGCGCGAACGGACGCCGCGTCGACGATCGCCGAGGTCCGGTCCACCTCGCCCCGGGCCCCGAGTTCGTCCAGCACCGCCCGGTGCAGCCGACGCCACAGGCCGGCCTCGGTCCATACCGTGAAGCGGCGATGCGCGGTGGCGGGCGACGTGCCGAACGTCGGCGGCAGATGCCGCCAGGCACAGCCGCTGGTCAGCGCTTACACCACTGCCGTGAACACGGCCCGCTCGTCACACGGAGCGGTCCCACCACCTTGCGGACGAGCAGCGAACGACGGCAGCAACGGGCGGTCAGCTCCGAGAGTTCATCAGGAACCAGAAGCTTCGACAGATCAGCACCCACGACCGGCATCATGCCGCACGAACATCAAGTCACGTGAGACAACCTCTAAGCCTTGATTGGTGCGGCCGACCTGGCGGCCTGCTCGATCTTCGCGCAGTGGGCTGCACGGGCTTCCTCGTCGATCTGCTTCTCGTTTTCGGCGCGCACCCCGGTCCGGCCGTCGAGGCCCTCGCGCAGGATATCGGCGTGCCCGGCATGCCGGATGGACTCGCCGAGGACATGGACCATGATGGCGAACAGGTTCGTGTTGGGATAGGGCTCCGGCCACCACGGCACGTGGCCGGGGGCGTCGAGGGGAAGCTCGTTGATCGTCGCGTCCGAGCGTTCCCACGTGCGCCGGTAGAACCCGATGATCTGATCGCGGGTCTCGTCCTCGGCCGCCCATAGATCGCTGCCGTCGGAGTCCTGCCACCGGGGCAGCGGTTCCGGGGAAGGGCGGTCGAAGACCTCGCCGAAGTACCTGGCCTCGACGGTGGCCACGTGTTTGACCAGGCCGAGGAGGTTGGTCCCGGTCGCTGTCAAAGGTCGGCGGGCGTCGTATTCGGACAAGCCGTCGAGTTTCCAGAGCAGCGCCTTGCGGTCCCGCCGCAGTCTCCGGTGCAGATTATCTTTCGCGAATTCATCGATCATGCGGCATGAGCCTGCCATGGGCTGCTCGTGGTCTCAAGATCCCGTACGTGGTCCGCAACGACTGGCAGAGCCGAGGCCTGGCCATGGCCGCCGCCCTGACCTGCTACAAGAAGCTCGCGGAACTTGCCACGTGAGACAACAACCTCTTAGAACTCCTGACGAAATGGGGTGGCAGATGCACTCCTAGCAGAGCGACGGTCTCCCGGTACTCGCCGATGAAGGGGCAACTATGGGCGACATCGCTCTGAGGGAGCTCATCTTGATGAGGCTCGTTGACAACGGCCGTGCCCTGATCGGGAGTTACCCCACACCTGCTCGATGGATCTCCCCCGCCATGGGGCACTCGACCTGCGACCGGGTGCCACAAGGGCGCCCGATGGACAGCCGGTTCCAGGGGCGGGGCGGAATGTCCATGGTGGCCGAAAGCCGGTGCGTAGGCCGCCGTAGGCGCCGGGGCCGTAGGGGCACCGCCGACGACTACGGCACGCTCGTGGCCTTCCTGGCGTCCGACGACGCGCGCTGGATCACCGGGGGCGCCATCCCCGTCTCTGGCAGCATGCGCCAACGCCACGCGGTCTTCGCCGCTGACCCGAAACCGGCCGGAGCCGCTGCTCAAGGTCAGCGAGGAGTGAGGAGGCAGAACTCGTTGCCTTCCGGGTCGGCCAAAACCGTCCAGGAGATTGCGGACTGGTCGATACCAGGGTCGGTGGCGCCCAAGGCGCGCAGTCGGGCATCTTCTGCTTCCAGGTCGTCACCGGGGTAGGGGCAGACGTCGAGGTGGACGCGGTTCCACACGCTCTTGGTGTCGGGGGTGCGTAGGAACTCCAGGTAGGGGCCGACGCCTATGGAGGAGCGCATGGTCGCGTGGTCGTCGGTGACCTCGTGCAGCGTCCAGTCCATCGCCTGGCCCCAGAACCGGGCCATCCCTCGTGGGTCGGTGCAGTCGACCACCACCGCGGCGATCGGCCCGGTGTCCTTGTAGATCGGGCGGGGCTCCAGGACGCAGAACTCGTTGCCTTCCGGGTCGGCCATGACCGTCCAGGGGACGTCGCCCTGCCCCACGTCGGCGAGCGTCGCGCCGAGATCCTTCAAGCGCGCGACCAAATCCGACTGATGGGCGTTCGAGGTGGTGGCCAGATCAAGGTGCACCCGGTTCTTCACGGTTTTGGCTTCCGGGCGGGCGACGATGTCGATGCAGACGGCCACGGGGTCGGGGTAGGCGAAACCCACGGGTTCGAGGTTGGTCACACCGGGTCCCTCGCTGTCGGCACCCCAACCGAGTGCCTCCGCCCAGAACCGACCGAGCACGGAGTCGTCCTGGGCCTTCATATTGATCTGCACGAGTCTTGTTGCCATGCGCAGATCCTACGTCGGTGTCCGGCCTTGCGATCAGGGCGGAAGAGCCGAACCGCTCCAGCAGCGTGAGCACTGCCGGGTGCTGGATGCGAGGCCCCATGCACTTCGCAGAGTGGTTGTACCGCTATCTGATCGGAGAGGCAATGGCCGGCTGGGACAGCGAAGTCTTCAACTCCGGCCCCGTCCGGCTCGAGTACCTGCCGACAGGCCCCGGGGAACATACACGCGTCGCCTACGGCCCAGAGCCCGGAAGGTAGGTACCACGCCGAACGAGAGTCTGAGCCGCGCCGGGGCACCGCCCCCGTAGCCGGGGCGTGCGCCAACTCCCAAGGCCTGCTATCGGTTGGGCGCGGGAGTTTCGCGCGCGGTCTCGGGAGGGTCCGGTTGTGCACGCTGGGGCGCGGAACGGTGATGCCAGGCCGCGTAGAGGCTGGCCAGAGCGGTGGCGTAGCCGGCCAGCGCCTGCGGGGTCACGTGACCGACAAGGACGAGAACGCAGCCGGCAATGAGGATCGCCAGGAAAACGACCAGATCGACGGGAAACGTGCCACGTCGGGTCAGACGGCTCGGCATGATGGTGCTCCTGAATGCATAGAGGCTTCGTGGACGCCACGCCGTTGCTGTGCCCGGGCATCTGCCCGGAGGCGTGTCATTCGAGAGTGACGGCACGACAGAAGGTGCACCACGGGCAACGATCTTCTTTCCACAACTGTCAATTGAGGGGCTGACCATGACGAACGTTGCCGACGGCGAAACCGACGGCGGTGGTCCGGCCCTGCCGGCCCACAGGCGACTGGGAGAGCTGAAACCGAAGCCGTTCCAGGGCAGGCCGCAGAAGCTTGCGCTCGTGCAGCAACTCAGGACTCTCGTCGTCGCCACCGGCCGGACCAGCAAGTACATCGCCGCGCAGCTGAACATCAGCCCTCCTACCCTGTCGAAGTTCTTGTCAGGGGTACGACTGCCGGACCGCACCGAGGTGGAACGGATAGCCCAGGTATGCGGGGTGACCGACGAGGTGCGGGCCCAGTTACTGCGCGTCCACACCGCTGCGATCGGCGAGGCCCACCCGCACTTCGCCGGCCGCCTGGCGAAAGCCGACGCCTACGAGGAGACCGTCCTCCTCCACCAGCACCTGCAGACCCGCTTGGAAGCCATCACCGCCGAGCACCGGCAACTGCAAGCCGGGTACGACGCGCTGATGGTCCGACACGAGTCCACCGGCCAAGCCCTCACCGCCGCCGAGGACCAGATCCGCGATCAGGAGCGCCAACACCAGGAAGCCCTCAGCCGCCTCACGGCCAGGCTCCAGGACGAGCAGCATTCTCGCCAGAGCGACCGCATACAGCTGCAGGGGCAGCTGCTGCAGGCACGGGGTGCGCGGGACGAGCAGCTGCGCCGGAACCAGGAGGAGAAAGCCAGGCTGCGAGAGGAGATGCGTCGGCAGGGAACGAAACTTGAGGCCACGCTGCGGGAACTCCAGGAGTCGGCCGGAGAGATGAAGGCCGCACGCCAGGAGCGTGACCAGGCTCGCCTGGAAGTCGCAGAGCTGCGCGAGGAGCTGGTCGGCCTGCGGGTGGACCTCGCAGCGGCCGAGACGGAGCAGGAGCGCCGGGACCACGAGGACGCAGTACTCGCCCAGGCCCTCCAGACCGTCGAGAACGTCCTGGAACAGCACCCCGACACCAGCCCCGAACACGTGCTCACCGAGATCGCGCACGCCACCGCAGCCACCTCCGCCGGTACCTCCGAGACCGCCCTACAGGCAGCAGGCCACCCCCGTGTTGCCGAGGACGCAACTCACCCTCCCGGTCCGGGCGAGAGCAGGGAAACACCGGTCAGCGAGGAGCCGGCCCCGAAGCCCACGGGCAGCAACGCGCTCTGGTACCTGGCAGCCACCGGCACCCTCGTGGTCGGCCTGACGCTCTTCATCATCGGCTTGTTCCACCACACCCCCGGCCCCTTCGCGACCGCCCACCTGACCGCCACAGGAGGATGGTTCGCGGGCAGCGGCTTCCTCCTCGTGTTCGGCAGCGGGCCCTTGTTCATGCGCGCTATGGAGGAAGACGGCATCGACCCCGGCGACTACCCAGTCGTCACCATGTGAGCGGCCGGCGGTGGGGCCCTTCGGCCGGTGCACGGCCACCAGCGTCGGATCACCCCCGCGTCAGCGGGGAGCACGCCTGGGAGCGTGGTCCCGATCCACCTTCCGATCATGCCCTCCCGGACAGACCCTGGGCTGTCCGCCGGCGCGGGACCTTGTCGTCTGGGACGTCCCGGGAGGCGAAGTGGAACGGCACCCCGAGGCGGTCGGCGAAGGCACGGCCGCCTCAACGGTGGCGTGCCCGGCCCGTGGTCGTCGGGGCGGTGGCAGACGGTCGCCGGTGCCTCCTTTGAATGTCGTCAGTACGCCCCGAACGACCAGAAGACGCCCACCTCGTCGTCGGTCACGGCGATCAGGCCCAGGTCCTCGAGGAGGTCGAGGCCGTTGAGGCACTCAGAGGTGAGGAAGCCGTGGGATTCAGTCCCCTGGAGGCCCGCTGCGAGGAAGTCCGGGGCCGGGTCAGAGGCGGCGGTCGTCGCGTTGGTCCAGTAGCTCGCGGTGGGCCCGTACCGGTCGAGCAGGGTCCGGGCATCCGCCAGCACGGCGTCCCGGTCCGGGCGGGAGCGGACGGGGGCGGGTTCCGACTGCCATTCCTCGGCCATGATGGCGAGCGCGGCGACCGCCGCCTCCGCCTCCAAGGGGTACAGACGACCGGGCAACTCTGATGAGTCCGGGGGATCGAAGGGGTACGCAGGCACCGTGTGGCGGGCGGCGTTGGTGCGGTCCCGGTCCAGCCGGACCCAGCCCCGGGGGTCAGGGACCGACCGGTGCAGCACGGCGGACGTCGTGCGCCCAGTCCTCGTACCGCCGAGGGCCGGTAGCCGCGAAGGTGTACGTGTCGTCGAGCAGCCGCAGCGCCACCGCGTTCCAGGGACAGCGACGGGAGCGGAACTCCGTCAGAAGATCGCCGATTTGACGGGCAAAGGCGTCCTTCGGCTCGCGGGGGATGCGCCGGAGCTGGTCGAGGGCCCAGTGGACGAGTTCGCCCCCTCCTTTCGCTGCAAGGCGGACCGGCCCTTGCGGGAGCGGGATGTCCTTTCCGTCCCATAGCGCCTCCAGGTGCGCATCGAGCAGGTCCAGGGCGGGCCGGTCGGCAGGCAGGGGCATTTCGCCACTTTAGGCCGTCTCTTTCGGACCATGCCGGCCCGGGGTTGCGCGAACGGCGGCGACAGCAACCAACGTCAACTCCTCCAAGTGCGCAGATCACTTGGCGTGATCACTCAACAACATTGCCGATCGGAATGCCACCGCATCCCAGCCTGGAGTTGCTTCGCCGCCTCATGGATGGAGGTGTGACCTTACGAGTAGAACCGCCCCAACGCTTCCCTGCCGGTGAGTGTCCGCCGGCGGGGTGGACGCCCCGGTCGAGAGCAGCACGCGCATTGGCGTTACCCACACGCGCCGGAGGCCGGATATCGGAGTCCTCGGCGGTGATGGCAGGGGCGGGGGCACGGGCGGGCACCTAGCGCGCATCTGGCCAAGGCCAACAACGGCGCTCAGTCCCACTGACCTGCACCTATTGGGAGTGCTCTCGAGCTTGTCTCCGAGCCGGTGGTCAGGATGAAGCCCTCGGCGCGGCCATCCGCCACCCATTCCCAGCCCTGCTCCTGCGTCGCTTCGGGTGCGATACGACGCCTTTTCCTATGCGGTGCGCCTTCCTCGCGGAGCAGGATGTGCAGCCCTTGTGGCTGATGTCGCCGACCACCCCTTCGGTGACCAGGAAGTAGGTCAGTTTGGCGGCTCCAGGTCGAGCACGACAGGCCGTGCGATGGGCACCGAGGCGGGCAGGACCGAGACGTCCACAACGTCACCGCGACTTTGAAGGCTGCCGGAACCTTCCGGCCGGCGACGGTGTCAGCGCGTGGCTCCGAACCGGCGCACCACGTAGTCCCCGCCGGTGCGGCCGTGGGGTTGTTTGTCCCGGGGGCAAACGTTGCCTGAGTAGTGCGGATAGCTCGCGAGGTCGTACAGCCCCTCGCATTTGAAGCACCAGCGCCACCCTCCGTATCCAGGGCGGTCGAGGTTCCCTCTGTCCTCCACGATGTAGTGGGCAGAGGTCACGTGCCTGGCACTATCGATAGGGAAGTGGAAGAAGGGATAAGCAGGGCAGAACCCGTTTCCCCGGGAGCTCTCGAAGTACAGCCCCTGGCATCGACAGCACCAGCGCCATCCGCGCTGCCCGGCGCCACCGTCTTCCTCGGTCTTCAGCACATGGTCGAGACCGACGGGATGATGGCCGCCGTCGAGCCAGTCGCCGGCGGGGCATGCGCCGCGGGTTCCGTTGCCCGTGAACCACAGCCCGCCGCAACGCTTGCACGACATCCACAGGTGCTGGGCCGCCGCCGCGTTGCCCGCCAGGAGGCCGCCGCCCAAGAGCACTGTGGCGGTCGTGACCGCAGCTGCGCGGAGCATGGTCCTGCGTGGCATGCCGACGTCCTTGCCAGTCACTTCCTCAGCGCTCACAGCGCAAGACCCCCTCTTCGACGCTCTGGCCAGCAGCCTCAAGTGAACGCCAGCGCCCGGCCGGCGGGCAGGGAGTGCGGAATCGTATCGGGGGCGCGCAGGCGCGCGGGGTTGAGACCGCTCTGACCGGGTGCTGTCCGGCGGGCTGTTTGCCCGGCCGTCGGTGGCTGCGGGTTGCCGGTGCTCGCGGGGCGTCAGGGCAGTGCAACCTCGCCCGCGTGTACGGCACGCATGGCGCGCTCGACAGTCTCCTGGTTTTCGCCGACCGGGGCCACGTAGTCGATGACGTCGCGCGCGGCGTCCTCCCCGAGCATTCGGGTGATCACCCACGTGGCGAGATACTGGGACGCCAGGCAACCGCCTGCCGTAGCGATGTTCCCCTCGGCATGGAACGGTGCGTTCAGCACGGTGACGCCGCAGGCTTCGACGAAGGGTCGGCTCTTCATGTCCGTGCAAGCCGGCATGCCATCCAGCAGCCCGAGCCTGGCGAGCACCAGGGACCCGGAGCACTGCGCACCGATCAGCTGTCGCGAAGGGTCGAGCAGCAGCCTGGAGATCAGCCGCTCGTCGGCGACCACCTCTCGCGCCTTCACCCCGCTACCGATCAGCACGACGTCGGCCTCGGTCACGAACTCCATCGGGCGCTGCCCGGTCACCTCGACGCCGTTCATCGACGTGACCACCGGCGTCGGCGTCGTAATGAAGGCTTCCAAGCCGTCCTTTCGGCACCGGTTGATCAGCGCGGAAGCGATGAAGCTGTCGAGCTCGTTGAACCCGTCGAAGGTGACCACGGCTACCTGCATCACAACTCCTTCAAGTACGGCATCAGATCCGCAGTCTCCCTGGCGTGCCGTTCCGGGACGAGAGCCAATCAGCGGCTGGTGGCATGCTTAGCGCCGCTCTGCGTTTCGAGTTCTGAGCCTGAGTAGCGAACTTACTGTCCCGCCGACCTGCTGACGTCCCGAGGCTCGTCAGGCTCAGGTCAGCGACGGCACAGTCGTGCTCGCCCTCGTAACCTCACCGCCACCCTCGAACGGCTCGGCGCCGACCGAGGGAGGCCCGGCGCCGACCCGCTCCACATCGTCCTCGACTTGCGCATCGACGAGCGGATCGCCATCCGCTGCGCGGACTGCGCACGTCAGCTTCTGATATCGGAGCCGGAGACCGGCGCGGCCTGTCCGCCATGAGCGCCCACCTCGGGAGAAAACCGGATCCCCCGTCGAGGTTCACGCCGAAAGTGCCTGGCCACCGCAGTCGCTGGCCTGCGCGCACGCAGTCGCCAATTCGTCCAAGGACACCTCCAGCGCCGCGGCAAGGGCCGCCACGGTGAAGAACGCCGGAGTCGGCGCCCGACCGGTCTCGATCTTGCGCAGCGTCTCCGCCGACACCCCCGCCGCTGCGGCGATTTCCACCATGCTGCGATCGCCGCGTGCCTGACGCAGCAGCGCGCCGAAACGCTCTCCGCGCTGCCGTTCCCATGGAGTCAAAGGAGTTCTCACCATGCCGTGATACTAATACCGGTATAAGAATTGGGTTTCGGTGCGTGGGGCAGGGAGCCGCAGGACATGGTGGAGATCAAGACCGACACGGCACTGGACGCGATGCGGGAAGCCGGGCGCGTCGTGGCCCACGCCCTCGCCGCCGTCCGGGAAGCCGCAGGCATCGGGGTGTCCCTGAAGGAGCTGGACGAAGCAGCCCGCACCGTCCTGGCGAAGGCCGGAGCACGCTCGCCCTTCCTCGGCTACCGGCCCTCCTTCGCGCCCACCCCCTTCCCGGCGGTGATCTGCACATCGGTCAATGACGCCATCGTCCACGGCATCCCCACCGACTACCGACTGCGTGACGGCGACCTGGTCAGCATCGACTGCGGCGCGGAACTCGATGGCTGGACCGGCGACGCTGCCATCAGCTTCACCGTCGGCACCCCGCGGCCCGCCGACCTGGAGCTGATCATCGCCACCCAGCGCGCGCTCGACGCCGGCATCGCCGCAGCCAACCCCGGCAACCGGATCGGCGACATCTCCCACGCCATCGGCGCCGTCGCACGATCAGCACGCTGCGGCATGCCCGCAGACTTCGGAGGCCACGGCATCGGCCGCCGCATGCACGAAGACCCTCACGTCCCCAACCGAGGGCGCCCCCACCGCGGCTTCCCCCTCCGCCACGGCCTGACCCTCGCCATCGAGCCCATGCTCATGGCCGGCGGACGCGACAACTACCGCACCGGCACCGATGGCTGGACCCTGCACACCATCGACGGCAGCCGAGCAGCCCACATCGAGCACACCGTCGCCATCACCGAAGAAGGCCCCCGCATCCTGACCCTGCCCTGATCCGAACAGCGAACCGTCGCACCGCTGGCCATGACGCCCGTCACAGCCGCAATTCTCCCGACGTGTCGGGGGAGACCGCCAGCGAGAAGGAATGGCCCGCCGGGTCTGTGTACACGCGCTCGTCGCGGGGTCCGTGGTTGTCCCTCGCCGAGGCCGGCCGCGCGCCGAGGCCGATCGCCTCCCGCTCCGCCTCGTCCATGTCGCCCCGCGCCACCAGGATGCGCAGGTGTGCCTGCTGCGCGTCCTCCGGCCGGGGCCAGCTGGGCGGGGCGTACCCGTGGTCGCGTCGCATCGCCAGATGGACGCCCTGCTGCCCGAGCACTTCCACGAAGTCGGGGTCGCTGCCGACCCGCACCTCGGCGGAGAGCAACCCCGCGTAGAACTCGGCGAGTTCGGTGGGCTCGGCGGCGTCGAGAACCAGGACACTCATCTTGTGAACCGTCATACGGACCGGCTACCCCCGGCAGCCGGTCGCATACGGTACGGCGCCGTAAGGACCTACCGCCATCACAGCTTGACCAGGAGCGCAGACCTGCTGGGGCTCGAACTGGCCGACCGCGGCTTCGGCTTCACTGTGCTGACAGGGTTCCGTGACCGGCTCCTGGCCCACGACCCGGAGGAGAAGATCCTGGATCTGCTGCAGAACAGCTGACGGAACCAACAGGACGCCATCCTCGAACGTGTCCGAGCCGAACAGGCCGCCGAGGAGGGGAAGACCCACTACGCGGTCCGGGCAGGGGTGGAAGGCATGATCCACCAGGTGTCTCCGCCGGTCATTTGATCAGTCGGGCGGGTGCGGTGCTGGCACGTAGCAGGTACTCCAGTGGTCCGCGCCGGAAGAACCGGGTCCAGACGAGGGCCAGCAGCATGGCCGCGACGGCGAAGCAGAGGAACGCCGGCAGGGTGGCGGAGTCCGGCAGGTCCTCGACGCCCAGGGCCTTGATGGCGATGATGTGGCCGACATACGCGGTCAGGGCGATGGAGCCGACCGCGGTGACGGGGGCGGCGAACCACCGCAGGCGCGCCGACCGGTTGGTGGCGAAGAGACACGCGGCCAGGACCGCCAGGGCGACGCCGGTGTTGCCCACGATGGACCAGGTCGTCTGGCTGTGCGGCGCGGCCACCAGCAGCCAGGCGGGAACGCCTGGGGTCGGGTCCTCGCCCACGCCGTCGGACCACCAGGCCGATGCCGCCGCCGAGGTGTCCGTGGCCGCATTCACGTCGGCCTGCGCGCCCGGGACGAGGCGCAGGGCCAGCCACGAGCCTCCGTAACCGAGTACGGCCAGCGCCACGCCGCACATGGCGAGCTTGCTGAGCACGCCGGGTCGGCCGAGGTCGAGCTTGGCCAACGCCATTCCGGCGATGATGAAAGGCAGCCAGGTCACCACCGGGTACGGGCCGGTGATGAAGAGCTCGACGACACCGTCCGTGTCGGTGACCCAGGCCAGCGGATCGTAGTCGATGACGGCATCCGCCCAGCTCCCGTCCTCCACCGCGACCCGGATCAGATACAGCACCTGGGGCAGGACGAGCGTCGCCGCCGCGGCGATGAGGGCCAGGGTGGCGGCCCGCAGCCGGTACAGCGGCAGCGCGAGGACGAAGAGCAGCCCGTAGGCGGCAAGAATCACGTCGACATCGGTGTCAAGAGCGACCAGGGCGTATCCCACGGCAACCAGAACGATGGAGCGGATCAGCACTCTGCCCACCGCCTGCCGACCCGCGCGCCCGGTCCGCGGCTGGGGCCAGCCGGTGAGGAGAATCAGACTGAACCCCGCCAGCAGAGCGAACAGGGCAGCGGACCGGCCACGCGCCAGCTCCATCACCAAGCCCAGCGCCCCGCCCTCCGACGGCTCGGGGCCGACGTGCGCTGCGTACATGCCCAGGATCGCCAGACCTCGGGCCAGGTCGAGACCGATCAGCCGTCCCGTCGACGACGTGGCGAAGCAGGAATCTGTCCCGGCCGCCGGTGCGGTCCCGGACAGCACAGCCGGTGATCCGTCGCCTGTCACTACTCCAGGATTGAGAAAGCTGCTCGCTTCAACCATCCGGCAGATGTCCGGAGCCACCCCCGCCGACCGGCTGACCCAGTCCCCTGCCGCACGGCCGCAGTCGGTGTCGGGCATCCGCAGGGCTGGGCTGTCATATGGCCTGCGCAGCCGCCGTCCACCTGCTCGATCGGTCCGGCCGTCCGGCCGTCCGTCCGTCCGGCCGTCCGTCCGTCCGTCCCCGGCAGCGCAGGAGCCGCCCTGGCCATTTGACAGCTCGCCGGCACGTTGCTTTCGCCAGGTTCCTCTTCGGTGTGCCGGAGCCACGACCAGTCCTCCGGAGGGGGATTGGGGGAGTGCTGGTGGAGGGAACAGGTTCGAGGCAGCAGGCTGCCCCATGCCGGCGCCTCACAAAGGGGGACCCGGGCTCCAGTGACCACCGGCCGTGAGCATTCCGTCAATGCTCACGCTCGTACCCGGCCGGTCGCGGCGTGCCCGCGTCCTGAAGCTCCAGGCGAAGTTCGTACCCGCCGTCGGCCGTCGGCCCGGAGGGGACAGTGCCGCCGAGGAGCGCGGCGCGCTGACGCAGGCCGACCAGGCCGTAGTGCGCGCTGGGCCGAGGAAGAACGAGCCGTGTCGGTGCGGTACTGGTGACCGTGACACGGATGGCGCCGCCCTCGTGGGACATGCGCACCGTCGCGTCGGGGCCGGGGGCGGCCCGTTCGACGAGGTGGGCGGCCTGGACGCGGCTGCCCACCTCCCCGGCGATGAGGGGGACGGTGAGTCCGTCGACGTCCGGCGGCACCGGGACATCCAGCAGCACGACCTCGAGACCTGTCTCCTGAGCCGTCCGGACCGCCTGGCCTCCGGGAACCGCCGCAACGACGTCCATGTCGTCCGCCGTGTCCAGCTGTGCTGAAAGCCCCCGGATCGGGGCCTCGGCGACGACCACCGTCCCGCCGGATCACGCATGCTTCCCTCGCCATCGGACCACTGTCCGATTCGTACCGCGCCGAGGGACGTCCAGCCGGGGCCCGAGACCGCATCCGGCCGGCCGCACGAGGCTGTGCCAGCCAGTCGGCGGGGGCCTTCCGGACACCTGCCGGATGTTGGCCACCGGCAACTTCCCCAACCCTGGAGTAGTGACGGGCGACGTATCACCGGCTGTGCTGTCCGGGGCCGCACCGGCGGCCGGGCGAGACTCCTGCTTCGCCACGCCGACGGGACGGCTGATCGGTCTCGACCTGGCCCGAGGTCCGGCGATCCTGGGCATGTACGCAGCGCACGTCGGTCCCGAGACCAAGCGCCGGCAGCCCCACCATCCGGCGTCATGCCGGCCAGGAAGGGAGGACAGTCCTATGAAGGTCCACCTGACAATGCTGTGTGCGACGGCCGGGGGTGCCGCCTTCGGCGACGGTCGCCTGAGTGAGCGCGGCCTGCGTGTGGCAGGTTCCGCCGGAACAGCGCTCCGCCCGTACTCGCTGACCATCCGGGCTCCTTCCTTTCCTTGCGCTCAGATGGCTGACGCCCTCGGCATGGAAGCAACACTCGAGCCCGCGCTGCGCGACTTCGACTACGGCGAGTGGCGCGGCCGCACGGTCGGCGAAGTCACCGCCACCGACCCCCACGGGTTCACCGCCTGGCTCACCGACCCGGATTCCGCGCCACACGGCGGCGAGTCCGTACGTCAGCTCTGCCGGCGAACTGCCGACTGGCTGGGCAGCTTGCCGCCCGACACGGGCCACGCCTTGGCCATCACAGAACCAGCTGTGGTCCGGGCCTTGCTCGTCCTTGCTCTGTCCGCGCCGGCAAGAGCCTTCTGGCATCTCGATGTGCCACCCCTGTCCGCGGTCTCCTTCACACCGCGCGGTGGCCACTGGAACGTCCGGCTCGACCGAATCACTCTCAATGAAAGAGTCGGCAACAATCTGTTGGAGCGCAGGGGGCCCGCTCTGGTCATTTGACAGCTCGCCGGGAGCTGATGCCTGGCCGCCGCTGACCATCGCGCCGTGTCCACGAGTGGGGACCAGCGTCATCAGACCAGTGGCAGCGATCTGTGCAAAGACGGGCCTACGCCTCTGCTGCACCGGCATCGATGGTCGGAGACACCCCCGCCGGTCGGCGGGGGTGGTTCGGACATCTGCCGGATGGTCGAAGCCGGCGTCGCTCCTGAAGTGTGGTGACCATGGGGACACGGCTCAGCTCCGGCAGGCCGTCCGCGCCGGCAGCCCCGTACCGATATCGCACGCTGACTGACGATCGTGGCCAGACCAGGGTTCATGATCTTGTGACTCTCGGGATGCGCGCCGCCCCGGCTGCTGTTCCGGGACGGGGTCGCCGCGCGTGGGCCGCATGGGCCGGTGCCGGCGGGAACGCCCTGGGGAGCTGTCGTGATGGGCAATGGCGCTGAGGGAGCCACGGCTGAGGGCATGCGGGCGGCAGCGGCCAGTACCGAGATGCTGTTGGCCCAGGTGCTGGCCGGTGTCATGCGTACCGAGCAGGTGTCGGTCGACAGCAATTTCTTCACCGATCTGGGTGCCGATTCCCTGGTGATGGCGCATTTCTGTGCCCGCGTACGCAAGCGGGACGACCTGCCCACGGTGTCGATGAAGGACATCTACCAGCATTCCACGATCCGGAGCTTGGCTGCCGCGCTCGCGGACATCACTTCCTCCTCGGCTCCAGTCGCGGTCCAGTCCCCGGCCCCCTCGCAGACGCATGCACTGACCACCTCACCCCTCCCGGTGCAGACCGACGCGCCGTCCGACGTGTCGGCCGAAGCGCCGTCCGGCACATGGCAGTACGTGCTGTGCGGGGCGGCCCAGCTGCTGGCCTTTCTCGGTTTCTCCTGCCTCGGCACCGTCGCCGCCATCCGCGGCTACCAATGGATCCTGGCCGGTTCCGGGACAGCCGGCCTCTACCTGCGGGCGGTCCTGTTCGGTGCAGCCGTCTTCTTCGGCCTGTGCGCCCTTCCCATCGCCGCGAAGTGGATACTCATCGGCCGTTTCGCCCAACGGCGGATTCCCCTGTGGGGTCTCGCCTACCTGCGCTTCTGGTGCGTCAAGTCCCTGATCCGTAGCAGCCCGGCCCGCCTGCTCACCGGTTCACCGCTGTACGTGCTGTACCTGAGGGCCCTCGGCGCATGCATCGGAAAAGGCGTCACCATCCTTTCCCGTACCGTTCCCGTCTGCGCCGACCTGCTCACCGTCGGCGACGGCACGCTCATACGCAAGGACGTGCTCCTGTCCTGCTACCGCGCGCACGACGGCTGGATCGAGACCGGCCCGGTCACTTTGGGCGCGGGCGTGACCGTCAGCGAGCAGACCGTCCTCGACATCGAGACCTCGATGGGTGACGACGCCCAGCTGGGCCACGCCTCCTCCCTGCATTCTGGGCAGGCCGTGCCGGCCGGTGAGTCCTGGCACGGCTCACCGGCGCAGCGGGCGGAAACCGACTACCGGGCCGTCGAGCCCGCTGCATGCGGCTCTGTGCGCAGAGCCTTCTACGGCCTGGGTCAGCTGATGGCCATACTGCTGGTGTATCTGCCGCTGGCGATGGCCGGGGTCGGCGTCGTACTCACCGCGATGCCGCAGCTGCACCTACTGCCGTCCACAGACCCGCCCGTCTTCACGAGCCGCGCGTTCTACATCGAGACGCTGATCGCTTCCCTGGTGGCCTTCTTCGGGGGAACGCTCCTGGGCCTGCTCGCGGTGAGCACGGTGCCGCGGCTGCTCAGTCCGGTGATCAAGCCCGACAGGATCTATCCGCTGTACGGCTTCCACTACGGCATCCACCGGGCGATCTTGCGGGTGACCAACATCAGGTTCTTCACCACGCTCTTCGGGGACAGCTCCGCGATCGTCCACTACCTGCGCCGGCTGGGGTACGACCTGTGCCGGGTCGAGCAGACCGGTTCGAACTTCGGCACGATGGTCAAGCACGACACCCCCTACCTGAGCACGGTCGGCAGCGGAACCATGGTTGCCGACGGTCTGTCGATCATCAACGCCGACTTCTCCAGCACCTCCTTCCGCTTCTCCCGGACCTCGATCGGGCCGCGCAACTTCCTCGGCAACAACATCGCCTACCCCTCACGCGGACGGACGGGCGACAACTGTCTGCTCGCGACAAAGGTCTTGGTCCCCATCGACGGGCCGGTGCGCGAAGGCGTTGGCCTGCTGGGCTCACCCAGCTTCGAGATCCCGCGCACAGTGATGCGTGACCAGCGGTTCGACCACCTGGCCACCGGTGACGAGCTGCGACGCCGCCTCGCTGCCAAGAACAGGCACAACGCAGTCACCGCGAGCCTGCACCTGGTGGCGCGGTGGTTCCACTTCTTCGTACTCGCCCTCATCGCCGTGGCTGCCGTCGACCGCTACCACGTGCATGGCATGCCGGCGCTTGCACTGGCGAGCCTGCTCACTCTCACGTTCACCGTCGGCTACTTCACACTGATCGAACGGGCCGTCACGGGATTCCGGCCACTGAAGCCGCTGTACTGCTCGATCTACGATCCCTCCTTCTGGCGACATGAACGCTTCTGGAAACTGACCTCACACCGCTACATGCAGCTCTTCAACGGCACCCCGTTCAAGAGCCTGGTCTGGAGGCTGCTGGGCGCCAGGATCGGCCGCCGGGTCTTCGACGACGGCTGCGTGCTGATCGAGCGGACCCTTGTCAGCATCGGGGACGACTGCACACTCAACGCCGCGAGCATCATCCAGTCCCACTCGCAGGAAGACGGCGCCTTCAAGTCCGACCACGCCGGGCTCGGCCAGGGCGTGACGCTCGGCGTAGGCGCGTTCGTCCACTACGGCACCATGATCGGCGACCATGCGCAGCTTGCCGCCGACTCCTTCCTGATGAAGGGCGAGGAAATTCCCTCTCACGCAGGGTGGGGCGGAAATCCCGCCCGGGGACAGGTGCCGTCAACGAGCGGCGAACCAATCGACATGGCGCCCTGATACGGGGGGTGCGGATACCGGTCCGGGCGGCGAGGGCCCGGGCGATCAGGTGCTCTGGGACCCGCGACTTGATGCGCACTGGGTCCTGCGGAGACACAGAAATCCAGGCTGGGCGAGCAACCCTGCTGTCGGTTGGAAGTGAGCAATCCCGGTCTGAGGAGCCGTTTCAGCGGTCACTCTGAGTGACTCCCTCCAGACCTGCACAAGCCGCCGCGCTGCCGTCCGACGGCGGGCGAGGCAGCTGGGCTCGATGTTCGAGATATTGCCCTGCATCCCTGCGGCGATCGTCGGCCCAGACACCCTGCGGCTGACCAGCGTGTTCCTACGCGCACCGCGACACTGGTTCTGAGCGATAGCCACTGTCGCGGTGCTCAGGTTGGGCGTGCGCCTCGGCCGTCGGTGCCGGGGCCGTAAGGAGCTGTGACCATGTCCGATCTCCCAGGCCACCAGCAGAACCAGTCGGCGGAGCCCAAGGAGCGCAGCACAGCCGTGCTCGATGTGCGCGGTCTGAACTGGGCGTCGCAGCAGAGCGCGGTCCAATCGGTGCTCGGTCGGCGGCCTGGCGTGGTGGATGTCGAGGTCAACCCCGTGGCGCAGGCGGCCACGGTCGTCTTCGACCCGCGGCAGACCTCGCTGGCCGAGCTGCGGCGGTGGGTGACTGAGTGCGGCTATCACTGCGCGGGGCAGGTCGTGCCGTCCCATATCTGCGATCCCATGGTCGAGCCCGATCCGCCGGGAGTTCCGTCCGCTGCCGCAGCGGTGAAGACAGAACCCGAGGCTCACGCGCTTCCCGAACCGACACCTGAGGCACCTGCGGCTTCGGGGGACCTACGGTCGCCGGACGAGATGATGGGCCACGGCGGCCACGGCGGCCACGGCGGCCACGGCGGCATGTCGATGGCGGCCATGGTCGCCGACATGCGCAACCGCTTCCTGGTGGCCGCGATCTTCTCCATCCCGATCGTGATCTGGTCGCCGATCGGCGAGGAGGTGTTCGGGCTGGAGGCGCCGGTGCCCTTCGGTCTGCGGCAGGACGTGTGGGCGCTGCTGCTGAGCCTCCCGGTGATCTTCTATTCGTGCACGATCTTCTTCGAAGGAGCGGTGCGGGCCCTGCGCGCTCGGACGCTCGACATGATGGTGCTCGTCGCGGTCGCCGTCGGCGCCGGATGGCTGTACTCCCTGGTCATCACGTTGAGCGGCGGCGGCGACGTCTTCTACGAGGCGGCCACGGTGCTGGCGTCGTTCGTGCTGCTCGGTCACTGGTTCGAGATGCGGGCCCGGGGCGGTGCCAACGACGCGATCCGCACCCTGCTCGATCTTGCTCCGCCGCGGGCGGTGGTCATGCGTGGCGGTGAGCCCGTCGAGGTGCCGACCTCGGACGTCGCTGTCGGCGATCTGCTGCTGGTCCGTCCCGGAACGAAGATCGCCGCGGACGGGGTCGTGGAGGACGGCGAGAGCGAGGTCGACGAGTCGACGGTGACCGGGGAGAGCCTGCCAGTGCACAAGTCCCCCGGATCACCGGTCGTCGGCGCCACCTTGAACGCCAACGGAACACTTCGGGTCCGCGCCGCCCGGGTCGGCTCCGACACCGCGCTCGCCCAGATCGTCAAGTTGGTCCAGGAGGCCCAGAACTCCAAGGCGCCGGGCCAGCGACTGGCCGACCGGGCCGCATTCTGGCTGGTGCTCGTCGCCCTCGTCGGCGGTGTCCTGACCCTGGCCGTGTGGCTGCTCGCCACCGACCGGCCGTTCAGCGCCGCGATGCTGTTCGCCATCACCGTCGTCGTCATCACCTGCCCGGACGCGTTGGGCCTTGCCACCCCTACCGCGATCATGGTGGGTACGGGTCTGGGTGCCCGCCGCGGCATCCTGTTCAAGAACGCGGCCGCCCTGGAGGCATCCGCCGGCATCCACACCGTCGTCATGGACAAGACCGGCACGCTCACCATGGGGGAGCCCGAGGTGACGGAGGTGGTCACCGCGCCGGGAACAGACGAGCGCGCAGTGCTGCGCATGGTGGCGGCCGTGGAGCGCGAGTCCGAACACCCTTTGGCCGAAGCCGTCGTCCGGTACGCGCAGGCACAAGGGGTTGCTGCCGCCGACGCGCGCCACTTCGAGAACGTGCCCGGTCACGGTGCCACCGCCGTCGTCGGGGGACACCGCATCGCGGTCGGCAACCGCCGTCTGGCAACGCGCGAGCGCGTTGATCTCGGTCCTCTCACCGCCCGGCGTGACGAACTGGCTGCAACGGGTCGCACCGCGATCATCGCTGGTGTCGACGGACGAGCGGCGGCGCTGATCGCCATCGCTGACGCACCCCGAGAGACGTCGGCCGCCGCCGTGTCCGAACTGCACGCCCTCGGCGTTCAGATTGTCATGCTCACCGGCGACAACAAGGCCACGGCCGAACGGATCGCCGGTCAACTCGGCATCGACACCGTCATCGCCGAGGTACTTCCCGGCGACAAGGCAGCCAAGGTCGCCGAACTGCAGCAAGGAGGAAGGAAGGTGGCCATGGTCGGGGACGGCGTCAACGACGCGCCGGCTCTCGCCCAGGCCGACCTCGGCATCGCCATCGGTGCCGGGACGGACGTCGCCATCGAGACGGCCGACGTCGTGCTCATGCGGTCCGATCCCCTCGACGTGCCCACTGCCCTGCGCATCGGCCGGGGCACCCTGCGCAAGATGCGGCAGAACCTCGGCTGGGCCATCGGCTACAACGCCATCGCCCTGCCCATCGCCGCCGGCGTCTTCGAGCCCACCACAGGGCTCGTGCTTCGCCCGGAGATCGCGGCCCTGACCATGTCCGGCTCCAGCATCATCGTGGCCGTCAACGCACTCGCCCTCAAACGCCTCCGGCTCCCGCGGGAGGCGTCCGGCCGCCCACCAGGTGGGGGCTGATCGGCCCACCAGCCGGGAACCGTCCGGCCCCGACCCACTGCCCTCCGCAGCAAGACAGTGAAAGGAAAGACAGACTCCTACCCGGCGTCGGGAGCCGCCTCGAGACCGCACTCGATGAAGCAGGTGAGTGGCGATGATGTTCTGGTACCGCCATGACCTCAGTGGATGGGGCTGGCTCGCGATGTCGCTCGGCATGATCCTGTTCTGGGCCCTGATCATCACCGCGGGCTTCCTGCTTCCGATCCCTGAACAGACCCCACGAGCATGCTCACACCCCTGCCGCGCCACACCTGAGCAGATTCTCGGTGACCGGCTCGCCCGCGGGGACATCAACGAGGACGAGTACCGGCGCCTCCTGAACGCCCTGCCAGCCTTCAGGTCCTGAACATCGCCGTCAGCCCCGACGACCCGGACACCGTGCTCGCCACCAGCGCCGACGGCATCGCCAAGAGCAGCGACGGCGGACGAACCTTCGCGCCAGGAAAGCAGCCCATGATTGCCTTCCTCTCATGGGCAACGCCCGCGGCGCTGTACGGAATCGACGACACGGGCGGGCTCAGCCGCAGCACCGATGGCGGCTCCACATGGGCTAAGGCAGGCTCGGTGCCGGGCGGCCAGACACAGGCACTCACTGCGGTCGACGACCAGCACATCCTGGCCGCCACCCAGACCGGCGTCTACGAGTCGCGGGACAGCAGCAGGACCTTCACCAAGCGGTTCGCGGTCGAGGCAGGAGACGGCCACTGATCACCACGTAGTGCTGAACGGCACACGGCGTAGGCGAAAGTCGCGTCCGTGCCGCCCGCCGTATTCTCGAGGGAAGCTGCGACCCAGCAGGCGGAACAGACGTCATGAACGAAGGGGCCGATGGCAGCAAACAGCACCGGCAACGGCAGCTCGGCGGCAGCCCGGCTGCTGGCGGTGTGTGCGCTGCTCGCCGGTCTGTTCCTCATGCACGGCAGCCCGGCAGCCGCTGAAGGCTGCCACGGCGATGCTGCGGGTGCCGCGTCCCCGGCAAGTATGGCGGTGGCGCCCCATCACGCCATGAGCACCTCGGCACTCCCGGTTGCCGGAGGCTCCACCGGTCCGGCGGTTCACGCCGATATGCCCTCGCCGGCCTATCACGCGGTGTGTGTGTCCACCCCCGCACACGGCCCGGTCCTGATGCCCGCCCTCGCGGTCCTCGCCCTGGTCGGGACGGCCGCGATGTGGGTGCTGACCGGTCGAACGACGGGTCTGTCGGCTGCTCGTCGGCGGGCGCCGCCGGGTGGCCGTCCTCTGCTGCTTCAGGTGTGCATCGCGCGGACGTGAGCAAGCCGTGCCCGCCCCCGATCGGGGGACCGGGCCACGCCGTCCTGCTCGCTCCGCGCGCCGCTGCGCGGCCGCGGTTTCCCGAAAGAGACCGAATCCTTATGTCTGCACACCCTCGTCCCATTTCCTCGCGCCGTCGTGCCCTCGCGGCGGCTGCCACGACTGCCGTGCTCGCCCTGACCCTCGCTGCCTGCGGCGGCTCGGGTGACGACGCCATGCCCGGCATGGACCACGGCGCCAAGGCCCACGCCTCTCACGCTCCGTTGGCAACGGGCGCGAAGGGCCACGACATGGCCGGCATGAAGCACACGGCGTCCGACGACGGCCTGGCCGCCGAGAAGAACGGCTACCGGTTCAGCACCGCCTCACCCGTCCTCCCCGTCGGCAAGGCGGCCGCCTACCGCTTCACGATCACCGGTCCTGACGGCAAGCCGGTGACCGCGTTCAGCGTCGAGCAGACGAAGCGGCTGCACTTCTACGCCATCCGCAGCGATCTCACCGGCTTCCAGCACATCCACCCCACCATGGCTTCCGACGGCACCTGGACCGCACCGCTGACGGCGCTGCAGCCCGGGATCTGGCGCATGTACGCGTCCTTCACCCCGGACAGCGGGCCGGACAAGGGCGAGGACTTCGTCCTGAGCACCACCACGACCGTCCCCGGCACCGCACCCAGCACCGCCCTTCCCAAGGCGTCCGCCTCCACCACCGTCGACGGCTACACCGTCACCGTCACAGGTAGGCCCATGGAGAGCATGGCGCATCCGCTCACCGTCACAGTGACCAAGGACGGAAAGCCGGTCACCGACCTGGAGCCCTACCTCGACACCTACGCCCACCTGACGGCCTTCCACGCCGGCGACCAGGCCCTGGCGCACCTTCACCCCGAGACCCAAGTCTCGGGCGGACGGGGCGGGCCCAGCCTGACCTTCCACGCCGAACTGCCCAAGGCTGGTGACTGGCGGCTCTTCCTGCAGTTCCAGACCGCCGGCACGCTCCACACCGCAGCCATCACCATGAACGTCGGCTGATCACACGCCGGGGCGGGATGCATGCGTGCTCCCGCCCCCGGCGTTGGCCTCTCAGGGACTTCGCACGGCAAGGGCGACGAGCATCGAGCGCGCGGCCTCGACGAGCCCGGTGGGTGCCGTCGATCAGCGCGATGGAGTCGCGCTCGCCCCTGCTGCGGCGCTTGCCCTTGCCCGCGGGGCGGGTGCGCAGGCGGTGGCACAGCCGGGTGCGGGACAGCTGTCGACCCGGGTGAAACAAGGCCTGAGCGGCATGCGTGGGGCCACCGTGCATACTCCTGCCGACCCGGAACTGTCAGCGGGCATCACTTGCTTCAGCGTGGCAGGCCACACCCATCAGCAGGTCGTCGACCACGCTGCCGCCCACCGCGTGCGGCTGTCCACCTCGACCTAAACCCGCATCGGCACCGCCGTCATCAACACTCCAGCCGAGATCGACACCGCACTCAACAGCCTGGCTGACCTCACCCGCTGAAAGCCGCCGGGCCGAGTACGACCTTCGACGATCTCCGTTGCCTAGGTGCGTGGTCAGCCACGAACTCCGTAGCCGACCATCGCCAGAGCGGCCGCGCAGAGGCTGCGCTTGGTGAGGACTCCAAGTCGGGTGAGGTCGAGCTTGGCCACCGCCGGGCGACGATGATGAAGGGCAGCCACGTCACGAGCGGGTACTCGCCGGTGACGCAGGTTCGACGAGCCCGTCCGAGCCGGTGATCCAGGCCAGCGGATCATGGGCGATGACCGCGTCGGCCCAGCTACCGCCCTCGACGGCCGTCCGCAGCTGGCCGCGCGTGTCGGGAACCGCCCCGCCGACCGGCTGGACTGCCCCATCGCCGTCACGGGTAGTCCGCGACGGCTGCAGCGATGGGCGGCGACTGGACCTCCAGGAACAAGCGGTCGTCCGGTCGTCCTCGGTTCGAGGCATCTACCCGTTGAGGTGTCGAGTTCGTCGCTCTCCTTCGCCGACCCGCCTACGGCAAAGGGCCCCGATGATGGGCCCCGTACCATGGGCCTCGTGTCCTTTGCCGCGCAGCCGACGAGCCGCCGTGCCGGGCGCGTATTCGCGCTCTTGGTGATGGCGGTGCTTGCTGGTGTGCTGGGCATGCACGCGCTGGTTCCCGGCGGTGCGCCCGGGGCGCAGGCTGCCTCCGGTCACGACATGGTGACCCATCACTCACCGGCGGTACCTGAAGCGAGCCCGGGATGCTCGCACACCGACGGCGGGACGAATCACCTTGACCACACGGACTCGACCTGCGCGGCGGCCGGTATCGGTTCTCCCTACGCGCCGCCCGCGTTGCCCGTCGCGGTCGAAGTCGTGCAGCCCGCCACTGCGCTGAACGGCACCGACAGGACGGGCGTGACCAGCCGGGCGCCGCCTGACCTGGCCGAACTGCAACTTCTGCGGATCTAGAGCGGCCCGCACGGCACCCCTTGCCCCAGACCTTCCTGGGAGCGGCGCCGTGCCTGTACATGCCCTCATTTCCGTGAAATCCGTGCGCCCTGTCGTGGGCTGCGCGGCAAGGAGTTGCACCACCGTGAACAAGAAGCGTTCCCTCATCCGCCGTAGCGCCGCCACGATCGCCGCCGGTGCGGCCGTGCTCGTACTGGCCGCCTGTGGCGGCAACAGCGACAGCTCGGCCGGTCACGAAGGCCACACCACCGCCTCTCCGTCCGGCGCGACCTCCGCGGCGCAGGGGCAGCACGCCGCTGCCGACGTCGCGTTCGCCAAGGGGATGATCCCGCACCACCGGCAGGCAGTGGAGATGGCGGACCTTGCCGCCTCCCGTGCTCAGTCGGCCGAGGTGAAGAAGCTCGCCGCGGACATCAAGAAAGCACAGGACCCGGAGATCGAGACGCTGTCCGGGTGGCTGACGTCGTGGGGCGAGGAAGTGCCCGCCGAGGGCGCCATGGACCACTCCATGCACGGCATGGAAGGGATGATGAGCGCCGACGAGATGCAGAAGCTGCGCCAAGCCTCGGGCTCCGCCTTCGACACGGCCTTCATGCAGATGATGATCAAGCACCACGAAGGTGCGGTGGCCATGGCCAAGACCGAGCAGGCTGATGGCGCCTACGCGCCAGCCAAGGAGATGGCCCGCGACATCATCGCCTCCCAGACCGCGGAGATCACTCAGATGAAGAAGCTGCTCGGCCAGGGCTGACCGGGCAACGAGGGCGGGCGCCCTGCGGCGCCCGTCCTGCGTACTGGATGCGCGCCGGTCTGGGCCCAGAACGTTTCACGGCGCCGCAGTGCTCCTCCCGGGCTTGGTGCCACGTCGCAGGGTTCTTTGGATACGAGGCAGGTGAGGTCCGGGCCGATGGAAAACGGAGAGGGGCCCGGAATACCCCTGGGGGGTATTAAGTTATGGGTATGCGAGGAGACGGGCGTGACCGTCGCCTCTTGAGCGCACAGATCGATGAGTGAGGAAGATGCCATGACATCCCAGACGCGCACCGCTTCCTGCTGCGGCACCAGCTCTCGCGGCTCGGGCGGCACCGTGGACATCCAGACCGCGGGCTTCGTTACCGTCTACAAGGTGTCCGGTATGACCTGCGGTCACTGCGAAGGCGCCGTCTCCCAGGAGATCTCCGCCCTCGACGGAGTGACCTCGGTCAAGGTCGTCGCTGCCACTGGGGAGGTGACGGTCAACTCCGCCACTCCTCTCGACGACGATGCCGTCCGGGCGGCCATAGACGAGGCGGGCTACGAGCTCGTCGGCCGGGCCTGAACCACCTCTCACGGGCACTTCGCCCGGTCCACCCCGGACGTACCGCTCCGCTGATACGGACGCCGTACGCCCGGACTTCCCCAGGAGAGACGCACATGACCAACACGGCCCCTGAACAAGCGGCGACGTCCGCGACCGAGGTGGAGCTCTCCATAGGCGGCATGACCTGCGCCTCGTGCGCAGCGCGCATCGAGAAGAAGCTCAACCGCATGGACGGCGTCACGGCGACGGTGAACTTCGCGACGGAGAAGGCGAAGGTCTCCTACGGCGACGGCGTCCGGGTCGACGACCTGATCGCCACCGTGGAAGCGACCGGTTACACGGCCGAGGAACCTGCGCCGCCCGCGCGTGAGGAGGAGGCTGCCGGTGCGGCGGCCGCGCCTCCGGCGACCGACGCCGAGTTGCACGCGCTGCGGCACCGTCTGCTCGTTTCCGTGGCCCTGTCCGTGCCGGTCGTCCTGATGGCCATGATCCCGGCGCTGCAGTTCGACAACTGGCAGTGGCTGTCGCTGACGCTCGCCGCGCCCGTCGTCGTCTGGGGCGCGTACCCGTTCCACAAGGCTGCCTGGACGAACGCCCGACATGGTGCGGCCACCATGGACACTCTGGTGTCCATCGGGACGCTGGCCGCCCTGGGCTGGTCGGTCTGGGCCCTGTTCTTCGGCCACGCCGGCATGACGGGGATGCGCCACGGATTCGATCTCACCGTCTCCCGCACCGACGGCTCGTCCTCCATCTATCTGGAGGCCGCGGCCGGCGTGACCGCCTTCATCCTCGCCGGGCGCTATCTCGAGGCGAAGTCCAAGCGCAAGGCGGGCGCGGCACTGCGCGCGCTGATGGAGCTGGGCGCCAAGGACGTCTCGGTGCTTCGCGGCGGCAAGGAAGTGCGCATACCGGTCGCGGAGCTCGCCGTCGGTGACCGCTTCGTCGTCCGCCCCGGCGAGAAGGTCGCCACTGACGGAACGGTCGTCGTAGGAGCCTCGGCCGTCGATGCGTCCATGCTCACGGGTGAGTCCGTGCCCGTGGACGTCACTGTGGGCGACCCCGTCACCGGAGCAACCGTCAACGCCGGTGGGCGACTGGTCGTCGAGGCGACCAGGGTCGGTGCGGACACCCAGCTGGCCCGCATGGCCAAGCTCGTCGAGGACGCCCAGAACGGCAAGGCCGAAGTGCAGCGGCTCGCGGACCGTATCTCAGCAGTGTTCGTCCCTGCGGTGATCGTCATCGCGTTGGGCACGCTGCTGACCTGGCTCCTCGTCACAGGTGACGCCACCGCCGCGTTCACGGCGGCCGTCGCCGTGCTGATCATCGCCTGCCCCTGTGCGCTCGGCCTCGCGACGCCGACCGCCCTCATGGTGGGAACCGGACGCGGCGCCCAGCTCGGCATCCTGATCAAGGGCCCGGAGGTCCTCGAATCCACCCGCCGCGTCGACACCGTCGTCCTGGACAAGACCGGCACCGTCACCACCGGCCGCATGGAGCTGCACGACGTCGTCGCAGCGCCCGAAGTGGACGAGGCCGAACTGCTCACGCTGGCAGGCTCGCTGGAACACGCTTCCGAGCACCCGGTCGCCCGGGCGATCTCCGCGGGGGCCGTCGCCCGGGTCGGGCGGCTGCCGGTTCCCGAGAGCTTCGAAAACGTCCCCGGCCTCGGCGTCCAGGGCGTCGTCGACGGCCATGCCGTACTCGTCGGGCGGGAAAAGCTCCTGAAGGAATGGGCCATCGAGCTCCCCCGCGAGCTTGCCAAGGCGAAGGCCGCCGCGGAGGCCAAGGGACGCACCGCCGTAGCCGTGGCCTGGGACGGCGAGGCGCGTGGTGTGCTGACGGTGGCCGACGCGGTCAAGGAGACCAGTGCCGAAGCGGTGGCGCAGCTGCGCCGCCTCGGGCTGAACCCGGTTCTCCTGACGGGCGACAACCAGACCGTCGCCGAGTCCGTCGCCCGCGCGGTCGGTATCGACGTGGTGATCGCTGAGGTCCTCCCGGAGGACAAGGTCAAGGTCGTCAAGCGGCTGCAGGGCGAGGGGCGCACCGTCGCGATGGTCGGCGACGGCGTCAATGACGCCGCCGCGCTGGCCACCGCCGACCTCGGACTGGCGATGGGCACGGGCACGGACGCGGCCATCGAGGCCGGCGACCTGACCCTGGTGCGCGGTGACCTCCGCGTGGCCGCCGACGCGATCCGCCTGTCCCGCAGGACCCTGACCACGATCAAGGGAAACCTGTTCTGGGCATTCGGCTACAACGTGGCCGCCCTGCCGCTCGCCGCCGCCGGCATGTTGAACCCGATGATCGCCGGCGCCGCCATGGCGTTCTCGTCCGTCTTCGTGGTCACCAACAGCCTCCGGCTGCGCTCCTTCAAATAAGAAGCCGAGAACCTACGGCTCCCGGTCCGCTGGACCGGGAGCCGACGCGTCTGTGGGCCACCCACCAGCTGCTCACGCGGCCTGGCGCTCGCGGACGCTCTGCGCACGCTGACGACGGCGGCCGTACCGGGTCATCCCGCGCGGCTTGAACACCGACAGCCCGGCGGCCGTGAGCAAAGCCACGGTGGCCGCGACAGCGTCCGCGACCAACTGGACCCGTATGCCCTCCATCTCGCCGCCGGACAGAGCAGCCCGGGCAGCATCCGCCAGGTGCCCGACCGGCTGCATGTGCACGAGCAGCAGCAACGTGGCCAACGCCGTGATCAACAGCTTCGCGATCACCCAGTGGTGACGCAGCAGCCCCCACACAGTCCCCACCGACTGCACCAAACCGGTCAGCAGCGAGGCGACAGCCAGCGGGACGATCACCGTCCAGCCCACCAACTCCATGGACACATAGGCACCCCGGACCGTCGCGGGGCTACTGCTGGCCAGACCGGCGATAGCCAGGGCAAGAAAGGCGGCCACCGCGCCGAGCCAGCCGAGCGAGAACGTCACGTGAGCGGTCAGCACCGCCTTGCGCAAACGCGTGGGAAACGGCCTCACGGCGTATGCCCCACCATGCCGCCGCCAGCCAGATGCAGGATCACGAACGCCGTGACGAGGACGACGGCCACAGCCGCCGAGATCTTCACCCATCGAGGCGCGCGCTCGTCGTCAGGCACCTGTGGATCAGTGTGGGAGTCGGACATGGCGTCCTCCGTGTGCGGTGCGGCGCAGAATTTGCGAGACACATTGTCTCGCACGCGACGGAGTGTATCCAGTCCGGGGCGTCCGTATCCTTTAGGGGTGCCGAAACTGTGGACCGAGACGATCGACGCGCACCGCCACGCCGTACGGGAAGCCATCCTGGATGCAGCAGACCAGTTGATCGAGGGCGGCGGCCTGCGCGCGGTGACCATGTCACAGCTGGCCGAACGAGCCGGCATCGGGCGTGCCACGCTCTACAAATACTTCCCGGACGCCGAGGCCGTCCTGACGGCGTGGCACGAACGGCAGATCGCCGTCCACCTGCACCTACTCATGCAAGCCGCCGACCATCCGGGGCCGGCCGTCCAGCGCCTTGCCGGAGTGCTGACCGCATACGCGGGAGTCGCCCGGCAGCGCCATGGAGGAGAGCTGGCGGCGACGCTGCACCAGGGCGACCACGTCAGCCACGCCGCGCAGCATCTGACCCGCATCATTGCCGCTCTCATCACTGAAGGCGCCGAGGCCGGCGACCTGCGCGACGACGTACCGCCCGACGAACTCGCGTCCTACTGCCTGCACGCCGTCAATGCGGCCTCTGCGATGGCCACCGGATCGGCAGTCGACCGGCTCGTCCGCGTCATTCTGCACGGCCTGCACCCAGTTCCCTGACGTACGAGACACCACCGTCAGCCGGTACATCCGTGTCGGGGCATTACGACGTGTGGACGCGCTGCGAGCCGTCCCCCAGCAGCAGGGCGACAAGGCGTTCGGTCGTATCCCGGGCGTCCAGTGGAGCGTCGGGGCTGCGGGTCATCAACAGGTGGTGGACCGCGCCCACGAGCGCGAGCGCGGTGGTGACGGCGTCGATGTCCTGCGCCACACGGCCGAGTTGCCGCTCCGCCTCCAGGTAGCCGGTGATCGACTGCTGCATGGCCGCGAAACCCGGCGCACCCGACTCCAGTGCTTGGCGGGTGTGGAGCGAAGCGCCGGGGCGGGTCATGGCCAGGCCGACGACCGCCGGGTCCAGGGAGTCCAGCAGCGCGAGCGCGACCTCGGCGAGATTGTCCGCCACGCGACCGTGGCCCACTCGCCCGCTCAGCTCTTCGGCGTGCCGGGCGCTGCGCGCGAAGCGGTCCAGGACGAGCTCTGAGATGAACTCGTCCAGGCCCGCGAAGTGAGTGTGCAGGACTCCCTTGGCGCAGCCCGCCTCGGCCGTGACCGCCCGGCTTGTCAGGGCCGCGGCGCCTTCGCGCGCCACCACCCGTTCCGCGGCCGCGAACAGCCGGTCCCGCAGATCGGGAATCGCCACTCCACGCGGTGACATCAGGACTCCTTCCAGGGAACTCATTGCAAGTATGGGCGCTCGCCCATACCATTTGGGCATACGCCCATTCTAATGCCGTCTCGGTTTCGTCCGGCGGCAGGCTTGGAGGCATCGCATGGATCACGTCGTCAATACGAGTCAGGCGCAGGCATGGAACGGCTACGAAGGCAGCCAGTGGGCGCGCAACCAGACCCGGTGGGATGTCATCAACGACGGCTTCAACCAGCCGCTCCTCAAGGCGGCTGAGGTCGGTGACCGGGACCATGTTGTGGACATCGGCTGCGGAGCCGGCCAGACCACCCGGCTGGCCGCCGACCGCGCCCGCAACGGCCGGGCCCTGGGCGTGGACCTGTCGGAGCCCATGCTGGAACAAGCTCGCGCGAGCGCGCGGCACGAGGGGCTGGCCAACGTGTCCTTCAGTCAAGGGGACGCTCAGGTCTACCCGTTCACACCTGCCGAGTTCGACGTGGCTCTCAGCCGCTACGGCGTCATGTTCTTCGCCGACCCCGTCGCTGCTTTCACCAACATCGGACGGGCACTGCGTCCCGGTGGCCGCGCGGCGTTCATCTGCGCGTCGGAACCTGAGGGAAACGAGTGGATCCAGGCGTTTGACGCGCTGCGTGGCATCTTGCCGGTCGGGGACTTTGGCAAGCCGGGAGCGCCGGGAATGTTCTCACTCGCGGACCGCGATCGCGCGCTCAGCATCCTGGCTGCCGCCGGCTTCGAGAGTGCTGAAGCCGTGCGCGTGGAGGTGTCTGGGAACTGGGGGCGGGACGCAGAGGACGCGGCAGCGTTCATGCTGAACTCGGGTCCGGGACGCCACATGCTCGCCCAGGCGGGAACGGAGCTGCAGGAGCTCGCTTCCCGCACCCTGACCGACGTATTGCGTGCCCACGAAGCGGACGACGCCGTATGGCTGCGCAGTGTCGCGTGGCTGGTCACCGCCAGCCGCCCTGGGGACCGCCGGGCATGAGCGAGAACCGACTCAATGCGGTGGCTCCAGTGAAATCGGGGCGCCTCAACAGCGAACGGATCCTGGTGGTCGGCGGATACGGAGCCGTCGGTGCGACGGTGACGACCGTGCTCGGCGAGTGGTTTCCCGGCCGGGTGGTTGTCGGGGGACGCAGCGAGGCCAGGGCCCGGCAGGGTGGCGTACGCATCGATGTCACCGATCCGACCGGATTCCGGCAGACGCTGGAAGGGCTGGGCGACGTGGCCGTGGTGGTGCTGTGCGTCGAGCCACCCGACAGTGGCGTGGCGCGTACCTGCCTGGAACGCGGCATCCATCTGGTCGACATCGGCGCCACCCGGGGGCTGCTGGAGGGCGTGGCCGCCCTGCACGACCTCGCGGTCCGTGCCCGAGCGACAGCGGTGCTCAGTGTCGGTGTCGCCCCGGGACTGACCAACCTCCTCGCCCGCCGGGCGCACGAAGCCGTCCAGGGCGCGGAGCGGATCGACCTCACGGTGCTGCTGGGCAGTGGCGAGCGGCACGGTCTGGACGCTGTTCGCTGGACGGTCGAGGGCCTGGCCGAACCGCCGGTCGACCGCCCGGAGCGGACCATGCTGCCCGGATACGGGCTGCGTACGGCCCACGCGTTCCCGTTCTCCGACCAGCACACGCTGCCCCGAACACTCGGAGTGGGACAGGTGACCACCCGTCTGTGCCTGGACTCGCGGGTGTTGAGCTCAGCGCTCTTCGGGCTGCGGCGTGCCGGGCTGCTGCGGGCCGCCCGTCGACCGGCTGTGCAACGGGCTCTGACCAGCATCTGCAGCCGGGTCCACATGGGTGGCGACGGATTCGCCGTCCGAGCCGACGCCTGGCGCGGCGATCACCACGCGGCGTTTGCGCTCACCGGAGGTGAGCAAAGCCGTGTCACCGGGCTCGTCGCGGCGCACGTCACCCGGGAGTTGCTCACCGGCACCCCGCCCGCCGGCGTCCACCACATCGAGCAGCTCCCCGCCCTGGCCTCGCTCCCTGAGGCGCTGGCGCCCCACGGCGCCTCCCTCCGGCGCCTCTGAGGCCTGAAACGCCCTCAGAGAAGGTGGCAGTTGAACCGCTCGAACAGCCACAGGTGTGGAAGCAGCGTTCATGCGCCGTGAACAGAGGCACCTTTCGTTGTGCGGCGTCGTGCCAGCGTCACGCCGTGCAGCTGCGCTTCGCCCGGGCGCTGGTGGTAAAGAGCGAGGCCGGGCTGCGCGACGGCCACGACGGGCCCCTCAACTGCCGACATCACGATGACCGTGCTCGGTCCCGAGACGTACACCCTGCTCGTCACCGGCCGGTGCTGGTCACCGACGTGCTGGCAACAGTGGGCCGCGGATGCACTCGTGCGCCAGCTCCTGCCATGATCATGGCCGCGCCGCCGCGCAACGTTGGCCCATTGCTGCCGCCCTTGGCCTGGTTGCCGCGCTCGGCGGACGTGTTCGGCGTGCAATGACGACCTACGGCACCCGTGGGTGATCACTTGATCAGAAGGGCCGGCCTCGTTGCCACGTGCATCAGGTACTCCAGCGGCCCGCGCCGGAAGAATCTCGTCCAGATGAGCGCCAGCAGCATGGCAGCGAGCGCGAAGCCCACGTAGACCGGCAGGGCGGCGGAGCCGGGGAGGTCGTCGGTGCCGAGCGCCTTGATGGCGAGGATGTGGCCGACGTACGCGGTGAGGGCTATCGAGCCGACCGCAGTGACGAGAGCGGCCAGTCGCCGTAGGCGTGGCGAGCGGTCCATGGCGATGAAGCAGAGGGCCAGCACGGCCAGGGCCACGCCGGTGTTGGCCAGGACGGACCACGTCGTCTGGCTGTGCGGCGAGGCAACCAGCAGCCAGGCCGGTACTCCGGTGTCGGGTCCTCGCCGACGGCATCGGACCACCAGGCGGATGCCGCCGCCTCCGTCCCCGTCCCCTCGTTCACAGCGGCCTGCGCACCAGGGACGAGATGCAGAGACATGGAACTGGCCCGGCATACACGGCAGGTGGGGCAGGCGCTCATGGACAGGCTTGCGCGGCACGGCGAGCATCGCGGCTACGTATGGGCCGGCCCGCTGACGGTACGCGTGACGGCGGCGCATCTGCCCAACGGCCGGTACCGCGTCGCCAGCCGTGCGATGCCCCACGTTCGTGCCGATGCGTTCCCTTCGGCGAGCGAGTAGGCGCCCGACACGGCCGAACGCTTCAGGGCCCGAGCCGACCGCGCCGAGGTGCCCCCTGCCGGCTACTG
>NZ_JBEXSW010000043.1:0-76635 GCF_040613775.1 Streptomyces sp. NPDC006208 | reverse complement strand
CGTCTCGCTCAGGCGGCGTACCTGGAACAGGTCCGCCAGGTCGCCGGCGCGCGCGGGTGTGACCGGGCGGTGCGTCAGCCGGCCGGCGGGATCTCGCCGGAGCCACGCGGGATCAGCACCGTTTCGAGCGCCACCTGTGACGGCTCCTCGGCCGCACCGTCGAGCCGGCGGAACAGCCGGTCCGCGGCAGTACGCCCGAGCGCAGCCGCGTCCTGGGCTATGACCGTGATGCCCAGCAGGTCGGCGAGCTCGATGTCGTCGAAGCCGACCAGGGCGATCTGCCTGTCGCGGCCGGCCAGGACCCGTACCGCGGTCACCGTCACCCGGTTGTTGCCGGCGAAGATCGCGGTGACCGGCTCCGCTCCCTCGAGCATGGCGGTGACGGCCGACCGCACCCGCTCCGGGGCCGTCGAGCCGAGCGAGACCCACGCGTCGTCGACCGCGAGCCCGGCGTCCTCCATCGCGGCGCGGTAGCCGCGCAGGCGCTCGACGGCGGTATGGATACGCGGCTGGTCACCGATGAAGCCGATCCGGCGGTGACCGTGCGCGATCAGATGGGCCACGCCCGCGCGGGCGCCGCCGAAGCTGTCCGAGAGGACGACATCCGCGTCGATCTGGCCCGCGGGGCGGTCGACGAACACGGTGGCGATGCCGGCCTTGATCTCCGGCTCCAGATAGCGGTGGTCATGACCGGCCGGAATGACGATCAGGCCGTCCACCCGGCGCGCGCACAGCGCGAGCACCAGCTCCTGCTCACGCTCGGGGTCCTCGGCACTGGATCCGTTGATCAGCAGCGCTCCGTGGGCCCGGGCGACCTCTTCCACGGCACGGCTGAGCGGACCGTAGAACGGGTCGGCGAGATCCTCCAGCACCAGGCCGATCGAGGCGGTGCGGCCCTTGCGCAGCACCCGGGCACTGTCGTTGCGGCGGAATCCGAGCGACTCGATGGCCTCCTGCACCCGGCGCTCGGTGTCAGGGGTGACGCCCGACTCCCCGTTGACCACCCGGGAGACCGTCTTGAGTCCTACTCCCGCCCGCGCCGCGACATCCTTCATCGTGGGCCGGTTGCCGTAGCGGGGTTCGGGGCCTCGAGGGCTCCCCGGCGGCAGGGGACGGGTGGAGTCGGCCACAGTGCGCTGTCCTGTCTGATGTCGATGCCGGCCGTCCGGGGCCGGCATTAGGCATATATGACGGTGTGGCGTCGAGCATAGGCCCTGGACAACGTTGTCAGGGGAATGGAGACTGTTATCGAAACCGCAGCTCCGACAGCTCTCCGGGGGAACGCACACCGATGCATACCAGCCTCGTCGCCGCGCTCGACATCGGCGGTACCAAGATCGCCGGTGCGCTGGTGGACGGCAGCGGCACGCTTCTCCTGCGTGCACAGCGCCCGACACCGGCCCGGGAGGACGGCGACACGGTGATGCGGGCGGTCGAGGTCGTCCTGGCGGAGCTGTCGGTGTCTCCGCTCTGGGCGGGTGTCACGGCGGTCGGGATCGGGAGCGCGGGCCCCGTGGACGCGTCCGCCGGTACGGTCAGCCCGGTCAATGTCCCCGGCTGGCGCGGCTTTCCGCTGGTTGCAAGAGTCTCCCGGGCGGTCGGCGGACTGCCGGTCGAACTGGTGGGCGACGGCGTCGCGATGACAGCGGCCGAACACTGGCAGGGCGCGGCTCGCGGCTACGACAACGCGCTGTGCATGGTCGTCTCCACCGGTGTCGGCGGCGGCCTCGTCCTGAACGGGGCCCTGCACACCGGTCCGACGGGCAATGCCGGCCACATCGGACACATCAGCGTGGACCTGGACGGCGACCTGTGCCCGTGCGGATCGCGCGGGTGCGTCGAGCGCATCGCCAGCGGCCCCAACATCGCCCGCCGCGCGCTGGAGGGCGGCTGGGTGCCGGGTCCCGACGGCGACACCTCCGCCGCGGCCGTGGCGGCCGCCGCGCAGGCCGGCCACCCGGTGGCGCTCGCGTCCTTCGAGCGTGCGGCGCAGGCGCTCGCCGCCGGAATCGCCGCGACCGCGACGCTCGTCGAGATCGACATCGCGGTGATCGGCGGGGGAGTGGCCGGTGCGGGCGATGTGCTCTTCTCCCCCCTGCGGCGTGCCCTGCGCGACTACGCCGCGCTCTCCTTCGTGCAACGGCTCAAGGTGGCGCCCGCGTTGACGGGTACGGACGCCGGGCTCGTGGGCGCGGCGGCAGCCGCTTTGCTCGCAGGCCACGGCGGGAGGGCCCCGCTCGTCAGCGGCCGGTCCTGATGCGATGGCCCTGCCTGGGCCGCCGGATGCCTCAGCGCTCCGACGACTCGGCCCGCAAGGGTCCGGAGCTGGTCGTCGGTGCGTGATGCATCGTCATATTCCTGCCCCAAATCACCCATGTCCGGACGCTCGCAGGCATCTGTCAGCGGCGTGAGTTTCCGGTAGGCATTGTTGAACTCTGTTGGAACCGAAGCGGTAACGGTTGGCGATTCCCTGGTTCGAACCCTTGACGATGCCTCTCCATGAGGAGTGAGATCCAAGCCTCGCGTTCGGTTGTGTTGGGTTGCACCTCGAAGGAGGGGACATGGCGCAGTCATCGTTCAACGGGCCTGTCGTGCCCGGGAACGGGACAGAACATCGGATGTCTCGGCGGGCTCTGCTGCGGGGTACGGCGATCGGCGCGGGCGCGGTCACGCTGCCGTCCCTGCTCACTGCGTGCGGCAGCGGCCCGGGGGGCGACGGCAAGACCATCCACCTGGGGTCCAACTCCTCCGACCCCGTCCCGAAGAAGGCCTTCGCCGACGCGTTCGCCGCGTACGAGAAGCAGTCCAAGGAGGGCCGGAAGGTCAAGGTCAACACCGTTGACCACAACACCTTCCAGGAGAACATCAACCGGTACCTGCAGGGCAGGCCGGACGATGTCTTCATGTGGTTCGCGGGCTACCGCATGCAGTTCTTCGCCAAGAAGGGCCTGCTGCACGACATCAGCGACAACTGGTCGGGCTACGAGGGCTTCTCGCCCGCGCTGAAGGCCCAGTCCACCGGCGAGGACGGCAAGCAGTACCTCACTCCTTACTACTACTACCCGTGGGCGGTCTTCCACCGTAAGAGCGTCTTCCGGCAGTACGGCTACCAGGCTCCGAAGACCCTCGACGAGTACATCGCCCTCGCCAGGCAGATGCAGAAGGACAAACTCGTTCCCATAGCCTTCTGCGACAAGGACGGCTGGCCCGCGATGGGCACGTTCGACTACATCAACATGCGCACCAACGGCTATGAATTCCACAAGAACCTGATGGCCGGCCAAGAGGCCTGGACCGACAAGAGGGTCAAGCAGGTCTTCGAGACCTGGCGCAGCCTGCTGCCGTACTGCCAGCCCGGTGCCAACGGCCGGACCTGGCAGGAGGCGGCCACCAGCCTGCAGCGGAAGGAAGCCGGCATGGCGGTCTTCGGACTCCAGCACCCCGGCGCCCAGTTCCCCCAGGCCGAGCAGGAGGATCTCGACTTCTTCCCGTTCCCGGTGATCGACCCCGAGCACGGCCAGGACGCGGTGGAGGCGCCGATCGACGGCTTCCTGCTGGCGAAGAAGTCGAAGAACCTGAAGAACGACAAGGTCATGGAGAGTGCCAAGGATCTGCTCAAGTGGCTTGCCACGGGCGAGGCGGAGGACATCTATCTCGCCGGTGACCCCAGCAACATCGCGGTCAGCGACCGGGCCGACACCTCGAAGTACACCGCGATCCAGAAGAAGGCCGTCGAACTGGTCTCCGGCGCCAAGCAGATCTCCCAGTTCCTGGACCGCGACACCCGGCCCGACTTCTCGTCCGTGGTGATGATTCCGGCCATTCAGAGCTTCATCAACAACCCCAAGGACGTGGACGGGTTGGTCAATGACATCGAGCGGCAGAAGAAGACCATCTTCGCCTCCGACTGAGACCCGGGACCGGCCGAGGCCCGCAAGCCTGTCGCGGCGAACCGGAGCCGGCCGTCACGAACTGGAGCCACCACCAGTGCCGCTGAACACCGCGCCGCGCCCCGCGCGGCGACGAGCGCGCCGCTTCACGCGCCGCGATCTCACCGTCCTCGGAGTGCTGCTGGGCCTGCCGGTCCTGCTCGATGTCGTCATCGTCTGGGGACCCACGCTCGCCTCCGTCCTGTTGTCCTTCACCAGCTGGGACGGCATCGGCGAGATCTCCTGGGTCGGTACCGAGAACTACGAGAACCTTTTCACCAACTACCCGGCGTTCTGGCCGGCCGCCCGGCACAACCTGCTGTGGCTGGCCTTTCTCGGCCTTGTCGCCGCCCCGTTCGGACTGCTGCTCGCCGTCCTGATCGACCGGGGGGTGCGCTTCAGCCGCTTCTACCAGTCGACGCTCTACATGCCGGTGGTGCTGTCGCTCGCCGTCGTCGGCTTCATCGCCCAGCTCGTCTTCTCCCGCGACCAGGGCGCGCTCAACGCGATCCTCGCAGCCGGCGACGATCCCACCGACTGGCTGGGGGATCCGGACCTCAACATCTGGATGATCCTGCTGGCCGCGGCCTGGCGGCACACGGGCTATGTGATGATCCTCTATCTGGCCGGACTCAAGGCTGTCGACCCCTCGCTGAAGGAAGCAGCCGCCATCGACGGCGCGGGCGAGGCGCAGACCTTCTTCCGGGTCGTCCTGCCCACCTTGCGGCCCGTCAATGTCATCGTCGGCGTGATCACGGTCATCGAGTCGCTGCGCGCCTTCGACATCGTCTACGCCGTCAACAAGGGCCGCAACGGGCTGGAACTGCTCTCGGTCCTCGTCACCGACAACATCATCGGGGAGGCGAGCCGGATCGGATTCGGCTCGGCGATCGCCGTGGTGCTGCTGCTCGTCTCCATGGGATTCGTCGTGACCTTTCTCGTCCAGGAGATGCGTGGGGAGAAGAACCGATGACCGTCGACACCGCCCCGGCCCCCACCACGGCCCCCGCCGGGCCCACCCCCGTACGCCGCCGCGGCTCGCTGCGCCCCGGCCGCCTCGGGGTGCACGCCTTCCTGATGGCTGTCTCGCTCGCCTTCCTCGCGCCGCTGCTGCTCGCCGTGTACGCCTCGCTCCGGCCGTACGAAGAGACGTCCGAGCAGGGGTACTTCTCGCTGCCGGACACCCTCTCGTTCGACTACTACCGACAGGCCTTCACCGACTCGGGGTTGACGAAGTACTTCGTCAACACCATGCTCATCGCGGTGCCCGGAGTGCTGCTCGCGCTCTTTCTCGCCTCGTTCGTCGCCTTCGCGCTCGCCCGGCTGAGGGTGCCCGGCTCGGTCGTGCTGCTGATGCTGTTCACGGCGGGAAACCTGCTGCCCCAGCAGGTGATCGTCACCCCGCTGTACGTGCTGTTCAACCGTGTTCCGCTGCCGTACTGGATGTCCGACTCGATGACGATGTTCGACTCGTACTGGGCCGTCGTGCTGGTGCAGATCGGCTTCCAGATCGGGTTCTGCGTCTTCGTCCTCTCCAACTTCATGCGCACGCTGCCGCAGGAGATCCTGGAGGCGGCGATCGTGGACGGCGCGGGCGTGTGGACTCAGTACTGGCGCATCACGCTGCCCCTGTGCCGCCCTGCCCTCGCGGCGCTCGGCACACTCCAGTTCACCTGGATGTACAACGACTTCCTGTGGGCACTGGTGTTCATCTCCGACGGCGAGAAGCTGCCGGTCACCTCGGCGCTGAACAATCTCCGGGGTCAGTTCTTCACCGACTACAACCTGCTCGCGGCGGGGTCGGTGATCGTGGCACTGCCGACGCTGATCGTGTTCCTGCTGCTGCAGCGGCACTTCATCGCGGGTCTGACGCTCGGCTCGACCAAGGGGTGAAAGCGGGGGCCCTCTCGGGCATGGCTTCCCCGGCACTGCTGGGGAAGCCGCTATGAAACCCTCATGAGCTTCGGCAAAGACTCCGCAGACTTCCGCCTCGCCCTCACAGAGGCGATCAAGCGCGACATCGGCGTGACCGACCCCGGCCGGAACGAGGTGACGATCGGCCTGCGTCTCCTGGACTTCCTGTACATGACGATCGGGGCGGTGAACCTTCTCGGGCTGCTGCGGTGCGCGGAGACCGCAAGCAAGGCGTACCACCAGCCCGACCGCGGACCGAGCCTGTACAGCGACCACCTCGCCCGCGCCCTCGAACACAGCGGATTCCCCGCTGACAACGGGCGCATGGAAGCCGCGTGGCACATCTTCCTGGAGCTGCATCGCATCACGGGTCAGGAGGACTGCGACCGGCTGATCAGGTGGGGCATCGAGGCCCTGAAACTGGAACCGGCATCAGTGTGAGCGGACAGGGGCCGACGCCGGGGCGTGACGGACCGTGCGCCCCGGCGGAGACGGTTCGACGGATCGCCTCCGCGGGGCTGACCTTGGTCTTGACCAAGGGGAAGGAGCGGGAGCGGGCACGGCGGTCACGGGTCGGCCGGACGTGGCGCCCCGCGGCGCCGCCGCGGCACACCCACGGACGGACAGTGGCGGTCGTGACAGGACGACCGCGCAGGACGCGGCCTCTTCCCGTTCCGGGTTTCCGTGGCAGGGTGTTGCGGGCAATCCACTGTGGGCAACAGAAGAGGGGGAACCGTGATCGTCTGGATCAACGGTGCGTTCGGAGCGGGCAAGACCAGTACCGCGCGCGAACTGATCGATCTGATCCCGAACAGCACACTGTTCGATCCCGAGCTCGTCGGCGACGGCGTGCGATGTCTGCTGCCGCGGAAGAGGCTCGACGAGGTCGACGACTACCAGGACCTCCCGATCTGGCGGCGGTTGGTCGTGGACACGGCAGCCGCGCTGCTGACCGAGCTCGGCGGTGTACTGGTGGTGCCGATGACGCTGCTGCGTCAGGAGTACCGCGACGAGATCTTCGGCGGTCTCGCCTCCCGCCGTATTCCCGTGCGCCATGTGTTGCTCTGCCCGGACGAAACGATCCTGCGCGAGCGGATAGCCGGGCGCGAGGTGCCCGACACCCCCGACGGCGACCAACGCTTCCGGCAGTGGGCGTTCGACCACATCGAGCCGTACCGTGCCGCGCTCGGCTGGATCACCGGCGATGCGCACGTCATCGACACCAGCCGTATCGACCCGCACGAGACCGCGCGGCAGATCGCGACGGCGGTACGGACCGGGGCGGCCGCCGCCTGCGAGATCGTCCAGACACCTGAACCGACGTCCGAGACACTCGCCGCGGGCGTACTCCTCTTCGACGACCACGACCGCGTGCTCCTCGTCGACCCGACCTACAAGCCCGGTTGGGAGTTCCCGGGCGGTGTCGTGGAGCGCGGAGAGGCGCCGGCCCGTGCCGGGATGCGTGAGGTCGCCGAGGAGCTCGGCATCGAACTCGACGAGGTACCGAACCTTCTCGTGGTCGACTGGGAGCCGCCCCGGCCGCCCGGATTCGGCGGACTTCGGCTGCTGTTCGACGGCGGCAGACTCCCTGAAGGCGACGCCGGCCGGGTGAGGCTGCCCGGATCGGAGCTGCGCGGCTGCAGGTTCGTCAGCGAGCAGGAGGCCGCCCAGCTGCTGCCGCCCACCCGCTACGAACGGCTGCGCTGGGCGCTGCGGGCCCGCGAGCGCGGGACCGTACTCAACCTAGAGGCCGGCATCCCCGTCGGCTGACGCCAGCAGCAGGGCCGTGGCGTTTTCCGTCAGGGGGTCACCGTGCCCGAAGCAGACCGTGGACGGCGCGAGCGAGGCGAGGCGGCGCATGGACACCTGCGCCGCGGCCCTGTCGACATTGAAGACGCCTAGCATGACCTGGCCGACCCCGGCGACACAGTCTCCTGTGAACAGCACGCCGCGGTACGGCAGATGGATGCCGATCGACCCGTCGGTGTGGCCGGGGGAGTGCACCACGACGGCCCCGCCGCCGAAGTCCAGCACCTCACCGTCCTCGAGTTCGCGGTCCACCCGGGTCGGCGGGGCGGGCGGGACCGTGAGCCCGCGCTCGTACAGCGGGACCTCCCAGTCCAGCAGCACGGGCTCGGGCACCGGCTCCTCGCCCCGTACGACCGGTGCGTCGAGGCGGTGCGCCAGCACCTCGGCGCCGTACCGCTCCGCCAACTCCCCGGCCGCGCCCACGTGGTCACGGTGGCAGTGGGTCAGCACGATCCGGCGGAGGCCGGCGGGATCCAGGCCCGCGCCCCGTATCGCCGTCTCGATCAGCGGCGCGGAGTCCCGGTTCCCCGCGTCGATGAGCGTCAGTTCGTCCCCGTCGTGCCACAAGTACGCCTGACCGATCGGGAAACGGAACATGTGCAGCTGCGGCAGTACCTGAAGGAAGTCCATGCCGTGACCGTACCCACCGGCGCACGCCCGCCACCTGCATCTACGCTTGCCGCGATCTTCGCCGAGCGCTGAACCCGCCGCTCAACCCTTCTTGGACTCCGCGTAGTTGACCAGGAAGAGCGCCTCGGCGACCGACAGCCGCTCCAGTTCCTCGGGCGAGACACTCTCGTTCACCGCGTGGATCTGCGCCTCCGGCTCACTCAGCCCGATGAGCAGGACCTCCGCCTGCGGATACAGCGCGGCGAGTGTGTTGCACAGCGGGATCGAGCCGCCCATCCCGGCCGAGTGCATTTCCTCCCCCGGGTACGCCACCCGCATCGCCTCCGCCATCGAGGTGTACGCGGGGCTGGTGACATCCGCCTGGAACGGCTGGCCCTGGCCGACCTGTTCCAGTGAGACGCGCGCGTTCCACGGCGTGTGCTTCTCGATATGGGCGAACAGCAGCTTGGTGGCCTCCGTCGCGTCCTGGCCGGGCGGCACACGGAGACTGATCTGCGCACGGGCGCTCGCCGGGATGGACGGAGTGGCACCCGCCACCGGGTGGCAGTCGATGCCGATCACGGTGACGGCGGGCCGCGCCCAGATACGGTCGGCCACCGTGCCGTTGCCGGTCAGGCCCACACCCGTGAGGACCTTGGCGTCGCGGCGGAAGTCTTCCTCGGGATACTGCACCCCGTCCCACCGGGCCTGCGCCTCGAGCCCGTCGATCACCGTCGAGCCGTCCGCGGCGCGCAGCGAGTCCAGTACGCGGATGAGTGCGGCCAGCGCGTCCGGCGCGGCGCCGCCGAACTGGCCCGAGTGCAGGTTGCCCTCCAGCGTGTCGACCTGGACGCGGATCATGGTCATGCCGCGCAGCGTCGCCGTCACCGTCGGCAGGCCCACCCGGAAGTTCCCGGTGTCGCCGATCACGATGGTGTCGGCCGTCAGCAGGTCGGGGTGCGCCTCGGCGTACTGCTCCAGACCGCCGGTGCCCTGCTCCTCCGAGCCCTCCACGATCATCTTGACCGTCACCGGCACGCCGCCGTTCGCCTTCAGGGCGCGCAGCGCGAGCAGGTGCATGATGAAGCCGCCCTTGCAGTCGGCGGCGCCGCGCCCGTACCAGCGGCCGTCCCGCTCGGTCAGCTCGAAGGGCGGGCTGATCCAGGCCGACGCGTCCAGCTGCGGCTGCACGTCGTAGTGCGCGTACAGCAGCACGGTCGGCGCACCCTCCGGGCCGGGCAGCAGTCCGTACACCGACTGCGAACCGTCGGGGGTGTCCAGCAGCGCCACGTCCTCGAATCCCTCGGCGCGCAGCGCACCGGCCACCCAGTTCGCGGCGGCCTCGCACTCACTGCGCGGCGCCACTGCCTCGTCCGCGACCGACTGGAAGGCCACCAGCTCCGTGAGCTCCGCCTTGGCGCGGGGCATCAGCGAGGCGATGGTCTCTGCGATCGGATTCGCGGTCATGGGCACGCTCCTTGTGGGTGCGACGTTGTGCGAGGTGTGCACGCGACGGGTGTACAGCAAAAGTGTGGCCGATCCTCCCACAGGGGGCGGGACCGGGCCGCGCCGTAGGATGCGGACTGAGCATGGCCACAGGGCGGATCGGGAGCAGAAGTACATCGTGAGCAGCGAGAACGATGCCACCGGAGCAGCGGCGGCGAATGAGCTGGGCGACCCCTCGGTGTGGGACGTCGTCGTGGTCGGCGCAGGCCCTGCGGGCGCCTCGGCGGCCTATGCGGCCGCGGTCGCAGGCCGCAGGGTGCTGTTGCTGGAGAAGGCCGAGCTCCCCCGCTACAAGACCTGCGGCGGAGGCATCATCGGCCCCTCGCGCGACAGCCTTCCGCCCGGCTTCGAACTCCCGCTGCGGGACAAGATCCATGCCGTCACCTTCTCGCTGAACGGCAGACTGGCCCGCACCCGCCGCTCCAAGCGGATGCTTTTCGGGCTGATCAACCGCCCCGACTTCGACGCGGGGCTCGTCGAGCAGGCGCAGAAGGCGGGCGCGGTGCTGCGCACCGGCGAGACCGTCTCCCGCGTCGAGCAGCACGGCCCGGCCGTCCCCGACCGGCGCACGGTGGCCGTGGTGCTGTCCGGCGGCGAGACGGTGCTGGCGCACGCGGTCGTCGGTGCGGACGGCAGTGCCGGCCGGATAGGCGCCCATGTCGGGGTGAAGCTGGATCAGGTCGACCTCGGCCTGGAGGCGGAGATTCCTGTTCCCGAGACGGTCGCCGAGGACTGGGCAGGGCGTGTCCTGATCGACTGGGGCCCGATGCCGGGGAGCTACGGCTGGGTGTTCCCCAAGGGACGCACACTGACCGTCGGCGTGATCTCGGCGCGCGGTGAGGGTGCGGCCACCAAGCGCTATCTGGAGGACTTCATCGCCCGGCTGGGGCTGGCGGGCTTCGAGCCCACGATCTCGTCGGGCCATCTGACGCGCTGCCGCAGCGACGACTCGCCGCTGTCGCGCGGCCGGGTGCTGGTGTGCGGTGATGCCGCAGGACTGCTGGAGCCCTGGACCAGGGAGGGCATCTCCTTCGCGCTGCGGTCGGGGCGGCTCGCGGGGGAGTGGGCCGTGCGTATCGCCGAGGCCCACGACGGCGTGGACGCCCGTCGGCAGGCGCTGAACTACGCCTTCGCGATCAAGGCGGGGCTCGGTGTGGAGATGGCGGTCGGCCGGCGGATGCTCGCCGTGTTCGAGCGCAGGCCGGTACTGCTGCATGCGGCGATCACCGGTTTCCGTCCGGCGTGGAAGGCGTTCGCGGACATCACCCGCGGGTCGACGTCGCTGGCCGGGCTGGTGCGGACGCATTCACTGGCCAGGCGGGCGCTGGACGCGCTGGACAAGCGGGCATAGCCGGGGCCGTCGGACCTGCCGATGGCTGCCTGCCGGGCACCTGGCCCCGCCGGGCGCTGCCCGGCAGGCGAGCCGCGGCCTTCGTCCGCACGGAGCGCAGAGCTACTCCGGTGAGGACGCCTGCCAGACGGTTCCGCGCGCTCCGTACTCCAGCATGGTTTCCACGCCTGTCGCGGTGTCTGCCCCGAGTTCGCGTTTGACCAGCCACAGGCCCAACCGCGTAGCCCCGCCCGACCGTCGCGTACCTCGACCGCGTGGACGAAGAACCGGTGGTCATCAAGCTCACACACGATCAAGCGTTCGTGCTCTCGGACTGGCTCCATGAAGTGATGATGAAGTCCGACAAGCTCGATGCGATCGTCCCGGATCGTGCCGTCTGGTCAGGTATCTACGCGATCTCCGGCACCCTGGAGACGTCGCTCGTTGAGATCTTCATGCCTGACTGTGCCCGTCGTCTGGAGCAGGCGCGGCAACGTCTGCTCGACGTCATGGGTGGCGACGAGGAGGAAGAGGCGAGCGAGAGCGAGTCAAGAGTGCCGTTCGGCGACGACATCAGCGGCTGATACCGACACTGCCTCTCGTCGGCGAATCCCGCTGGACCCACGCGGCAGATGTGCGCAGTGCGGGGGGCTCCGCCAGGAGCGGGATCGCCTCCGCGAAGCCGTCCGTCACCACTCGGCGGGCGACTCGACCGGGTCAGCAGTCGGCGACCGACTGAGCCGGAGCGACGTTCACTTCGTGACGGTGATACGGAAGACCGGGTGTTTGTGCGCGGCGGCGAGCAGTTCCTCGTCCGTCGACTTCGCGTTGACGTCACCGAAGAAGCGGCCGACTTCCCAGCCCCAGCGCTCGAGGTAGCGGCGCAGCAGTGTGGGCTTCTCGTCGTCCGGCAGCTCCACCGCAGTGAACTGCTGGGTCCGGCGGCCGACTTGGAGCTGCCCGCCACCCGCGGCACGCAGATTGCGCACCCACTGGGAGTGGCCACGGGCGGAGATGAGATACGGGCCGCCCTCGTAGGGGAGCGGGTTGACCGGGATGCGCCGCCATTCACCGCTGGAGCGGCCGCGGACGGAGAGCTCCGCGGTGCCCATGACGCTGACGCCGTGGCGGGTGAGCCAGCCGATGAAGGTGTTCACGACCGTGTCGAACCGGTTGGGCCTGATGTAGTGCGTCTGCGGCATGGCTGTCTCCTGTCGGGGCGATCCGGCGTCTCTGTGAGAGCACTGCTCTCGCTTAAGAGCAGTGTGCACTCGGCGGGTGCTCAAAAGCAAGAGCAGTGCTCTCGTTCTTGGTCAGTGCTCCGAATCGTGAGAGACTGTTTCGCATGAGCACCATCCGGGGGGCCAGGGAGCGGGCCCGTATCGAAGTGACCGCCGCCATCAAGGAGGAGGCGCGCAAACAGCTCGCGCGCGAGGGGGCCGCCAAGCTCTCGTTGCGCGCCGTCGCCCGCGAGCTGGGCATGGTCTCCTCCGCCCTCTATCGCTACTTCCCGAGCCGCGACGATCTGCTGACCGCCCTGATCGTCGACGCGTACGACGCGGTCGGCGCCGCCGCCGAGTCGGCCGTGGCGGCTGTCCCCGACCGGGGCGACCCCCTCGTCCGCTGGGGTGCACTGTGCTCCGCCGTGCGCGGATGGGCTCTCGCGCACCCCCACGAGTACGCGCTGATCTACGGCTCCCCGGTCCCCGGCTACCAGGCCCCCCAGGACACCGTGGGCCCTGCTTCCCGTGTCGGACTCGCGCTCATCTCGATCGTCCGCGACGCCCATCGCGCGGCCGGTATCGCCCTTCCGCCCCTCACCCCCCGGCTACGGCCCGAGGCGGAGCGCCTGTCCGCCGACCTGGCCCCGGATCTGCCGCCTGCCGTCGCCGTGGCCCTGGTCGCCGCTTGGTCGGAGATCTTCGGGCTGATCTCCTTCGAGATCTTCGGCCAGTTCCATCGCATCGTCGAGGACCGGGAAGCCTTCTTCGCCCATGCCACCGACCGCCTCGCGCACGAGGTCGGACTGCGGCCCCGGCACGCAGTCGGCGGAGGGGCAACGCTCACACCCGCGGGCGGGAGCTGAAGGCGTGAACGGACGGCGGTCCGCCGGCTCGTCGTCGCCGATGTTCCCGTAGGCCGATGCCGCTGTTCCCGTACGGGACGTCGAAGCCCCTGCCCCCGTACGTCACCGGCGAAGACCGTCGCGGCCTCTGACGCCGCCGCCCCCGGGGACGTACTCCACAGGGAGTACGTGTGATCGCCACGCCCGGCTGACGCCCACGTGTCCCGACCCCGTCTAGCGTGGCCGTATGGAAGAGCAGCGCTCACGTATCTGCGGTGGTCCTCCCTGGTCACAGGGCGGGCCACCGCGGTTTCGGCACTGGGAGCAGCGGCGCGAGGGCGGGCGGCTGCCCTGGATGTCGACGCTGGCGCTGACCGTGTTCGTCATGGTCGGGACGCACTTTGCCGCGCAGGGCCAGGACCGGGAGCCCCTCGACGCCTTCGCGCGCGTCCTGCTGCTCGTCGGCCCGGTGCTCTGCCTGTTCCGCCACCGCTGTCCGGTCGCGGTGCTTCTCGGCGTCGCCGCCACCGCGTTCGTGTACTTCGCGGGGGGATACCCGTACGGGCCGGTCTTCCTCACCCTCGCCGTGGCCGCCTTCGCCGCCGTCGTCTCGGGGCACCGGCGGGCCGCCTGGTGGACGCTCGGAGTGCTGTGGGCCGGGCATCTGCTGATCGCGCACTGGCTCTACCGTTCTCTGCCGCCGGGCACCGACGACGCCGCGCCCTGGGCGCAGGAGTTGGTCATCACCGCCTGGGTCGTCGCGATCCTGGCGGCCGCCGAACTCGTCCGCGTACGCCGCGAGGTCTGGGCCAGGGAGCGCGCCGAGCGTGCCGCCGCCGAGCGGCGCCGCGCCGACGAGGAACGGCTGCGGATCGCGCGCGAACTGCACGACGTCCTCGCGCACTCCATCTCCGTCATCAACGTCCAGGCCGGGGTCGGCCTCGCGCTGCTCGACAGCGATCCGGAGCAGGCCAGAACCGCCCTGACCACCATCAAGGCGGCGAGCAAAGAGGCGCTCGGCGAGGTGCGGCAGGTGCTCGACACCCTGCGCGCGCCGGGCGCCGCCCCGCGCGCCCCCGCCCCTGGCCTCGCGCGCCTCCCCGAACTGGTCGAACAGGCGGCGAGCACCGGCCTGCGCGTCGATGTCGCCACGGAGGGCGAACCCCGGCCTCTGTCACCCGGCGCCGACCTGGCGGCGTTCCGTATCGTCCAGGAGGCGCTGACGAACGTCGTGCGGCACTCGGGCTCCCGTACGGCCCGGGTACGGATCGTCCACACGCCGGGCGGCTTGAGCCTGCAGGTCGACGACGACGGCCCGGCGACCGGTTCGGACGCGGGCGGCAGCGGCAACGGCCTGGCCGGAATGCGGGAGCGGGCCGCCGCTCTCGGTGGCACGATCGTGGCGGGTCCGCGGCCGGACGGCGGCTTCCGGGTACGGGCCGATCTGCCTGTGCAGCAGAAGGAGACGACGTGATCCGCGTACTGCTCGCCGACGACCAGATGCTGGTCCGGGCAGGCTTCCGGGCCCTGCTCGACGCCCAGCACGACATCGAGGTGGCGGGCGAGGCCTGCGACGGCGAGGAGGCGGTGCGACTGACCGGTGAACTGCGACCGGACGTGGTCCTGATGGACATCCGGATGCCGGTCCTCGACGGCTTGGCCGCCACCCGCCGGATCACCGGGGACGAGCGGCTGCACGAGGTCAAGGTGGTCATGCTCACCACCTTCGAGATCGACGAGTACGTCTTCGAGGCCATCCGCTCGGGCGCCTCCGGCTTCCTGGTCAAGGACACCGAACCGGAGGAACTGCTGCGTGCCGTACGGGCGGTGGTGGAGGGGGACGCGCTGCTCTCGCCGGGCGTCACCCGCCGCCTCATCGCCGAGTTCGCGGCCCGCTCCAAGGCGCCGGCCGATGCCGAGGGACTGAGTGAACTCACCGAACGGGAACGCGAGGTGATGGCACTGGTCGGCATCGGCCTGTCCAACGAGGAGATCGCCCGACGGCTTGTGGTCAGCCCGCTCACGGCGAAGACGCATGTGAGCCGCACGATGGTGAAGCTGGGTGCGCGCGACCGCGCCCAACTCGTCGTACTCGCCTATGAGTCGGGGCTGGTGCGGCCCGGCTGGCTGGGCTGATCGGGTGTGCGGGCGAACCGCCACAGCACGTGCACGACGCGCAGCACGAAAGCGACCGCGCCCACGACCGCGCCGCCCACGACCAGTCCGCGTTCCGCGGCGTGCGGCAGGGCGAACACTGTCGCCGGTCCGGCGATCCCGAGGAACGTCAGCCCCGCGACCAGGAATCCGCTGACCAGCGCGTAGCCGATCTCCACCGTGACCGCGTCCCGATCCGCCTGTGTACGTTGCCCCATGTCCGCAGTCTCACAGGGCGACGGCCGGCGGACAAGAAAGCCGCTACCGCTCCAAGTTGCCCGCTGGTCGGGTGGCTCTTGCTCTCAGGTGTCCCTGCCGCACAGTGCGCGGATGCCGTCGCTGTGCGTCACAGGATCTTGCCAGGTGCACGAGCGGGTCCGTGAAGTTGTCAGCCGGACGTGATCCGTCCAGGCTCGGCCGAGGGCGCGCCCCCTGCCCCGATGAGTTCCGGCAGGGGCGCGAGTCTGTTCCGGTGAGCGTCGTAGGACGTCGTACGTGCCCGGCACGAGATACCACGGAGGACACCATGACGACCACGCCCGGCAACAGGAGCAGCAACCTCCCCGGCAAGCCGCCGGTCGTCGACCTGGCCGGCTGGCAGGCGGCGCGCGAGGAGTTGCTGGTCCGCGAGAAGGCGCACACCCATGAGGGCGACGCGATCGCCGCGGCCCGGCGGCGGCTGCCCATGGTCGAGCTCGACGGCGCGGTCGAGGTCACCGGCGTCGACGGGCCGGTCCCGTTCCTCGACCTGTTCCAGGGTCGCGACGAGCTCGTGGTCTACCAGCACATGTGGTACGACGGCGCGCCGTACCAGGGGCAGTGCGAGGGCTGCACCACCACGGCCTGGCACGTGAAGGACGCCGTCTACCTCAATGCCCGGGGCGTCTCGTTCGCCGTGCTGACCTCCGGCCCGTGGGACGAGGTGGCTCCCTACGTCGAGTTCATGGGTTACACCCAGCCCTGGTACTCGGTGCGGGGCGTGGAGGCGCCGGTCGGCGGAGAAATGGGGCACATCGTCTGTTTCCTGCGCGACGGCGACCGCGTGTTCCTCACCTATTCCACGACGGGCCGTGGCAACGAACCGGTCAACGGATCCCTCGGCCTGCTCGACATGACGCCCTACGGCCGCGGCGAGGCGTGGGAGGACAACCCTGAGGGCCGGCCGGTGATCGGCGATGTCCGCGAAGGGTACCCGTCAGAGGGCCGCCAGGCCTGCTGGTACTGGCGCTCGGACGCCGACGGCGTCGCGACCTGGGGCCCGACCAGCCGGCCCGTGCCGCAGTGGACCCGCCCCGGCGCGACCCCCGTGGAGACCCTCGGCCGGCACGGCCACCACCACTGACGCGCCTTCGTCGACGTCGTCGGCAAGGTGTCAGGTGCCGGGCGGAACCTCCGGACGATGCGAACGGCCCCCGCTCGCCCGATCTGTGGGCGGTACGCCCGGAAGGCCGCTCGCCGTCTCAGCCGGCTGCCAGGGACTCAGGCACCCCACTGCTGACTCCCCGCCCGGTCCGTCGCGGCCCGGCTGCCGCGGCGCAGGCCGATGAGCTCGGCGACCGTGTCCAGCCAGCGTGCGGCGCGCGCCTCGTCATCCGGTGTGCCGGCGACCTGCGCGGCGGTCTCCAGCCAGTCCCGCAGGTATGCGGACGCGGCACCCGACGGCAGGGGCTCGGCCGGCCCGGCCGCGTACGTGAGGCCGCCGGCCCGGACGATCTTCGCGATGTACCTCACCGAGCGCGGCAGCACTCCGAGCCGGTCGAGGGTGACGGCGGCGGCGATCGCACCGTCGCCGAAGAGCGCGGTGCGGAAGGTGTCGCGGCTGAGGCCGTGGCGCAGCAGCGCCTCGATGTCGGTGGCGGCGAGCACCTCGTCGTCGGTACGCGGGGAGGGGTCGTGGACCATCGTCGTTCCGTTCCGGTCCGGCTCAGCGGACGGTGATCGTATAGAGGTAGTAGGCGGCTTCCTGGTCCGAGTTCTTCGGGGTCCCCGTGGCCGTCGGGACCGGCTCCGACGAGACCTCGTCGGAGCTGTGGCACCGGCCGTAGGGGCAGAACAGCAGCTTCACCGTCGCCTTCCCGGGCGAGAGCGCGGTGAAGTCGAAGAACTGGGCTCCGTCACCGTCGCCGGTGTCCTCGCGGTCGCCCCGGTACTTCAGGACGTCCGCGTCCGCGCGCGGACTCGCCAGATACCAGTTCTGGCCGAGCTCGGGGTTGGCCGGGACCTTCAGCGTGAACTCCTCGCCGTTGTCGACGGTGATGGTCCGCTCGTCGGTCTCGTACGCGGCTTCGCCGCAGCCGGTGAGGACGAGGAGCAGGGCGGCCAGGGCGGGCGCCGCACGCAGGGCGGATCGCATGGACACCCTCAGTTCCGCTCGATGTAGACGCGGCTGACATCGCCCTTGTGGGCCTTGGAGTAGCGGTCGTCGGTGGCCGCGCTGAGGTCGCCGTTGATGAAGTCGTCCTCGCTCACCCACGTGGTGGTGCCCCAGGGGTTGTAGATCTGCAGCTTCCCGTCCTCCTGCCCGATGATCATCAGGCTGTGGCCGTGCATGTTGCCGTCCTCGTCCTCGCGGGAGATGTTGAAGGGGACCGGCTTGCCGTCGGCGACGGACTTCTCGATGTCGGGCAGGACGCCGCGCCGGTCGTCGGCGCCGTCCATCTCCTGCGTGTCGTACTTGTCGCCGGTGTGCGGGCCGAGCTCCTTGTCGGAGATCTCCTCCTGCCCGTCGGAGTCCATGCCGGCCGCGTGGCGGTCCCACCACCAGCCGTCGTACTCGCCGTCGCCCTCGTCGTTCATGCGGAACTGCTCGTCGTGCAGGCGCTTGCGGAAGTGGTCGGGGTCATTGTCCTGGCCGTCGGGGCCGCCGGTGAGTTCGAGGGCGTACACCGGGTCGACCATGGCGCGCGCCGTGACCGTCGAGGACGGGACGCAGGTCTCGTCGTCCTGGGACCAGTGCTCGTCACCGAACTTCTGCTCCTCCTGCTTCGTGGTGGAGCCGATGGTGACCGGCGTCAGGTGCTCCTGGAGCCATGTCGAGTCCTTGCCGTGGATCTTCCCTCCGAACTCCTCGACCTCGCCGACGTCGTAGCCCGAGGCGAGGGCCTTTATGAGGTACGCCTTCTCCTGCGGGCTCGACGCGTTCGCCAGGAGCCGTTCCATACGGGCCCGTTCGGCGGGCGAGAGGTTCGTCATGGCACGGCCCGAGCGCTCGAGGTCGTTGGCGCTGAGGATCTCGTTCAGTTCGGCGTCGCCGCCGACGTTGCTGGTGTCGGCGAGGGCGAGGCGGTCGGCGGCGGTCAGTTCGTCGGTGTCCATCCGGCCGGCGCGGGCCTCGGCGGCGAACTTGTTGAGGTCGCGGGCCGCGACGCGGGCGGCGTCATCGGCGTCGGCGGCCGCCGTGTGCAGGTCGTTGACGCCGAGGGAGGCCAGCGAGCGGGCCCGCAGACGGAGGTCCTCCTCGTCGTCGTCCTCGTGCCAGTCGTCGAAGAAGCCGTCCTTGCCGCCGAGCATGGTGCGGGCGTCGCGCAGCTTGCCGCGGCCGGTCCTGTCCTTGGTCTGCGCGGTCTCCAGCGCGTCGGACAGCGCGATCAGTGCCTTGCCGCCGCCCTGGAACGCCTTGATCATCTGCTGGGCGTCGCGGGAGGCGGCGCCCACCACGTCGGAGGCGAGGACGCTCGTGTCGCCGACCCAGACCTGCGGAAGACCCCTGCGGGCGATCTTGTTGATCCGGTCGCTCACCGCGTCGGCCTCGTCGGTCTGGCCGGTGTAGCGCTTGCCCAAGGCCTCGATCACCTTCGGGTCGCCGACCGGCGCCGAGACGCCGAGGGCGTCCTCGATCGCGTCGATCAGGTCGTTCTTGCTGCCGGCCGAGGAGATGCGCCCGCGCAGGCCGTCGAGCTTCTGCCTGCGGTCGTTCGTGGATTCCGTCATGGACGTGTGCCCGTCAGTAGGTGGCCAGCGCGGACGGGCGCTGGGCGTGGGCCGGCATCGTGCTGACGCCGGCGTCGGCCGCCGAGCCGGCGGAGACGGCGTGGGCTCCCGTACGGACATCGATGTCGGAACCGCGGTACGCGTGGCTCGAGAGGCGGACCTTGTCCGCGAGTTCGTGCAGGGCCGCTTCGAGGACCTTGGTCTCGGCCTCCCAGGCGGCCGCGAACGCGTTGAACGCGGGCCCGGTGTCGGAGCCGCCGAGGGCGTCCTGCGTGTAGCACATCGTGCCGGCGACGGCCTTGCGGATCTTGCCCACGTCGTTGCCGGAACCGTCGAGTTCGCCGGCCTGGCCCGACATGCCCTTGTGCCCGACCTGGTAGCCCTCCGCAGAGGTCATGGCCCTTCCCCCGTTTCCCGCGTCCCTGACCCCGACACACCTCCCGGACAGGGAAGTTCGGCCAGGTCACAACCGTCGGGAAGTTAGCAGAAGACTGCCATGGACACGCCCGGCGCCACAGGTTCCCCACAGGGCTCCCGCGTATGTGCCACCTGGCGACGAGCGTCGCGCCCGCCGCAAAGCACGCTTTGCGGCGGGGGCTTCCGTCGATGCGGCCGGTTCACGCGACCGCTTCCTTGTACTGCCCGAGAAAGTCGAACTCTCCGTCGACGGTGCGGAACAGGAACAGCGCGTCGCTGTTGTAGCCCTTGTCCGCGGTGTACTCGATCGTCCGGCTGATGCCGCGGTGGTCGACCTCGGTCATGCGGCGCACGATCGCGCCCCGTTCCGCCAGGGGAGAGCCCTTCCTTGCACAGACCTCGGCCAGGAACAGCACGGCGTCGTACGCCTCCGCCGCGTACCAGCCGGGGTGCTCGCCGAACCGCGCGCGGTACGCCGCGGTGAAGGAGCGGGCCGTCGGCGTGGATGTCGGATCGATGAAGGTGGTGGCAAAGACCCAGTCCTCTGCGGCGGCACCCGCGGACTTCAGGAACCGTGTGCCGAATGCCCGTTGGGTCGCGATCCGGGCCCCGATGAACCGCGCCGTGCGCAGCGCCGACGCGAAAGCGCCCGCGCGTTCCTGGTTTCCGCTGAACACGACCGCGTCCGCACGATCCGCCATGACCTTTCCGGCCAGCGCGGCGGAATCGAGCGTCCCGGCGGCGACGCTCGTGACGGTCGCGTCCCTCCCCGCCCGTCGCAGCACCCGTTGGAGGTCGTCGCAGAGGGTCCAGGCGAAGTCGCCCTCGGCACGGTCGTCCACGAGGAACACCCTCCGCGCGTCGGCAGAGTTGGCCAGATAGGCGTTGCAGGGGGCGGCGAGCAGCTGATCGATGGGCCGCAGCGCCGCATGCGAGCGGAGAATGGACGTGCTGCCCTCCCTGACCTGTGGCGCGACCCCCACCGAAACAGAGAGGACAGGCATCACGGCCTCGGTGTAGGCGTCCTCCGCGGCAAGGAAGCACGCGTCGGTGGTGGGGCCCAGAACGGCGAGGACACGCTCGTCCGCCGTCAGCCGCTCAGCCAGGTCCCGGGCCCGTTCGGGATCGCCCCCGTCGTCGTACGGGCGCAGTGTCAGCCGCAGCGGGCGGCCGCTTTCGGCGTTGACGCGCTCGACGGCCAGCCGGGCGCCGCCCAGCTGTGCGTGCCCGGTGTCCTTCGCGGCGCCGGACAGATCCCCCTGGAAGGCCACGACGAGTTCGGGCCGTGGGGCCGAGGAGGGCGAGGAGCCGCCGCCCGTCTTCCGGCCGCCACGGGTGCTCCACCACCAGGTTCCGCCGCCTGCCGCCAGTACTCCGGCCGTGGAGCCGATGCGCAGGAATCCACGGCGGCCCACGACAGGTGTGCGGGATTCCGGATCCACCAGGGACGTCACCGTCGCGGCTTCCGGTGACACCGTGGCGGCCGGCGCGGACACCCGGGTCGGCTCGATCGCCTCCATGCCGAGCACGGCCGCGGAGCGGTCGGCGATCAGCCGCGTGACCGGCTCGGGCAGCCACCGCTCCCGGTCGTCGGGGGCGATCCCGTCCAGTGTCTCGCGGACCTGGGCGGCGGTCGGCCGCCGTGCCGGACGCTTGTCCAGGCACGCCCGTACGAGCGGCTCCAGTGCGTCCGGCAGCCCGGGCAGCTCCGGCTCCTCGTAGACCGTGCGAAGCAGCATGCCGGCGGCCGCACCGGAGCCGAAGGGCCTTACGCCCGTGGCGGCGAAGGCCAGGAGACAGCCCAGCGAGAAGACGTCGCTCGGCGGGCCGATCTCGTCGGCGCGCGCCCGCGCCTGTTCGGGCGACAGGAATCCGGGCGAGCCGACGATCACGCCGCTGGACGTGAGCGCCGTACCCTCCGGCGTCCGTGCGATGCCGAAGTCGATCAGCCGCGGCCCGTCCGGGGCCAGCAGCACATTGCCCGGCTTCACATCGCGGTGCACGAGCCCCGCCCGGTGTACCGCCTCCAGTGCCTCGGCGAGCCGGAGCCCCAGGACACACACGGTGGCGGCGGACAACGGCCCTTGCGTCTCCAGTACTTCGGAGAGCGAAGGTCCGGGTACGAACGCGGTCGCCAGCCACGGATCCTCCGCGTCGGCGTCCGCGTCCAGCAACGGGACCACCCAGGGGCTGTCCACCTGCCGGGCCACCGCGATCTCCCGGCGGAACCGGGCCCGGAAGTCCTCGCCGTCGGCATGGACCGCCCGCACGACCTTGACCGCGGCGAACGCCCCTCCGGGCGCGCGGGCCAGGAAGACGACGCCCATGCCGCCGGCTCCGAGCCGCCGCAGCATCCGGTAACGGCCCAGCCGGGACGGATCGGTCGGACGCAGCGGTTCCATCAGGCCGCGAAGGGAGCGGGGCCGCCGTACACGAAGCGACCGTCTTCGACCCGCCAGAGGGAGACCCCGGTGCCGTCGGGGACGATCTGCCCGATCTTCTGGAACGCGAACGTCCTTGTGATGCCCTGGTACTTGATGGCCCGTACGGCGGCGAGCAGCTCCTTGCGGGTGCGGCTTTTCGCCGACAGGTCCGCCAGCGCCTTCAGCACCATGCCCGCCACGTCGTAGGCCTCTGCCGCGTACCGAGGCGGCGCCTCCTTCCAGCGTTTGCGGTAGGCGTCGGCGAACGCCTTGGCCTCAGGCTTGAGCGACGCGTCGATGGCCGGTGCGACGATCGTCCATCCCTCGGCGGCTTCCTTCGCCGCCGTGAGGAAACGCGGGTCGAGCAGGGCCGGTCCGGCGGCGCGGGCGCCGGAGAAGTCGCGCTCCAGCAGCGTCCGGGCGAGGGACGCGCCCCGGTCGTGCAGCCCGGCGAAGGCAATGGAGTCGGCAGCGGCGGCCAGCAGATCCTCCACCGTGTCGCCGAAGCCGGACCGCATGGCACCCACCACCCTCGGCAGGTACGGCTGTCCCGCGTCCCGCAACACCCTGCTGAGGGTGTTGCTGAGCTCCGCGCCGTAGTTGTCGGCCGCGCGGTCGACGATGAGACCAATTTTGCGCGAGTGCGCCGTCCCGCGCAGATAGGCGCTGATGTAGAAGGGGAGCAGCGCGTCGGCGATCCGTGCGTGCAGGAACGAACGGAAGCCCTGGACACTGAGGTTGATGGCTCCGGGGGACACGGCGAGCACAGGCAGGAGGCCGGCGTCGTAGGCGGCGAGCGCCGTCTGGGCGGTCTCGTCCGTGGTCGGGCCGACCACGGCGAGCACCGACGGGTCGTCGGCGAGCTGCTTCGCCAGTCGTGCCGCGACGGCCGGGTCGCCGGTGTCGTCGACGGCCCGCACCTTCACGTCGAAGGGAGCGTCGCCCCGGGCGTTGAACTCCGCGACGGCCAGTCGCAGTCCGCGCTCCTGTGCCCGCCCCGTCTCTCGCCGGGTGCCGCTGAGGTCGCCGTGCACCGCGACGGTGAAGGCGGGGCGGCGTGACGAGGCGGAGGCGGTGGGCTTCGCCTCGTCCATGCCGCCGTTCCTGCCCAGGGTCCACCAGCCGGCGCCCGCAGCCGCCGCGAACACCGCGCCGCCGGCGAGCAGGAGGACTCGGCGCCGTCCGGGGGTCCGGGGCGTGCCCGTGGCCGACGGCACCGCATCCTCGGCACCGGATGCCGGGCGGGTGCGGGCGTCCTGCGGTCCGCTCCTGCCCTGGGAGCGGCTCTCCGGGGCGCCCTCCGTTCGTGAGGCACCGGCCGAGATCTCGGTGCGGTCGATGTCCGGCAGCGCGAGCGCGGCGGCCGAACGCCGGGCGATCAGCCGCGTGATGTCCTCCGGCAGCCATGAGCGGGCTCCGCCGCCCGCTGCCCCGCCGCCTGTCTCCGTGCCGCCGTCGGGCCTGTCATGGGCCAGTACGTCGGCGGAGTCGTCGGCCGGCTCGTCAAGCGGTTCGTCGGCCAGGTCACCAGGAAGCAGTTCCCGCACCAGTTCATCGGCACCGGGCCGCTGCGCCGGGTCCTTCTCCAGACAGCGCGACACCACCTCGCCGAGCGCGGGCGGGACACCGTCGAGGTCGGCAGGGTCGTGCACGGCCCGGTACAGCAGGGCGTCGAGTGCCCCGGTACCGAACGGCGGCCGACCCGTCGCCGCGAACGCCAGGACGCAACCGAGGGAGAACACGTCGCTCGGTGGGCCGATGGCCTGCCCGCCGCGCCCGTCGGCCTGCTCCGGTGACAGATAGCCGGGTGTGCCGACCACCAGCCCCGTCGCGGTGAGTGCCGTGTCCTCGGGCGCCCTGGAGATACCGAAGTCGATGAGCCGAGGCCCGTCGAGGGCGATCAGTACGTTGCCAGGTTTGAGGTCCCGGTGGACCAGCCCGGCCCGGTGGACCTCGGCCAGGGCCCGCGCCAGCCGGCCGCCGAGGACCCGCAGCCCGTGCTCCGTGAGCGGCCCGTGCGCGGCCACGGCCTCGGCCAGCGACGGGCCGGGTACGTACGCCGTTGCCAGCCAGGGGGCTTCGGCGTCCGCGTCGGCGTCCACCAGGGGCACGGCCCACGGACTACGGATGCGCCGGGCGACGTCGACCTCGCGCCGGAACCGCTCCCTGAAGCCTGGCTCCTCGGCGTACTCCGCCGCCAGCACCTTCAGCGCCACCAGCGCACCGCCGGGTGTGCGCGCGAGGTACACCACGCCCATGCCACCGGCGCCGAGCCGCCCGAGCAGCCGGTGGTCGGCGATACGCACGGGGTCGGAAGAACGCAGCTGCTCCATCAGCCCTTGCCTCCCAGCTCGAATCTCACACGGTCGAGCATGTTGGTGGTACCGCGGGTCACGTACTGCTCCAGTTCGTCGTTGGTGTATCCGCGGGTGCCCTTCAGCGACACCGCCACGGTCACCGGGCCCAGCCGTGTGACCATCCACCGGTACGAGGCCTTGCCGGCCGCGGAGACATAGAAGCCGTGCTCGTAGACCGAGTCGTCCGCGTAGGTGTTCCCGCGCAGGCCGAAAGGAGTGCCCACGGACATCAGGTCCGTGATCCGCTCGTCGGTGCGTACCTGCTGCTCGGGGCAGCGCAGCACCTCCTCCAGCGTGGTGGCCAGCTGGTCGTCGGCACCCGGCTCCGTGGCATGCACGGTCACCGCGGCCGTCACCCTGATCGCGCCGCGGCTCCCGCTGCCCGGCAGTTCGCTGTATTGGGACAGCGAGGCCAGCACGCCCTTGGGCAGCGTCCGGCGCTGCCATCGGCACTGCCCGTCGAGTACGGCGACGGTGCCCGATGCGCTCCGGGCCGGCTGCTGTGCCTTGAAGCCCCGGCCCCAGTCCTGTGGCCGGAACACGACCGCCTCGGCCAGTGCGGAGCCCTGACTCTTCGTACGGGGTACGAGATCCGCGTCCGCCTCGAACGGTGTCGCGGACGGCTGTGCGCCCCCCACCGCCCGGCCGGACGCGGAAACGGACGGCGCCGGGGACCGCGGCGCCTTGGAGCTGGGCTCGGCCGCCTCCTTGGCCGCCCCGGCACTGCAGCCGCCGAGCAGCACTGCCGTCGCGGCTCCTGACACTGCGGCCCTCAACCGCCAACTGCCTCTGCGCACAGTGGTTTTACCGCCCATCGCCGCCCCCTCCGTAGCTGTGCCCCCATTTGTGATCGGTGATCGTACCGAGGTACGCAAGATGGACGAGGGGGTTCCAATGTGTCTCTTCGGACACGTCGGAACTCTTGACGCGAAGGTTGAAGTAGCCCACCCTGAACGGATGTTCAGAACAGATGTTCAGAACGTCCGCGAGCATGCCGACGTGACGGTGATCGGCGGCGGTATGGCGGGCATGGCCACGGCGCTGCGGTTGCAGGCGGCCGGATTGTCCACGCTTGTGCTGGAGGCGCACGGCCACGCGGGCGGCTGTGCCGGGTACTACCGGAAGCGGGGTTTCTCCTTCGACGTGGGGGCGACCACCCTGGTCGACTTCGGCCCCGGTGGTGTCGGCGGCGAACTGCTCGAGAGCGTGGGCATCCCGCCGCTGGACGCGCATGAACTGCCCGGCTACCGCGCCTTTCTGCCGGACCGTCAGGTCGTGCTGCACCGCGATCAGGCCGCGTGGCACGAGGAACGGCTGCGCAAGCTCGGCGACAGCGAGGACCATCGCCGCTTCTGGGAGCTGCTCGACCGACTGGCGCACACCTTCTGGCAGGCCAGCCGCAGGGGCGTACGACTGCCGATACGCCGGCCCGCCGACGCCCTCCACGACCTGCGGGCAGTCGGCATACCCGGCGTACGGCTCGCCCGCCACCTGAACCGAACCCTGGGCGACGCCCTGCGGGACCACTCCCTGCGCGGCGACGACGCGCTCGTAGGGCTGCTCGGCATGCTGGTCGAGGACACCGTGCACACGACGGTCGACGACGCGCCCCTCATCAACGCGGCGCTCGGGGTGACCATCCGGGGCGCGGGACTCAGCCGCCACACCGGAGGCATGCACGGATTCTGGCGCGTCCTCGTGCAGCACTACCGGGGCCTCGGTGGCTCGCTCCGGGTGGGCTGCCCCGTCGCGCGCGTCGAAGGCGGCCCCGGTGCCTACCGGCTGACCACCCGCCGGGGCGTCGTGCATGCCCGCCGTATCGTCTGCGCGGTCCCCGCCGCCACCACGGCGACGATCTGCGCGGGGCTCCCGGTCGCCCGCAGGCTGCGGACGTACCTGGAACGGGACGCGGACGCGCTGGGCGGTGCGACCGTGGTCTTCCTCGGCGTACCCGAGTCCGAGGTGGCGGGTCATGATCTGACGCACCATCAGGTGCTGCAGGCGTACGACCGTCCCCTGGGCGACGGCAACAACATGTTCGTCTCCGTGTCCGCTCCCGGCGACACGCTCAGCGCCCCGCCCGGCCACCGAGCGGTGATGATCTCCACCCACACCGACCTCGCCGCCTGGCGCGGCCTCGACGAGGCCGCGTACGAGCAGCGCAAGAAGGAAGCAGGCGAACAACTGGTGGCCCTGGCCCGGCGCGTGTACCCCCGTCTCGGAGAGCGAGCCGTGTTCGCGCAGACCGGAACGCCCCGCAGCTACGAACGGTTCGGCTTCCGTCCGGACGGAGCGGTCGGCGGCGTGCGCCAGCATCTGCGCAACACCAACCAGCACGCCGTACCGCACGATCTCGGCGGTCCCGGGCTGTGGCTCGTCGGCGACTCGACCTGGCCCGGCCTCGGCACGGTCGCCTGCGTGCTGGGCAGCCGCATCGTCGCCGAGGGCATGCTGAGGGAGAAGGGACGGACCCGATGACCCCGACCGATCCGGCCACAGGGCCCGAACCACCGGTCGTACCGGTCACCTTGCCGCCTCGGACGGCAGGGTCCCCGGCACCGGGTCTGCCGACCCTGGCGGAGCTCGGCGAGGATCTCCTCGTCACCACACGCAGGCAGCGGATCGTCGCTCTGTCCCGCCCGGGCGCCGGAGTGCTGTGCTTTGCGGGCGCTGTCTGGCTGGGCTGGTGGTGGCTGACTCCCGTGATCGTCTTCGGCATCTTCGTCGCCGTCGTGACCGTCACCCACGACGTCGTGCACCGCACGATCGGCCTGTCCCCCCGCGCCACCGACTGGGCGCTGTTCGCGATGGGGCTGGTCCTGCTGGAGAGCGGGCACGCCTACCGGTCCACGCACACCCAGCACCACCGGATCTTCCCGCACCCCGACGACCCGGAGGGCTACCCGGCCGAGCTGTCACTGCTCGGCGCCGTCTGCTACGGCCCCGTGTTCCTCGTGCGCCTGTGGTTCTGGTCCTACCGGCGCGGGCGGGACCGCCGTTGGCTCCTCGCGGAAGCCACGGCCCCGTTCGCCGCGCTCGGCGGGGGAGTGCTGCTCCTGCCCCACACGCCAGGAGTGCTGGTCTATACGGTGATGGCGATCGTCGGGAGCTGGGTGTACCCCCTCCTGACGGTGTACCTGCCGCACCACGACTACGGAGACACCCCGTTGACGCAGACCCGCACCCTTCGCGGGAGGATCATCCCCGCCGTCTTCCTGGAGCTCACCTACCACTTGGAGCACCATCTCTACCCGCGTGTGCCCAGCCATCACCTGCCGGAGCTCTCGCGCCGGCTCGAAGGCCACTTCGCCGCCCACGGGGTCCGGCCGGTGCGCGTTGTCTGACACACGTGACCGCGTCCTCGACGCCACCCTCGCCTGCCTGGTGCGCAACGGCTACGGAGGCACGACCGCGCGGGCGATCGCCCAGACCGGCGGCTTCGCCCCCGGAGTGATCTACTACCACTTCTCGGACCTGGACGATCTGCTGGTGGCGGCGCTGGCCCGGACCAGCGCATCCCGGATACGGCGCTATCGCGCAGAACTGTCCGGGACCGACCGGGCCCTGCCCACGGTCGCACGGCTCCGCGAGCTCTACGACGAGGACACCGAAACCGGGCACATCGCCGCTGTTCAGGAGCTGTACGCCGGCGCCAGGCCCGGGTCGAGGCTGGCCGCCCAACTGGCCCTCGAAACCCGGAACTGGGAGGCGCTGGCCGAGGAACTGCTGAGTGCGCTGCTGCGCGGCAAACCACTCGCGTCCATCGTGCGTGTACCCGTACTGGCGAGTGCGTCCGTTGCCTTCTACCTCGGCATGGAAACCCTCACCCACCTCGACGGCGACCGCTCCCGCCCGGCGACACTCTTCGACCAGGCCGCCAGGCTCGCCGCGGTCTTCGACCGGATCCCTCGCCTGAACCGGCGGGCACGCCGGGCGGGTTGAGAATCCGGCGCCGGTCCGGCAGCCACATCGCGAGCCCGCCCGCTGCGGGCGGCCACGTCGCGGATGCGGACCCCGTCCGGATCGCGGGCGAAACAACGCAACGCGAGGCGGGAACCAGGCCGCTGGGCGGCGCGTCCTGTGGTCCTGGAACGGGTCGGCCGTCCGCCGGCTGTGCCATGTCCGCGCTGCCGGCCCGCTTCAGTCGCGTGATTTTCCCCGGGGAGACTGCTTGTGAACGAGAGACGGATCGACTTTCACGCCTCGTGCGGGCACCTCATGTCCGTGCCGCCTGAGCAGAGCGGCACGGACGTGCGGTGCCCGCACTGCCACCAGGTCGTCCGGGTGCCGCCGCCGGACGTGCCGTACGCCTCCCCGCTGGTCCCGTCTGCGGGTCCGCCCGAGGCGGCGGCGCTCAAACCCCTCTACCTGGTCGCCCTGCTGGGCGGCCTGACGGCCGCGGCGGTCATCTATCTCGTGATGTTCGACGACCTGTCGGAAAGCATGCTCGTCGACATCACGCCCTTCTGGTTCTTCCCCGTCGTCTTCGGCCTCTACGGCTTCACCTCCCAGCGCCTGCTCGGCTATCTCGCACAGGGCCGGGCGAGGACGCTGGCCGAGGCGGCCCGGGTGTTCATCGATGTTGCCGGGCACTGGGCCGCCCTGGTGATGTTCCCCTTCCTGGTACTGAAGTGGCGCAGCTCCCTCCTGGTCTCGCTCACCGCGGCCTTGTTCTGGGCGGTGCTGCTGTGGCTGTTCTTCGCGGTGGTCTTCCCGGCGCTGTGAGTACCGCGACCACGCGGAGACCCCGACCCGCCGACGCAACCATCAACCAGGCCGTCCGGGCCGACGTTCAAGCCTGAAGATCTCAAGCCGTACGTCAACGGGTGGGGTCCGAACCGACCGGAGCCCCCCGTCACATCCACCTGTCCGGCTCACCGGGCCCCCAGCCTCTCTGCAGCGACTGGATCTCCGTCACGGCCATCCGCGTGGACAACCACGCGTCGTACACCGCGGCCCGCCGCTGCCCGACATGACCCGGTCGCGGTACACGTGCAACTCCGACTTGGGCATCCTGCCCACCCAGCCGACGTACTCGAGCAGCGTCATCCCCCGGTCCCTCCTCGATGAGGAGGCTCGGTGGTGGTCGGAGATCTGGTCGATGCGCTCCGGGTAGACCTTCGTGCGGATGAGGGTGCCCTCGCGCAACTTGTCCATGGTCCAACCGGAGTTGTCGTCGTCGGCGGGATCATCGTCTCTGCGTCGCATGGTCATGCCCAGGACTGTCGTGCCTGCGTCCCGCACGCGGCCACACTCCGACATGGCTTCCCAGCGCCATGGGAAGAGCCGAGCCGGCCCCAGGACGGGGGCGTGAGACAAGCATCGGCGGTGTCATCGGTCCGCCTCGCGAGGAGGCGTCGCCGCTGCTTCCCGCCCGGCCCTACCCGCTTCACTGCCGGCTGTGCCGACAAGCGGAGGAGCCGCTTCACCAAGCTGGTACGGCTCGCGCCGCGGTGCGGACCTCGCCACCAGCACGCTGTCCTGACGGCGGCGTGTGCGCAGCCCGGTCAGCGTGATCAGCAGTCCGCCCGCCGCAACAACGGTGACCACCACCAGGCCGGGGCGGAAGCTGTCCAGCACCTGCTGCGGGGAGCGGCCCGTGTCACCGCCCGCCGTGACGACCGCGGTGACGACGGCGAGGAAGATCGCGCCGCCGACCTGGATCGAGGTGTTGAGCAGTCCGGAGACCATGCCCTGTTCGTGGTCCTCGACGCCGTTGGTGGCCTGGATGTTGAGGGAGGGGAAGACCAGGGCGCAGGCCGCGCCGAGCAGCAGCATCGACGGAAGGATCACCGCTGCGTAGCTCGGGGAGAGGTCGATGCGGAGGAAGAGCGCGTAGGCGATCACCAGGAGCGAGAATCCGGTGGCGATCACCCGCGGTGTGCCGAACCGGTCGACGACCGAGCCGATCTTCGTCGACGACAGGGCCACCAGTGCGCCCGCAGGCAGGAAGGCCAGTGCCGTCTGCAGGGCCGACCAGCCGAGCAGGGACTGCATGTACTGCGTGACGAGGAACTGGAAGCCGACGTAACTGCCGAAGAAGAACGCGGCGCCGAGGTTGGCCCGGATCTGGCTGCCCGAGCGCAGCACGCCCAGCCGGATCAGCGGGTGGGCGCTGCGCCGCTCGATGGTGGTGAACACGGTGAGCAGCGCGGCGGTGGCGAGGAACGACAGCAGGGTCCGGGCCGAGGTCCAGCCCGCCTCGGGAGCCTGGACGACGGTGAAGACGAGCAGCAGCATCGAGAGCGTGCCGGTGACGGCGCCCGGAAGGTCGTATCCCTTGCCGGAGTCCTCTCGGCTGCTGCGGGGGATCAGCTTGACGCCGGCGATCAGCGCGATCAGAGCGATCGGCGCGGGCAGCAGCATCGTCAGCCGCCAGCTCACCTCGGTGAGCAGCCCGGAGAGCACCAGGCCCATGGAGAATCCGGTGGCGGCGCAGGTGGTGTAGATGGACAGGGCGCGGTTGCGCTGCGGGCCTTCCCTGAAGGTCGTGGTGATGATCGAGAGCCCGGCGGGCGCGGTGAAGGCGGCGCTCAGGCCCTTGATGAACCGGCTGGCGATCAGCAGCGGTCCGGAGTCGACGAGCCCGCCGAGCAGGGAGGCGAGCGCGAAGACGGCGAGGGCGATCAGGAAGACGCGGCGCCGGCCGAGGAGGTCGGCCGCGCGGCCGCCGAGCAGGAGGAGTCCGCCGTAGCCGAGGATGTAGCCGCTGACGATCCACTGCAGGGTCGAGGTGGACAGGCCGAGATCAGTGGCGATGGACGGCAGGGCGACGCCCACCATCGAGACGTCCAGGGCGTCCAGGAACATAGCGGCGCAGAGCACGAGCAGAGTGCCCCACAGACGGGGGCTCCAGCGCTCCTGCGTATCGGGGACGGCGATCGGTGTGGTCATGGGCAGCACGCTACATGCACATGCATTGAATGCAAGTGCATTTAATTCTCGTGCAACAAAGTGCCGCTTTTCTGCTACCGTGCGGTCATGGGAGCAACGAAGTCCGAGCGGGCGCTCGTGGAGCAGTGGCGGGACGTTCTCGCACTTCACGCCCGTACGACCTGCGAACTCGACCGTGAGCTGCACCAGCACGGGCTCGGCGCCAGCGACTTCGAGGTGCTCGACGTGCTCGCCGAGATTCCGGCCGACGCCGAGGGCGATGCCTGCTCGTACCGCGTCCAGGAGCTCGCGTCCCGCGTCCACCTCAGCCAGAGTGCGCTGTCCCGCCTGGTCGCACGGCTCGAGAAGGACGGCCTGGTGACCCGAGGGATGTGCAGCGAGGACCGGCGTGGGGTGCGCGTACGGCTCACCGGCGAGGGCCGGGCGCGTCATGCCCAGGTGCAGCCGGTTCAGCGTGCGGTGCTCTCCCGGATGCTGTCGGGCGTGGAGCAGCCCGGGGCCGGGGCGGCCACGGCGTGACAGCGGAGTTCGCGCCGGATCGGCGCGAACCCCGCTCGCCGGTGACCGACTCGGCATCCGGCGGCAGCCGGTTCCGTGGCATCGGGCACGGAAGCCGGTCAGCGCAGTGACGGCTCGTCGGTGCCGTCCACCAGGGCGGCCGGCCGGTGTGCCGGCTGCGGCTGGTGCGCGTTCGTGGCCGCGGGCGTGGCGTGCCGGGCCCCGTAACCGATCAGTGCCGCGCCCGCCGCGAGCGCCGCGACCGTCGTGAGGGCCAGCGGCAGTGAGAACCAGTCCGCGAGGAAGCCGATCGCGGGCGGGCCCAGCAGCATTCCGCCGTATCCGAGTGTCGAGGCAGCGGCCACGCCGGCGGGTCCGGCCAGCGCACCCGCGCGGGCCACCGCCAGCGGGAAGATGTTCGCGAGGCCCAGGCCGGTCACGGCGAAACCGAGCAGAGCCGCCCATACGCCGGGCGCGAGCGCGCCGAGCAGCATGCCCGCGGCGGCCGTCAGGCCGCCCGCGACCAGCGTGCGGGTCTGACCCAGGCGCTCCAGCAGGGCTGTGCCGGACAGTCGGCCGGCGGTCATGGCCAGGGCGAACAGTGAGTAGCCGGCGGCGGCGACGCCCGGGTGGGCGTGCAGATCCTGCTCCAGATGGAGCGCGCTCCAGTCCGCCATCGCCCCCTCCCCGTACGCGGTGCACAGCGCGATCACGCCGAAGAGCAGAACGAGCCGACGCGTGCGGCCCGACATCCGGCGGGGCGTGGTCCGGTCCGTGCCGCCGGCGGGGGCAGGTGCGGGGTGGCGCAGCAGTACCGGCCCGGCCGTGGCCGTGACAGCCAGCCCGGCGACGGTCAGGCCGAGCAGATGCGCGGTGGGGGACAGCCCGCCCGCGACCAGCCCGCCCAGCCCTGCACCCAGCATCCCGCCGAGGCTGAACGCCGCGTGGAAACTGGGCATGACGGGCCGTCGCATCTCGGCCACGAGGTCGACCGCCGCGCTGTTCATGGCGACGTTCATCCCGCCGTAGGCGGCGCCGAAGACCAGCAGTACCAGGCCGAGGGCCGCGGCCGAACGGGTCAGCGGCGGCAGCGCCATGCTCAGCGCGAGCAGTGCGCCGGCGGCCACGGTCACCGGATGGCTGCCGTAGCGGCGGCAGAGCCGTCCGGTGAGGGTCATCGTCACCACCGCTCCGGCGGAGACCCCCAGGAGGGCGAGTCCCAGGTCGCCTGTCGACGACCCGGTCTGCTGCTTGATGGCGGGGATGCGGACGACCCAGCCGGCGAAGAGAAAGCCGTCGAGGGCGAAGAAGACGGTCAGCGCGGTGCGGAGGCGGGACAGGGGGGTGGGGGCAGGGTCTCTGCCGGGTCCCCCCGGTGCGGCCGTCCTGAGTTTGTTTATGAGCGGCACAAAGTCAGGATAGGGGGCGGCGGCCGTTCCGTACAAGGCGGCAGACGAGCGACGGGATCATGGGAGACTCGCCTTCATGAACGGCAACGCGACGACGCGGGCAAAGCTGGAACGGGGCAGGAGCGCACTCGGCCCTGCGCTGGAACTGGTGCATACCGGCCGTGCCCCGACGCGCGCCGTCCTCACGGCCGAACTCGGCGTCACCCGCGCCACCGCCGGCGCCGTGGCCGCCGAACTCGAGGCCCTCGGCCTGATCCGCGTCGACTCCCGGCCCACCGCCGCAGCGGGTTCCCAGGGCCGCCCCTCGCACCGCCTCGAGATCGACGACACCGGCCCCGTCGTCCTCGCCGCCCAGGTGCATGCCGACGGATTCCGCGCCGCCCTGGTCGGACTCGGCGGCCGTACCGTCGCCACCGCGCCCGGCTGTGTCACGGTCCAGGCCGACCCCGCGCAGGTGCTCGGCGAGGTCGTGGCAGCCGGCGCCGACCTGCTGCGCGCCAGTGGCCGGCGGTGCGTCGGCGCCGGACTCGCCGTGCCCTCCGCGGTCGCCGAGCCGGACGGCACCGCGCTCAATCCGCTGCATCTGGCGTGGCCGGCAGGGGCCCCGGTACGGGACATCTTCGCCGAGCAGGTACACGCCGCCGGGATCCAGGGACCGGCGTTCACCGGCAACGATGTCAATCTCGCGGCACTCGCCGAACACCGCCACGGCTCCGGACGGGGGGCACAGCATCTGCTCTGCGTCGCCACCGGCCACCGCGGTGTCGGCGGGGCGCTGGTCCTCGACGGCCGTCTGCACACCGGGAGCTCCGGGCTCGCCCTCGAGGTCGGCCATCTCACCGTCACCCCCGACGGCCGTCCCTGTCACTGCGGCAGTCGAGGCTGCCTCGATGTCGAGGCCGACCCGCTCGCCTTCCTCACGGCCGCCGGCCGCGATCCCGGCCCCGAGGTCTCGCTCCTGGAACAGTCCCGGGAACTGCTGCGCGCCGACTACGGCGATCCGACCGTGCGGGCCGCCGCCGAGGAACTCATCGACCGCCTCGGCCTCGGGCTCGCCGGGCTGGTCAACATCCTCAACCCGGACCGCATCATCCTCGGCGGACTGCACCGCGACCTGCTGGACGCCGACCCGGACCGGCTGCGTGCCGTGGTCGCCGACCGCAGCCTGTGGGGCCGCAGCGGAGGCGTTCCCATCCTGGCCTGCACCCTCGACCACAACAGCCTGGTGGGTGCGGCCGAATTGGCATGGCAGCCGGTCCTGGACGACCCGCTCGGCGCCCTCGGCTGATGAGCGCCGGGTCCGCGGTGGGAGCCTGCCCGCTCCGCGCGCCGGAGGTCCGCACCCGGCGCCGGTGGTCCCGGCCCGCACCGGTGGCCGACACCCGTCCGGAGGCACGAGGGACGGCTCCCTCCGCGGTTGCGGGTAGTCCACGACCATGACTGACAAGCCCTCCGGCCCGGAACGCACCGTGAACCCACGGCTCCTCCGTCTGTACGACTGGATCGAGGCCTCACCCGTGGGCCTGGGCTGGAACCGCGCCCGCGAGATGGAGTTGATGCACCGGGCCATGGGCTTTGCCGCACTCGGCTTTCTGACCCTCGTACCGCTGCTGATCCTCGTCGCCGCGGCCGACCCGGCGAGCGGCCAGGGCTTCGCCCGCTGGATGGGCGCGGCGCTCGGAGTGTCCAAGGAGTCCCAGGACGAGGTGGAGCGGCTGTTCGGTCTGCCGGGGCAGGCGCTGCAGCGCACCACGGCATTCGGCCTGGCCGCGCTCACCGTGTTCGGACTGACCTTCGGCTCCGCCGTACAGACCGGCTACGAGAAGGTGTGGGACCTGCCCACGGCCCGCTGGCACACCTTGTGGCGCCATGTGGTCTGGCTTGCCCTGCTCATCTTCTCCCTGATCGCGTTCGTCAACACGCCCGAACCGGAGGACTCCGTCCCTCTCACCGTGGTTGTGGCACTGGGCGATCTGATCGGCACCTTCCTGTTCTTCTGGGCCTCCCAGCGGCTGCTGCTGTGCGGCAGGGTCCGCTGGCGGGCGCTGATCCCCGGGGCAGTGACCACGGCCCTGTTCATGCTGGGACTGCGGATCTTCTCCCAAATGGTCTTCTCCCCGTTGATCGCCTCGAACGCGGTCACGTACGGGCCGTTCGGGACGGTCCTCGTCATCCAGTCCTGGCTCGTCGGCGTCGGCGTGGTCGTCTACGCCGGCGCCCTGGTGGGACGGCTGATCCACGAGGCGCTCACCCGGCGCCGGCTGGAGCGCGAGATCGTGCTGGAACACGGCAGGCACCACCCGGCCTAGGCCCTCTCGGGGCTCGGACGGCGGCAACGGGTGACACCCCCGGCAGCGTCGACGACGGCCGCGTGAAGCGCCCCTAAGCTCTGCCCGAGGCGGGGGTGCGCAGAGCAGGAAAGCGGGTGCCATGCTTGCCGTTGCGGTCATCGCGGGAGTTCTGTTCGTCTGGTCGCTGCTCGCGCACAGACTTTCGCGATGGAGCATCACCGCGCCCATTGCGATGATGGTGGCCGGTATCGCGCTGACCGCAGGATCGGATCCCCCGCTCAGATTCGATTTCGACACGGCCGTGTTCGAGCACGCGGTGGAAGTCGTCCTGGCCCTGCTGCTCTTCGTGGACGCCATCGAGGTTCCCGGCGGAATCCTCGGGCGGGAGAAAAGGCTGGTCGTGCGCCTGCTCGCCGGTGCTCTGCCGCTCACCCTGTGCGCCGCGTTCCTGGCCGGATTTCTCATCTTCCCCGGTGAGTCGGGGTGGCTGCTCGCGGTCCTGGCGACCGTCGTCGTGCCGCTGGATCTGGCCCCCACCGCGGCCGTCGTCCGCGACCGCAGAATCCCTTCCCGGCTGCGCGAGGTCCTCAACGTCGAAGGAGGCCTCAACGACGGCATCATCTCGCCGGTCTTTCTCCTGTGCATCGCCGTCGCCGCCGAATCGCACGGTGCCCATGCCGACTACGCGAGCGCGCTGCTGGCAGCGGTCGAGGCAGCCGGCTGGGCCCTCGTCAGCGGCCTGGTCATCGGCTCCGTGGCCGGCCGGCTGCTGCGCCTGTCGTGGTCGCGCGGGTGGACCCAGCCGTCGGCGCTGAGGCTGGGCGTGCTCGCCGTCCCGGTGGCGGCGTACAGCCTCTCCGCTGCTCTGGGGGGAAACGGATTCGTCGCCTGCTTCGTGGCCGGTGTGTGCATCGCCCCGGCGCTGCGGCGGCTCCCCGAGAGCGCGGTGGAGATGACCGACGATCTGGTCGCCCTGATGACCCTCGCGCTCTGGTTCCTGTTCGGGCAGATCGTCAACAACATGTTCTGGGAGGGCCTCGAGGCCTCGGTCATCCTCTACGCGCTGATCGCCGTCACGCTGCTCCGCCTGCTTCCCGTCCTGCTGGTGCTCACGGGGACGGGGCTGAAACCGGCGGACAAGCTCTTCCTGGGCTGGATGGGCCCGAGAGGCGTGACCTCCATCGTTTTCGGGGCACTCGCGGTCATCGATCTGCCCGACGAGAGCGCGGACTTCATCGCCCGCGTCATGGTGATGACCGTCATGGCCAGCATCGTGCTGCACGGGCTGAGCACCGAGCCGATCTGCCGCTTCTACGCCCGGCGCAGCAGCGCCGTCCCGACCGGTGCGCTCCCGGCCGGGAGCCGGGACGACGAACCGTGACCGGTTCGCCACCGGCATTCACCAGCGCCGCCCACGGCCTGGCGTGACCCGCTACGGGGCCGACCCGTGCGGCCTCGTACGGACCACGGGCGGGCACATGGCACCGCCCTGTACCGCCGCCCGCGATCGTCTTCGCGACCGGCCGAGGCGAGCGTGTCTCCCGGCTCACCGCGTTCCTGTCCCTGGCGCACGATTGCCGCGAGCCGGTCGCGCAGCCGACGCAGCGTCCTGTCGACCGGGGTGCACAACAGCTCCCCATCACGTCGGGCTCACAGGGGAAGCAGTTGCGGCCGCGTTGCGTACTCCCGCCGTGGTAGGCGAACTGCCGCTGGCCGTACGACGACTTCGGCGCCTGCCGGCGCGAACCTCGGAATCAACGACGAAACATCATCGCCACCGAGGAGCTGAACCACCGTGAACACACTCGCCCATGCATCCGGACCCGGCCCGTGGGTCCTGTTCTTCCCGCTGATCTGGGCGGCCGTCGTCATCGGCGTCGTCACCGCCTTGCGCCGCACCGGCATCGTCCGTGGCCGGCGCGCGCCCTGGCAGGGCGTGCGTACCTCCGCGCCCGGCGAGAACTCGCCGATCGCGCTGCTCGGCCGCCGGTTCGCTGCCGGTGAGATCGACGAGGACGAGTACTGGCGGCGGCTGTCCGTCCTGGACGAGCAGTTCGGACGTGTACCCAAGGACGGTGCGGCATGACGCCGCGCCCCACACCCGGACCCGGGTCGCCGCCCGGGTGATCGACGCCGCGAAGGTCTCCGGCCGGGGCGGCCGAGCAGCGCCTGCGCGACGGGGCGGTGACCATGCCGGGGCCGTGGGCCCGCGCGTCCTTCCGTCCGGTCAGCCGGAGACGGTTGTCCGTACGGGTACCTGCGGCCGTGTCCCGGTGAAGGGGCCGGTCGTGGTCGCCCCGTACACCACCGGGTATCCGGGCAGGGACACCTCCGGCGCGTAGGCGGCCGGCAGCGAGAACCAGACGACCTTGCCCAGGTCGCCCTCCGGCCGGACTCCCCAGCTCTCGCTCACCGCCGCTATCAGCGCGAGACCGCGCCCGGAAGTGGCAAGGCCGTCCATGGCCCCGACGGTCGGCAGCCGCGGATCGCGGTCGTGGACCGAGACGGTGAGCCGGTCGAGCAGCAGCTCGATGTCGACGGTGCATGTCTTGTCCGGCTGAGCATGCCGGTGGACATTGGTGAGCAGCTCGGTGACGCCGAGCGCTGCCTGGTCGATCAGAGGATCGAGGTGCCAGTAGCGCAGTTGCGCCGAGATGATTCTGCGGACCTGTCCGATCCGCGACGGCAGGGCCTGGAGCTCCACCGTGCAGTGCCTGCTTGGCTGGCTGATCACGGCTGCGACTCCCCGAAGTGAGTTTCCGGAAGAAGACGAAGGACGGATCCAGCAGTCGGCCGTCTGCTGATGTGGCCGGCGGGGCTGGATCGCAGCGTGACCGCCGGTGAACCCTGAGTGACGTGAGACCAGCGTGAACCATCACCCACAGGTCCGCAACTCGCGCTGCGTGCAGGCGCGCTGTCAGCCGCTGCTGCCGCCCGCACCGCGCACGGCATCGAGGAAACGCCCCGCCAGGGCCCGTGCGTCGGGCCGGTGGTTGCGCTGGCCCATGGTCAGGCGGTACCGCTTGCCGTTGAGGGTGGCGACCGTGCTGTCGTCGCCCGCGAACCACGGCCTGCCCGCCGTCACCGCGCGGACCGGCGCGCTCTCGATCACCCGGCCGTAGCTGGTCATGAGGGCCAGCCTGCCGTCCTTGATCAGCACTTGGCCGGCCCGGGTGAGCGAGCGCGGCCAGCGCTCGATCCGTACGCCCGTGGCACTGAACTCGGGCTCTGCCGTAGCCATCGTGTCTCCGTCCCCTTCGCAGTGACTTCTGAGGGAAGTCTGCACAACCTGCGCCGTGTGCACCAGTACGTGTGGATGGCGCCACCACGTAACGGGCCGCCGCCGCAAGGCATTCCCAAGGTACCCCTATGGGTCCCCAAAGTGAACGTTTGCCCAGGTGAGGGGCTTACTGTTGCAGAAGGGGGCGGATGGACGGCCGGGGCGGGACAAGGCCTCCCGGGCGCTGCCTGGCCGGGTGGCGGCGGGACGACGAGGCGAGGAACAGGGCACATGAGCAGAGTCGAGAAGACGGTTGCGGGCGAGGCGGTGGCCACCGTCGACGTGGACCGCAGCGACGCGGAGTACCGGGCATGGCTGAAAGAGGCCGTGCGCAAGGTCCAGGCGGATGCGAACCGTTCCGCGGACACGCATCTGCTGCGCTTCCCGCTGCCCCACGAGTGGGGCATCGACCTGTATCTCAAGGACGAGTCCACCCACCCCACCGGCAGCCTCAAGCACCGCCTGGCCCGCTCGCTGTTCCTGTACGGGCTGTGCAACGGCTGGATCAGACCCGGCAAGCCGGTCATCGAGGCGTCCAGCGGCTCGACCGCGGTGTCCGAGGCCTACTTCGCCAAGCTGATCGGTGTTCCGTTCATCGCCGTGATGCCGCGCACCACGAGCGCGGAGAAGTGCCGACTGATCGAATTCCACGGCGGACAGTGCCACTTCGTCGACGACTCCCGGAAGATGTACGAAGAATCGGCCGCGCTCGCCGAGCGCACCGGTGGGCACTACATGGACCAGTTCACCTATGCCGAGCGGGCCACCGACTGGCGGGGCAACAACAACATCGCCGAATCGATCTTTCAGCAGCTGCGGCTCGAGCGCTATCCGGAACCCGCCTGGATCGTCGCCACCGCGGGAACCGGCGGCACATCGGCGACCATCGCCCGCTTCGTGCACTACATGCAGTACGACACCCGTATCTGTGTGCCCGACCCGGAGAACTCCTGTTTCTTCGACGGCTGGACCCAGGGCGATCCGTACGCCACGAGCGACTGCGGATCCCGGATCGAGGGCATCGGCCGGCCCCGGATGGAGCCGAGTTTCGTACCCGGTGCGATCGACCGGATGATGAAGGTGCCCGACGCGGCGAGCATCGCGGCCGTTCGCGCCCTGGAGGTCGCCATCGGCCGCAAGGCGGGCGGCTCCACCGGCACCGGTCTGTGGAGCGCGCTGAAGATCGTCGCCGAGATGGTGGCCTCGGGGCAGCGCGGGAGCGTGGTCACACTGTTCTGCGACCCGGGCGACCGCTATCTCGACAAGTACTACTCCGACGAATGGCTGGCCCGGCAGGACCTGGACATCCGCCCGTACGCGGCCGCCATCGCCCGGTTCCTCGAGAGCGGCGACTGGCCCTGCTGACCGGCCCGCGTACGGCGTGAGCCGGAGCACGGTGGGTCAGGACGGGCCAGGACGGGTCAGGACGCGGCGGACCTGGCCAGCCTGCGGTCCAGATTGCGCACCGCGTCCTTGAAGGCGCGCCCGAATCCCGCCCGGCCCAGCCGCAGTACGGCCCGCAGGGGCGCGGGCCCGTCGGCTGCGAAGGTCCACTGCACCCGTGTGCCCGTCGCGGTCGGGGTCATCCGCCACTCCTCCAACAGCGCCCGCAGACCAGGGGCGTTGGTCTCGTCCACGCGGTACGCGTAGCGGGTGCCGGGCTCCTTGGCCATGATCCGCTCGGCGAACACCGTCCCGCCCCTGAGCCTGACCTCACGGCCCGAGCCCCCGTCGGTGGGCCGGGCCGCGGTCACGGCCGTGAACCACGTCGGCCAGGCGGCGACATCGTCGGCGAGCGCTGAGTACACGGCGGTGGGGGAGGCTGCCACCTCGGCGGAGAAGACCAGCCGCAGCGGAGCGGTCTCGACGAAGTCGAGCTCTACGGGGCGCAGTCGGCGTGCCATGGGTCCGTACCTCCAGCGGAGCGCAGGGGTGGGGCGGGGCCGCCACCCTATCCGGCGGCTCGTCGGATGTCCGCACCCCCGGGCAGTCCATCGGACGTCCGCCGCCTCGGCAGTCGGTCAGCCGGCCGGAACCCGGGCGAGCAGCCCGTCGAGCGCGCGGCCGAACACCCGCCGGCCCACCCGCGCCACCAGCGGATCGAGCAGCCGTGGCAGCGGCCGGATCCGCAGGTCCTCCGTCCATACGACCACCGAGCCCGAGTCGCCGTCCGAGCCCGCGGGGATCACCTCGACCTCCGCCCAGCCGGTGATCACCCGGCCGCGCTTGACCAGCCGGCAGACCCCGGCACGGCCTGCCTGCGGCGGCTCCCAGCGCACGACCTCCATGGGATCGTCGAACCCGCAGCGTCCGATCCCGCTGCGCACCACGAACACCGTGCCGACCCCGGCCGGCGCAGGCGTCGTCACCCGGGCCGAGGTCAGCGGCATCTGAGCGGCATGGGCGGACCAGTCCGTCACCCGCAGCCAGCAGGCCTGGGCCGGCAGGGCGGTGGCCCGGGTGATCCGAAAGACCGTCATGCCCTGCCCGCCTCAGTCGCCCTGGGCGTCGGCGGTCCCGGTCTGCGCCCCGGTACCGCCCGCCACGACCAGTCCCGGCAGGTGTTCCGCCATCTCCGTGCGGGCCGCGGCCGAAAGGCCCGCGTCCGTCACCAGGGTGTCCACATCCGTGAGCTGCGCGAACGAACTGAGGCCCACCGTCCCCCACTTGGTGTGGTCGGCGACCACCACCACCCGCCGCGCGGCCTGGACGAACCGCCGGTTCGTCTCCGCCTCCGCCAGATTCGGGGTGGACAGACCCGCCTCCACCGAGATGCCGTGCACGCCGATGAACAGCATGTCGAAGTGGAGTGAGCGGATGGCCTGGTCGGCCACCGGGCCCACGAGCGAGTCCGACGGTGTACGCACCCCTCCGGTCAGCACGACGGTCGCCGCGCCGGGGCGCGGGCCGCCCGGCCCGCCGGCCCGCTGCGCCGAGTGGAAGACGTCGGCGACCCGTACGGAGTTGGTGACCACCGTCAGGTCGGGCACCTCCAGCAGATGGTGTGCCAGCGCGAAGGTCGTGGTGCCGCCGGACAGCGCGATCGCGCTGCCGGGTACTGCCAGCAGCGCCGCGGCCCGCGCGATGTCCTCCTTGGCACTGAGCTCCAGCGCCGACTTGGCCTCGAAGCCGGGCTCGTGCGTGCTCGCCTCGACGACCGGGACCGCGCCACCGTGGACCTTCTCGACGACCCCCTGCCGGGCCAGGGCGTCCAGATCCCGTCGCACCGTCATGTCGGAGACGTTGAGCTTGCGGGTGAGTTCATTGACCCGTACCCCGCCGCGCCTGCGCACCTCGTCCAGGATCAGGGCGCGCCGCTGCTCCGCGAGCAGGTTCTGGTTGTCGCTCACCGCCGGGGCCGGTCCTTCCGTGTCGTCGCCGTACCGTGCTCGCCGTACCTCGCCTCGCGTGCCTGTACGTGGCTGTACGTCGCCTGTGGCCAAGGCTTCCCATCCTTGCACGCGCTTCCGCGGTACGGGCTCGGGGGAGATTCCGTGAGAGCCGTGCGGCGAACCGGCACGATCCGGGATTCTGGCCACGAACCGCCGAGCGGCTGCGCACCGATCGATCCTCCCATCGAGAGAGCGAGTCACAGAAGTGACCCCTGGCACCGAGGCGTCCTACGACACCGAGGCACCGCACAGCGGGGGACCGGCGCTCGAACTGCTGGTCCACGGCGTCGGCGGAGCCACCCCCCAGGACATGCTGCGCGACCCCCGCACGGTGCGGATCACCGGCGACGAGAAGGCCGCGGTCCACCGGCGCACCGACGACGCCGAGGCGGAGCGCCACCCGCAGGACTACCGGGAGCGCCCCATCCGGGAGGCGTACTGCTGGTCCAACCTCACCTCCGGCAACGGGGCTCGGGCCCTGTGGCTGCTGCTGCTTCCGTTCATGGTGGTCAACCTCGCGCACTGGATGCGCCCGAGGGCCACAGGGCTCCGCAGGACCACCAGGCTGTACGGGGTGCTGGTGCGGCTGGTGGCGCTGAGTCTCACCGTGCTGCTGACCGCCGCCGCGTGCGAGGTCGCGCTCGATCTGCTGGCCTGGCAGTGCGCCGGCTCGCCCGACTGCAGCGCCGAGCGGTCCTGGCTCGGCTTCATGTCCAGTGCCCAGGGCGGCTGGTGGTCCCAGCCGGGGCGGCGCCTCGCCCTCGCCTCGGCCGTGCCGGCCGCGCTGGTCGCCCTGCTGTGGTACCTCTCCAAGCGCACATGGAGCGCGTACGAGTCGCAGCGCCCGCCGACCGGCGACGAGTGGCAGGCGTGCGGCGATGTCGAGGACGACTACGGCCAGGGCGAGGAGGAGGCCGAGCGCCCCGAGAGCGGTGCGGATGACGCGTCCGTGGCGAAGCCCGTCGTACGGCCGGCCCTCGGGCGGCCCGGGTTCTGGTACGGCCGCCGTCTGGTCGCCCGGCTGCGCGCCGCGCACACCGCCGCCGGAGTGCTGACCGTCGCCGCCGCGGTCGCCGGAGCGGCGGCCCGTCACGACCGCGGCGCCGACAACGGCGTACTGGAGCTCAGCGGCATGCTCCTCGAAGGCGCCCTCGCCGCGGCCGGGCTCGCCGTGCTGTGGGTGGTACTGCGCAGGGGGCGCAGCGAGAAGCGGCTCGACGCCCGGCTCGACAAGGCGACGGTGCGTCACCTGCCGGGCGCTGCGGTCGCCCTGCTCGCCCTGTCCTTGGTGTACGCGTCCTGGTCACGCCCCGGCTGGGCCTCCGCCGGCACCCTTCCCGGCGATGTCACCTTCCGTGTCATCGTCCTCGCCCAGGGCGCGCTGGTGGTCGCCCTCGCCGTCGCCGCACGGGCACTGCACCGCCGCGCGCGCCATCCCCGCACCGTCCTGCACGGCTTCGGCGGCCCGGCTGTCGCCATGCTCGCCTGCGCCCTCGGCGGGGTGATGACCGGCGGGGTCGCCCAGCGTGTCGCGGACTGGCTGGACCGCTCGGGCACTCCGGGGATGGACGACCAGGGGGCCATCCCCGGACCCCCGGTGCTGCTCAGCTGGCAGGCCTCCGTCATCCCGGTCCTGCTCGTCGTGCTGCTGGTGCCGGCCGTGGTCCTCGTGGTCCGCACCTGGCTCGCCGCCCGCGCTCTGCGGCCGACCGTCGAGTCGGGCTACGGCGAGGACCGGCCCGACACCGTCCGCACCCGCAGGATCGCGGGGACCCGGGCGCGCGCCGCGCTCACCGACGCCGCACCCGGGTTGGTCGGCATCGTCTCCGGGGCCACGCTGCTGCTCGGGGCGGGCGCGGTCGGCGGGGCGTGGGTGAGCGGTGAGGTGCCGGGCCTCGCCTTCGGGGACGGCGGCACTCTCGCCGAGTCCACCGCCGGGACCGCACAGGCGCTGGGCTCCTGGCTGATCGGCTTCGGCTTCATACTGTTCGTCACCATGGGCCGGCGCGCCTATCGCGACGCCTCGGCCCGGCGCACCGTCGGCATTCTGTGGGACGTGGGCACGTTCTGGCCGCGGGCCGCCCATCCCTTCGCCCCGCCCTGCTACGCGGAGCGCGCCGTACCCGATCTCACCTGGCGCATGTGCACCTGGACGGCCCGCACCGGCGGACGGCTCGTCATCTCGGGCCACTCGCAGGGCAGTGTGCTGGCCGCCGCGGCCGTGTGGCAGCTGCCCGCGGCCACCCGCCGCCGGGTGGCGTTACTGACCTACGGCTCGCCGCTGGAGCGACTGTACGGCCGCTGGTTCCCGGCGTACTTCGGGACGGACGCCCTGCGGGAGCTGCGCAGCCAGATGGACTGCTGGCGCAATCTGTACCGGCACACCGACCCGATCGGCGGACCCGTGCTGATTCCCGCCGAGGGCCGCCATCGCGAGGTCGACCGGGAGGAGCTCAAGGACCCTGTCGTGTACGGGCGTTCGGACCGGTACCCGCTGCCCGAGCCGATCCTCGGACACTCCGACTACCAGGCCGATCCGGCGTTCGCGGCCGAGCGCGGCGAGCTGCTGGAGCGGCTCGGACCGACCGTGCCCCGGCAGGCCCGCTGAGGCCCTTCGTCGTCAGGGCAGCTCGGGCAGGTCGTCCGGGTAGAGCAGGGTCAGGTCGTCGGTGCTGGTCTCCGCGAGCTCGGCGACCCGCCCCGCATGCCGCTCCACCATCGACTCGAACGTCTGGCGCGCGGTACGGCCGTTGCCGAACGCGGGCCCCTTGGGCAGCTCGGTGAAGTACTTCAGCAGCGCCTCGTCCGTCCCCGGGGCGAGCCGGTACTCATGCTCGTCGGCCTGCTGTTCCACGATCCGCAGCAGCTCGTCCGGCACATAGTCCTGGAAGGTGATGGTCCGTGAGAAACGGGAGGCGACACCGGGGTTGACCGACAGGAAGCGCTGCATTTCCGCCGTGTAACCGGCGACGATCACCACGACCGCGTCGCGGTGGTCCTCCATCAGTTTCACCAGTGTGTCGATGGCCTCCTTGCCGAAGTCCCGCCCGGAGTCCTCGGGCGACAGGGCGTACGCCTCGTCGATGAACAGCACACCACCGCGCGCCCGCTCGAAGGCCTCCTGGGTGCGGATCGCGGTGGACCCGATGTGCTCGCCGACCAGATCCACCCGGGACACCTCGACGAGATGGCCGCGCTCCAGCACCCGGAGCGAGGCCAGGATCTCGCCGTAGAGCCGGGCCACGGTCGTCTTGCCGGTGCCGGGGGAGCCGGTGAAGACCAGATGGCGGCGGACGGAGGCGGCCTTGAGCCCGGCCTCCTGGCGGCGTCTGCCCACCTCGATCATGTTGGTGAGGCTGCGGACCTCGCGTTTGACGCTCTCCAGGCCCACCAGAGCGTCCAGTTCACCGAGTACCACGCCCGAGTCGCGTGAGCCACCGGCCGGCGCCGCGGCCTCGGTCGGGGACTGGGACACCGGCCCGCCCGGGACCGGGGAGAGGAGACCGGGCGACTGGGTGGCGGTGAGCACGGAGGTGGCGGCGGGCTCGGCCTTGGTCCGGACACCGCTCTCGTCGCTGGTGCAGTCCTCGACGACCGGGCCGTCGTTCTCGCCGAACTCGTAGCCGCCGCGGGCGCACCGCTCGGTGCGGCACCCGCTCAGCGTGGTACGGCAGCCGTCCATCACATGGAAGCCGTAACCGCCGCTGCCGGTGACCCGGCAGCCGCGGAACGTGCCGCGGCCCTCGGCCGAGACATAGAAACCGGCTTCGGCGGGCGCGGTGACGGTGCAGCGATCGATCAGCGGATCCGCGCCCTTGGTGACGATCACTCCGGTCTGCGCCGCGTCGATGGTGCAGCTGCTCAGGGTGCCGCCGCTGCCGTGGTCACGGAACCAGGCACCGGTGGAGACCTCACGGATACGGCAGTCGTCGAGTTGCGCGGTGGCGCCGTCGCTCACCGACACCGCCGTGTTGCGCACCTGCGAGATGTCGCTGTCGACGACGTCGGCGCGCGAACCGCGGTCCAGCACGAACAGCGCGTCGGGGACGTCGTGCAGCCGGCAGGAGTCGAGGACGGCGCTCGCGCCGTCGCTGACCCAGACCGCCGGATAGTCGCCCGTGCTGTCGTGGATCTCGCACCGGTTGGCATCCACGCGGGTGCCGGGGTCCCACACGGACAGACCGTTGCGCCCGAAGTGGCGCACGGTGGAGCGGGTCAGCGTGAGGACCGAGCGCGAGCGCAGATCGATCCCGTTCTCCGGTACGTCGTGGATGGCGCAGTCGGAGAGGGTCAGCACGGCGTCGGTGTCGAGCGTGATCCCGTCGCCCGAAGTGCGGTGCACGGACGAGTCGGTGAGATGGGCCGTGGCGCGCGAGGCGATCTGCACACCGGTGCCCTTGATCTCGTACACCTCGCAGCCGATCGCCTCCAGACCGGTGCCTTCGCCCGAGACGGTCAGGCCACCGCCCGACGCATGGTGCACCCGGCAGCGCTCCAGACGCGGGTGCGCGCCGCCGCGCACCGAGATTCCCGACTGCCCGGCCGAGACCACCTCGCAGTCCTCGAACACCCCGCCCGCGCCGTCCAGTACGCCGATGCCGACGCCCGCGGGATTGTCGACCGTGCAACGGCGCACCGTCGGGCGGGCGGCGCCGCGCACTTCTATGCCGGCTGCCGAGCGCGTGACGATCCGCAGATCGGTCAGCTCGGGTGTGCCGTCCTCGACGAGCAGCGCGGGCGCGGCCGAGTCCTGGCCCTCCACATGCAGATCCTGGACGGTCGCGGAGGCACGTACGGTGAGCGGTACCCCGTCCGCCGGCGCGATCCGCACCGAGCCCGCCGCGCCCTCGGCGCCGCGCAGCGTCACCGCCCGCTGGACGACGAGGTTCTCGCGGTACGTCCCCGGTGCCACGGTGAGGATGTCGCCGTCGGCGGCGGCCTCCAGGGCGGCGGCGAGGGAGGCGTACTCGCCCGTGCGGCGCCGCCACCGCGATGTGCCGGTGTGCGTCACCTGGACCGTGCCCTGTGCCATCGTGCTGCTCTGCCCCCACCTCGTGATTCGTGCACCGCCGCGTCGCTGAGGGGACGCCTCCCCGGACCCCCGTGGGGGTCGCACCACCGTAGCGCGCGCAGGGCGCCGGAGTTGACGGGACGGGGCAGGTCAGCTGCCTGCGCCGGTGCGCCCCCAGTCGGGACCGACCGCGGACCAGGCCCGGTCCAGGTCGGCGAGTCTGTGTCGTACCAGCCCCCACACGACGAGCCGTCTGGCGCATTCCACGAGTCCGCCGGCGATCAGCGCGGCGCCGCTGCCGGCGAGGGCCGCATGCACCCCGACGGACGCCGGATCCATCGGGCGGTGGACCAGGAGGCCGGACGCGTCGGTCCAGATCGTGAAGGTGTCGCCCGGGTGGGCCGAGCGCTTCCGGGTGGTGACCGTGCCGGTGTGCGAACTGCCGTCGGGGGCCGTCCACTTCGCCACGACCAGACTGCGGACGTCCTCGGAACGGCCCGACTCGGGGTCGAAGCCGGGGGTCCTGGGGTGGGGCGCCTGCCGTACCACCGTGGCCTTGGTCGCCGTCCGCTCCAGGCGCTGCACGCGCGCCGATTCGCGCAGCGACTCTTCACTGAGCGAACCTGCTGTCCACCCGGCCACGGGGACAGCGGTGACAAGAAGCAGGGCGGCGGCGAACGCCACCCATGCCTCCAGGAGATCGGTGGCACGGCACAGCGGATTGTGCCGCCAGCGCCAGAGGCCAACAGCTGCTCGCACGGTCTGCTGCCCCCCTTCCGTGTCCGTTCCGTAATATCCCGGAGAGGCTCTGCATGTGGGCGGGTTGAGAGAAGAGAGAGCTACGTCACCCTCGCAGTGCGGCGCGCGACCGGTCGCACGCGCCGTCTCGCGCGGGGTTCCCCGCCGAGGGGCGCACGGGACGGTGCTCCGCAGGCCGGCGGTGCGTCAGGGCGCGGCCGTCGCATCGTCGAGAACGGTGACCGCATCGCCCAGGCGGATCAGTCCCGGCACCTCCGGCACGAGGTACTGGCCGAAGGCGAGCCGGTCACCGATGCGGCGATGACGGGCCAGCGTGCGCAGCGGTTCCTTGCCGCGCTCGGCGGTGCGCTGGTCGGTTGTGGTGATGACACAGCGGCCGCAGGGCTTGGTCACCCGGAAGGTGACCCCGCCGATGGCGATGCGCCGCCAGCCGTCCTCGGCCCATGGTGCCGTGCCCGCAACCACGACGTTCGGCCGGAACCGGGTCATGGGCAGCGGACCCTCGTCGGCGTGATCGCCCTGTGCGATGAGGGAATTGAGGGCGTCGAGCGAGGTGAGGGTGGTGAGCAGCAGCGGGGAGGAGTCGCCGAAATGGACCGTCTCCCCGGCGCGGGCGTACGCGGGATCGAGCGGGCGCCGGTGGGCGGGGTCGTCGAGATGGACCAGCCGGACCTGCGCACCGAGGTACGCGCTGAACCAGTCGTCGGCAGGCCCTTCGGCGGGCACCGCCTCGACCTTGTCCCCGAAGACGTCCGTGACCACCGTGTCCCGCGGCTCGGGCACGGCGACGGCCAGCGGCTCCTGCCCCGGTGCGGTCAGCCGGATGCCGCCACCGGGCAGCGGCTCGGCCCGCGCCGGAGCCATGCGCGGATACCGGCGCTGGGTGACGACCGTGCCCGATGCGTCGACCAGTGCCCAACGGCGGTCTCCTGCAAGCCCCCACGGCTCCACGACCGCCTCACCGGGCGCGCACCCCGCCAATGACTTGACCGGGTGGACATGAAGGGAATGCACGACAGGCTCGGACATGGCCCCATGGTGACACCCGGCACCGACAGTCGGTCGGCAGATCTGGCGGCGGACCTGTCCGACCAGTCAGTCGGGCCGCCCAAAAAAGCCGGCCCGGCCCGTCAGTACCCCCGGCTCTGGTACGGGCGGTTGTACGGGTCCTCGTAGGGCGCGGGCGCGGGGGCGGGGCGTGCCGCGGCGGGACGCATGGCTTCGTAGCCGGTGGGCACCGGACGCGACGGCTGCGACTGGTACTGCGTGGGCGCGTAGCCCCGCGGTGCGACCGCCTGCTGCGGGATGTACGGAGCGGGCGCCTGCTGCAGCGGGACGGGCTGCTGCATGGGCTGATACATCGGCTGGGGATAGCCGTAGGCGGGAGAGGGGCCCGCCGGAAGGGCGGGGAGCGCCGCAGGGAGCGCCGGCAGGTAGCTGTTGCCGGTGTCGTATGCGGCAGGCACTCGGATCGGGGCGATCTGAGGCGTGCCCCGCTCCGCGACCAGGGAGTCGTAGATCGGGGTGTCGGGGAACGACGGCGCGGAGTAGTAACCGCCGCCATAGGTGGAGCGGGGGGAGGTCATGGCACATAAGTTAAGCCCACGATGTGCTGGTTGGGGAGCCCGATAAGAGGGTTGTTTCTGCAGCTGTGAGTGACGGTGGATCCCTAATGTGAGCGAATCTGGCAAAAACGGTCGTCCCGCAGCGCATGAATCCTGTAAAGGGCGAGCTGAGAGCGGGTTACCGATGGGTCGGTGGGTCGCCGAGCGGGTCTGGGCCATAGGTTGAAGCCCAAAATGAACTTCCAGGTGACCGAGACTCGAGATGGGGGCGAGCATGCCCATGCTTAAAGGGGCCAATACGTCGGTGCCCGCGCAGCGCGTTCGCGTCGAATTGGGATGGGGAGCGGGGCCAGGGGTGCCGGACGTCGACGCGTCGGCGCTCCTCCTTGCCTCCGGCAAGGTCCGATCGGACGCCGACTTCGTCTTCTACAACCAGCCCGACCATGCCTCCGGCGCCGTGCATTACGAGGGGAAGCAGACCTCGGCGGACTCGGTGACCGACGCGGTGACGGTCGACCTCGAACGGGTGGAGAGCGCGATCGAGACGATCGTGCTGGCGGCGTCGGCCGACGGCGGCACCTTCGGCCAGGTCCCGGGGCTGCACATCAGGGTGCTGGACGCGGCGTCCGGCGCCGAGATCGCGCGGTACGACAGCGCCGACGCCACGGTCGAGACGGCTTTCGTCCTCGGAGAGCTCTACCGGCGCCAGGGCGCCTGGAAGTTCCGCGCCGTGGGCCAGGGCTACGGGAGCGGACTCGCGGGACTGGCGACGGACTTCGGCATCACGGTCGACGAACCGCAGCAGCCGACCCCACCGCCTCCCGCGCCGCCCGTCGCCGCCCCTGTGCCGCCCGCCCCGATGGCACCCCCGCCGCCGCCCCCGCTCGGAGCAGCCGCCACCGCTCCGCCCGCGCCCGTACGTCTCACCAAGGTCACCCTGACGAAGGACGCCCCGTCCGTCTCCCTCACCAAGCAGGGCGGCACCTCCGGGGCGATGCGCGTCAACCTCAGCTGGCAGGTGCGCAAGCAGTTCCAGGGCTGGGGGGCCAAGCTCGGCCGGGCCGTCGCCATGCACGGCGATCTCGACCTCGACCTGTGCGCCCTGTACGAGCTGACCGACGGCCGCAAAGGCGTCGTCCAGGCCCTCGGCAACGCCTTCGGCGCGCTCCACCAGCCCCCGTACATCCATCTCGACGGCGACGACCGCACCGGCGGCACGCCCGGCGAGAACCTCACGATCAACCTCGATCACAAGAACGAGATCCGCCGCGTCGTCATCTTCGTGACCATTTACGCGGGGGCCCGCAGCTTCGCCGATCTGGACGCGACGGTGACACTGCAGCCCCAGCACGGCGCGGCCATCGACTTCTCGCTCGGCGAGTGCACCGTGCCGTCGACCGTCTGCTCGCTCGCGCTGATCACCAACACCGGCTCCGACCTCGTCGTGCAGCGCGAGGCCCGCTTCCTCGTTCCCGAGCGGGGCGTGAGCCCGCAGCGCACCATCGACTACACGTACGGGTGGGGCATGAACTGGACACCGGGCAGGAAGTGACCCTCAGCGGTCGGGCGCGGCCTCGGGGCGTGCGTAGGTACGCCCCTTCCAGGCCGCGCCCCGGCCACGGTGGTGCTGCACCGCCGAGTCCACGGTCATCAGCAGGTACAGCCCGGCGGTGAACGGCAGTGTGGGAGCGAGCAGCAACGGCTGGCGGTAGTGGCCCAGCATCGGCAGATACGTTGCCGTCATCACCGCCCAGGCCAGGCCCCCGGCCCAGGCGGCCGGGCCATCGCCGGTCGCGAGCCCCGTGAACAGCGCCACGGGCGGAACGAGATAGACCAGTACCAGACCGGCCACCGTCCCGGCGAGCAGCAGCACGCTGTGGCGCAGCTGGGCGTACGCACTGCGGGAGACCATCCGCCACAGATCCGCCAGCCGCGGATACGGGCGCATGCTGTACACCCCGTCCGCAAGGCCCAGCCAGATCCGTCCGCCCGATTCCTGCACGGCGCGTGCGAGAGAGACATCGTCGATCACGGCCTGGTGGATCGAGCGCGGAACGTCCGCCCGCCGTGCACTCTCGGTGCGCAGCAGCACACAGCCGCCCGCCGCCGCGGCCGTCCGCGACCCGGGCCTGTTGACCCGGCGGAACGGATACAGCTGGGAGAAGAAGTAGACGAACGCGGGCACCACCAGCCGCTCCCACCCGCCGGCGACCCTCAGCCGCGCCATCTGGGAGACGAGATCCAGGCCGTTCGCGTCGGCGGCGGCCACCAACTCGCGCAGACTGTCCGGGTTGTGGGCGATATCGGCGTCGGTCAGCAGCAGATACTCAGGATCGCCGGCGCCGGCCAGCGCCATGCCGTGCCGCAGCGCCCACAGCTTTCCCGTCCAGCCGGGCGGGGGATCCCCGGGAACCGCCACCCGCAACGGCAGTCCGCCGTACCGGCCGGCCAGCGCACGGGCCACGTCCCCGGTGCCGTCACTGCTCCCGTCGTCGACGAGCACGATCTCCGCCCGTCCGGGATAGTCCTGGGCCAGCAGGGACGGCAGAGTCAGCGGCAGCGCCTCGGCCTCGTCCCTGGCCGGCACGACGACGGCGACATCCGGCCAGCGCGCGGGAGCCGCGCGGGGCGGCAGCCGCTGGTCCGTACGCCAGAAGAGGCCCTGCCCGAGCAGCAGCCACCCCCATGCGGCAAGCGACGCCAAGGCGGTCCAAGCAACAGCGCTCATTCGCCGCAGTCTGCCCCACGGCGGTCGTGCCGCAAGGGCGGTCGACTATGGTGACCGGGTGAAGATCGCGCTCATGGACTCCGGAATCGGCCTGCTCCCGGCTGCCGCCGCGGTGCGTCGGCTGCGGCCCGACGCGGATCTGGTCCTCTCCTCCGACCCCGACGGCATGCCCTGGGGCCCCCGAACGCCCGCAGGCATCACCGAGCGTGCACTCGCGGTGGCCCGGGCAGCGGTGGCCCACGGCCCCGACGCGCTGATCGTCGCCTGCAACACCGCTTCGGTGCACGCCCTGGCCGCCCTGCGCGCGGAGCTGGAGCCCCGGATACCCGTCATCGGCACCGTCCCCGCGATCAAGCCCGCCGCGGCCGGTGGCGGTCCCGTCGCCATCTGGGCCACCCCGGCCACCACGGGCAGCCCCTACCAGCGCGGCCTGATCCGTGACTTCGCCGGTTCCGTCGAGGTCACCGAGGTCCCCTGCCCCGGGCTCGCCGACGCCGTCCAGCAGGCCGACGAGAGTGCCGTCGACAAGGCGGTCGCCGCCGCGGCAGCGCTCACTCCCGCCGGTGTACGGGCCGTCGTCCTGGGCTGCACCCACTACGAACTGGTCGCCGAGCGCATCCGGGCCGCCGTCCAGGATCCCGCGGAGCCGCCCGTCGTGCTGCACGGATCGGCCGGTGCGGTCGCCGCCCAGGCGCTGCGGCGCGTCGGCATCGCCGCACTCCCCGAAGCGGAACCGAGCGATGGGCTCACCGTGCTGCTCAGCGGACGGGCAGCCGTGCTGCCGGAATCCGCTCTCCGCTATGCCGAAGGCCGCTTGTTGCAGGCGATCGACTCGGTCCGCCGACCCGTCTGACGGCCAGAAGCGGAATCCTCGTCCCGGGCGGCAGGACCGCTGCTCGACCAGCGGATGCTGGGTACTCTCCTAAACATGAGGCACCACTCCGATCGCCAGGGGCACGGCCTTGAATCCGTCCCCGAGGTCTGGACCGGCCGCGCGACCAACCGTCTGCAGTGGCTGCTCGCCATGGCAGGTGCGGCCTGCCTGGCACTCGGCGTCGAACTCGCCGTCGACTCCAGCTGGGCCACGGGCATCGTGCCGCTGCTGATGGCCGTGATCGGCTGCGTGGCGGCAGGACTGCTGATGCTCTACGGGACCATCGCCTTCGTCCATGTCGCCGTCAGGGTCGACAGGAACGCCCTCGAGGTGCGCTGCGGCCATATGGGGCTGCCGCGCCGCCGTATCCCGCTGGCCAAGGTGGCGGGCGTCGAGGTGGTGCCCAAGGTGACGCCGCGGGAGTGGGGAGGATGGGGACACCGCTGGCGTCCTGAGCAGGGCACTGCTGTGATCGTGCGACGTGGGGAGGGCATCCTCATCACGCTGACGGACGGCATGACGTTCACGGTGACCGTCGACGACGCGGAGACGGCGGTCCGGGTCATCCGGTACCGCCTGAACCGGGCGGACACGGGGACGGGCACCGGCACCGGCACCCCGATAGGGGCGTAACGCGTCCCGCGCCGGGACCGTGCCCGGTCGGCGATGAGCGATCAGCAGCCCGCCGGCGACGACGGCCGACCGGTCAGGCCGCGGCGGGCGACCACCGGCCGTCCGGTTCTCGTGTCGTGGAGCGTTCCGCCGCCCCGCCAGCAGGCTCCGGCGCCCGCGTGCCCACGCAGTGGCTCCCTCGGTGAAGGCTCACTCACGGGCGACTGTCCGCCCGTGTCCTGTCCGGCCGCCCGGTGCTCGCCGGCACCCGTTCGGAGCAGCCGTCGCCCGCCACGCGCGCCGTCGCCAGTCCTGCCAGCAGGCCCGCCCCCGCCGTCACGGGCGTGAAGCTCAGGGCGTTGCCCACCGTCGCGAGGAACGCGAGCGCCGTGAGTGCCGCGCCCGCGCCGAGGACCACCGCCGTGGGGCGGGGCGAGCGCCACAGGCCGTGCAGGATCCAGCCGAAGGCTCCCGCCAGCAGTGCCACTCCCACCACGCCCTGCTCGGCCGCCTGCTGCAGCGGCGCCGAGTGCGGCTTGCCGTCGGAACCGAGTGATTGCTGTGCCGTGGCGCTGAGTTTGCCGAAGCGCTCCGGCCCGACCCCTCGGACAGGGTTCTCTTCGGCCAGCTCCACCGCGTCGTGCCACAGCGCCACCCGGTTGGGCGTGAGCGCACCCTCGAGTGAAACCGTGAGCCCGCCCGGCAGCACATCCGCGGCCATGCCCCAGGCCGTGCCGGCCACCAGGCCGCTCGCGAGCGCCAGTCCCACCAGTGCGGGGGCACGCCGGCGGATCCGGGTCGCGGCGAGCGAGCACAGCACAACAGCGAGGCCGGCCACCGCACCGGGCAGCGACCCGATCGCCACGGCCACACAGGCCACAGCGAGCGCCAGCAGCCGCAGGGCGAGCCGCAGCCAGACGGGACGTGCGGCCGATGCGGCGCAGCAGGCCGCGCCCGTGGCCAGCACCAGCAGCGCGGCGGTCGCACCCGTGTGTCCGGGCTGGGTGGCGCCGCCGGCGGTGGCCCCGGGGATGCCCTGGCCGGAGGCGATCGCCAGACCGAGCCCGCCGAGTGCCGCGGCAGCGGCGGCGGCGACCGGCAGAACACTGGCGCAGATGCGGCCGAACGCATACCCCGCGGCGACGGCGAACACGGCGAGCAGCACACCTTCGGGCCGGGACTCCCGCCCCGCGGCGCTGACCAGCGACCACACGGCGCATCCGCCGAGTACGACGGCACCGGCGACGTCGGGCACCCTGCCGCGGTCCCGTGCCACGGACCGTGCGTCCGGTGCATCACCCATTCATCGCCCCCGTATCCCCGCCGACCCCCGAGTATGACGGGCCCCGTGCGCATCGGGACGGGCCGGGGGCCGGCGCACACGGTAACTGCAGTGGTGGCGGTTTGGCGCCGTTATGCGCAGGAACGTTGCTTCAGACTCCACCCACCGCGCTGCCCGGCACCCACCGCACTGCCCGGCCCACAGCGCACCGCCGTAGACTCCGCCAGGTGAGTGCCACCATCGCCCCCGTCGACACCACCCGCCCGGCCCCCTCGGCCGGACGACCGCTGCTGCAGTGGCTCGTACGGCCCGGCGCTGCCGCGCTCTCCGGTGTCCTGCTCTTCCTGAGCTTTCCGCCACGGCCCCTGTGGTGGCTGGTGCTCCCCGGGTTCGCCCTGCTCGGCTGGACCCTGCGCGGGCGGGGACCGAGGGCAGCGCTGGGTCTCGGGTATCTCACCGGTCTCGGATTTCTGCTGCCCCTGCTGATCTGGACCGGCGTGGAGGTCGGCCCGGTGCCCTGGCTGGCACTGGCCGCGCTGGAGGCGCTCTTCGTCGCCGTCACCTGCGTCGGGATCGCGGCGGTCTCCCGGCTGCCGGTGTGGCCGGTCTGGGGAGCGGCCGTCTGGATCGCCGGCGAGGCGGCCCGCGCACACGTGCCGTTCGGCGGCTTCCCCTGGGGCAAGATCGCCTTCGGGCAGGCGGACGGGCTCTTCCTGCCGCTCGCGGCCGTCGGCGGAACACCCCTGCTCAGTTTCGCCGTCGCGCTGTGCGGTTTCGGTCTGTACGAAACCATCCGCCAGGCGCTCGTACGCCGCCGCACCGGTGAACTCCCGCGCGGCGCGGCGGTCGTGGCCCTGCTCTCCCTCCTCGTCCCTGTCGCCGCGGGTCTCGCCGCCCGTCCCCTCGTGGACGACTCCGCCGAGGACGGCACCGCGACCGTCGCCGCGATCCAGGGGAACGTGCCGCGCCTCGGATTCGACTTCAACGCCCAGCGCCGTGCGGTGCTCGACAACCACGCCGAACGCACGGAGCAGCTCGCCGACGACGTGGCGGCGGGCAAGGTGCCCCAGCCGGACTTCGTCCTGTGGCCGGAGAACTCCTCCGACCTCGACCCGTACCGCAACGGCGACGCCCGCCGGGTCATCGACGCGGCGGTGAAGGCGATCGGCGTGCCGACCGTCGTCGGAGCGGTGGTCACCCCCGAGACCGGAAAGCTCCGCAACACCCTCATCGAGTGGGACCCGGCGCGCGGTCCGGTGGACACCTACGACAAGCGCCATGTCCAGCCCTTCGGCGAGTACATCCCGCTGCGGTCCCTCGTGCGGATCTTCAACGCCGACGTCGACCGCGTCCGCCGCGACTTCGGACCCGGCCACAAGGTCGGGGTCTTCGACCTCGCGGGCACCAAGGTCGGCCTGGTCACCTGCTACGAGGCCGCGTTCGACGACGCGGCCCGCGACACCGTCACGCACGGCGCCCAGCTCATCTCCGTACCGAGCAACAACGCCACCTTCGGGCGCAGCGAGATGACCTACCAGCAACTGGCGATGTCACGGGTCCGGGCCGTGGAGCACAGCCGGTCGGTCGTGGTTCCCGTCACCAGCGGCGTGAGCGCGGTCATCATGCCGGACGGGCGCATCGTCCAGCAGACGAAGATGTTCACGCCGGACGCCCTGGTCGCCGAGGCGCCGCTGCGCTCCTCGCTGACCCCTGCCACACGCCTCGGCGTCTGGCCGGAGGCGGCGCTGCTGCTGTTGGCGGCCGGGGCGCTCGGCAAGGTCACCGTCTCGGCCGTCCGCGGGCGGCTGCAGCGGAGGGCCGGCCGGGGCGCCGCTGACGCCGGTTAGATCCGGGCCCGAGAACGGGGCAGGGGCCCGTTAGGGTCGACGCCATGGGCACCCCTGACTTCATCCGAGAGATCCGGGCCACCGCCGGACACCAGCTGCTGTTCCTGCCGGGCGTCAGTGCCGTGGTCCTCGACGACGAGGGACAGGTACTGCTCGGCAGGCGCGCCGACACCGGCACATGGTCGATCATCGGCGGGATCCCGGAACCGGGCGAGGAACCGGCTGCCACGGCGGAACGCGAGGTGTACGAGGAGACGGCGGTGCGCTGCGTCGCGGAACGCGTCGTTCTGGTGCAGGCGTTGCCCACCGTCACCTACCCCAACGGCGACCGGTGCCAGTACATGGACATCACCGTGCGCTGCCGGGCGGTGGGCGGTGAGGCCCGGGTGAATGACGACGAGTCGCTGGAGGTGGGCTTCTTCCCGTTGGACGCGCTGCCGGAGCTCAAGCCCTTCGCGACCTTCCGGATCAAGCAGGCACTCACCGATGGACCGGCATGGTTCCAACCCACCACCGAGCGATGAAGTATGGGTGGAGACCACATCGGTCGGCGGATCATCGCTGCTTAGGGTGCCTATCATGACCGCGCCCACCACATCAGGTCCCGCACCGTACTCCGTCACGCTCGATCTCGGCGGCAGAACCGCACTCGTCACAGGCGCCGCGAGTGGCATCGGCCGCGCCTGCGCGCTGCGGCTCGCAGCCGCCGGGGCGAAGGTCAGGGCCGTCGACCGGGACGCCGACGGGCTCGCCGCCCTCGCCGAGGGGATCACCGGCCTGGCGGGCGCCCTGGAACCGCTGGTCCTGGACCTGACCGACCTCGACGCCGCCGAGGCGGCCGCGGCCGGTACGGACATCCTGGTCAACAATGCGGGACTGCAACTGGTCCGGCCCATCGAGGAGTTCCCGCCGGACGTCTTCCACACCGTGCTCACCGTGATGCTGGAAGCGCCGTTCCGGCTGATCCGGGGCGCGCTGCCGCACATGTACGCCCAGGGCTGGGGTCGCATCGTCAACCTCTCGTCCGTCCACGGGCTGCGCGCCTCCGCCTACAAGTCCGCCTATGTGGCGGCCAAACACGGGCTCGAAGGGCTCTCCAAGACCGCGGCGCTCGAAGGCGCACCGCACGGGGTGACCTCCGTGTGCGTCAACCCGGGCTATGTGCGCACCCCCCTCGTCGAGAAGCAGATCGCCGATCAGGCGGCCGCCCACTCGCTGCCCGAGGACCAGGTGCTCACCGATGTCCTGCTCAAGGACTCCGCGATCAAGCGGCTCGTCGAACCGGACGAGGTCGCCGAAACGGTCCTCTACCTGTGCTCGCCGCAGGCCTCCTTCATCACCGGCACCTCGATCGCCCTCGACGGCGGCTGGACCGCACACTAGGCCGTGTCCGACACATCCCGCCTGGCGCGCGACGCCCGGCACGCCCTCCCCCCTGTTGGCGGACGGCGCCAATTGTCAGACACGGCCTTGAGGCGCGTCCCGCGGATCGCCCGTCTTCGTTGTCCACAGGGCTGGTGCCACCACCCGTACGACAGGTAATCCTGTGTCCATGTCCCACGATCAAGCCCCCTACCTGGAGCTCCTCGCACGCGGCGCCGCCGCTGAGGCGTACGACAGGCCCGTGCTGCTCGCCCGTGCGAGCGGCGCGGGCCCCGAGGCGCTTGCCGCGCTCGAGCACGCCAAACAGCTCGCGCTGCGGGTGCGCGCCGAGCTGGAGGGGCGACGGCGCCGCGAGGCGGAGCTCTCCGCGCTCTTCGAGACCGCGCACGACCTCGCGGGGCTGCGCGACCTCGACGCCGTGCTCCGGGCGATCGTGCAGCGCGCCCGCTCCCTGCTGGGCACCGAGGTCGCGTACCTCAGCCTGAACGACCCGGTGGCCGGCGACACCTATATGCGGGTCACCGAAGGCTCGGTGTCCGCGCGCTTCCAGCAGGTACGGCTCGGGATGGGGGAGGGGCTGGGTGGACTCGTCGCCCAGACCGCCCGCCCGTACGTGACCGACAGCTACTTCGACGACGCACGCTTCGAGCACACCCGCTCCATCGATGCGGCCGTCAGCGACGAGGGGCTCGTCGCCATCCTCGGCGTACCGCTGATGCTGGGCAGCCAGGTCATCGGCGTGCTGTTCGCCGCGGACCGTCGTGCCCGGGTCTTCGAACGCGAACAGGTCGCGCTCCTGGCCTCGTTCGCCGCGCATGCCGCCGTCGCCATCGACACCGCGAATCTGCTCGGCGAGACCCGTTCGGCACTTGCCGAACTGGAGCGTGCCAACGCGATCATCCAGGACCACAGCGGCGTCCTCGAGCGGGCGTCGGAGGTCCACGACCGGCTCACCGAGCTGGTGCTTCGCGGCGGAGGCGTCCACGACGTCGCCGCCGCGCTGTCCGAAGTCCTCGACGGGACCGTCGAGTTCACAGAGAGCCCACCGGAGGCCGGCAGTGCCGACGGCCACGCCGGCCGGCACGGCGAGGACTGGATAGCCGAGGTCTCGGCCGGCGGGGAGGTGTTCGGCGCGCTCGTGCTGCGCGGCCACCCCGACCTCGACCCGGTCGACCAGCGCACCCTGGAGCGCGCTGCCATGGTCACCTCGCTGCTGCTGCTCGCCCGGCGCTCGGCGCACGACGCCGAACAGCGCGTGCGCGGCGAACTGCTCGACGACCTGCTGGACGCGCCCGACCGCGACCCTGTGCTCCTGCGGGAGCGGGCCGCCCGCCTGCGTGCCGACCTGGACGCGCCGCATGTGGTCCTTGCCGCCCGTCTCGACGGCCCTGGCACGGACCCGGGAACCCGCGACGTCGCCTCCCGTGAGACAGCGCGAGGCGGCTCCGCCCGCGACTCGGCGGCCCGCGAGACGGCGGACCGGCAGCGGCTGTGGTCCGCCGCCTCGCATCTGGCCGCGACCCGCTCGGGCCTCGCCGCCTCCCGGGACGGCGGCACCGTGCTGCTGCTCCCGCTGGGCCCCGGCGACACCCCCGCCGAGCTCGCCCGCCAGACCGCCCGGCAACTGGGCGGCACGCTGCGGGAGTCGGTCACCGTCGGGGCCTCGTCCCCGGTGGCCTCCCCGGCAGGCACCCCCGGCCCGATAGCGGGAGCCTACGAGCAGGCCCGCCGCTGCCTGGACGCGCTGCGGCTGCTCGGCCGCTCCGGCCAGGGCGCCGCGGCCCAGGACCTGGGCTTCCTCGGGCTGCTGCTCGCCGACCCGGGCGACATCGAGGGCTATGTGCACCGCACCATCGGCCCGGTCGCCGACTACGACCGGCGGCGTGGCACCGACCTGGTCGGCACGCTTGCCGCGTACTTCGCGAGCGGCATGAGCCCGGCCCGTACGAAGGACGATCTGCACGTCCATGTGAACACGGTGGCCCAGCGCCTGGACCGGATCGGCCGACTGCTGGGCGCGGACTGGCAGTCACCGGCCAGATCGCTCGAGATCCAGCTGGCGCTGCGGCTGCACGCGATGTCGGCGGTCGCCCCGGACTGATCGTCCACCGGGAGCACCCGGGAGCACCCGGGAACCGCTCGGGCCGCGTGGTTCCCGGGTGGACGGCGACGCATGCACAGCGGCGGGTCGCACCCCGGGCATGGAGCCCCCGTGGCGTGGGCGCCTGCCGGACGGGCGTGATGCCGTACGGCCTGCCGCCTTCCGACGCGAGCAGACGCAGACTCCGCCGGGGCGGCGGGTCTCGTGGCCGATCCTCCGGTCCCGACGCGAGAGACCGCGCGGACCCCTGTCCGCGCGGTCTCCACACGCTTTCCTGCGCTTCCTTGGGCCCGACGCACCCGTCAGGCGGTGCTCGCATCCGCGGTGGCCTGGGCGGCGGGTGCCGCATCCGCCCTCTCCGGAGTGTCGTCCACCGCACTCAGGTCGCGGTGACGCGTCTCCTTGGCACAGCCGATGGCCACCACCGTGAGCAGCGCGGCGGCGATCACGTACAGCGCGATCGGCGTCGAGGAGCCGTAGTCGTCGAGCAGAGCGGTCGCGATCAGCGGCGCGGGGGCACCTGCGGCGACGGAGGAGAACTGCGCGCCGATGGAGGCTCCGGAGTACCGCATCCGGGTCGCGAACATCTCGGAGAAGAACGCCGCCTGCGGCGCGTACATCGCGCCGTGCAGCACCAGGCCCACGGTGACGGCGAGCACCAGCGAACCGAAGGTCCCCCGGTCGATGAGCGCGAAGAACGGGAACATCCACGCACCGACGCCGATCGCGCCGATCAGATAGACGGGGCGGCGTCCGATGCGGTCCGAGAGAGCGCCCCACAGCGGGATCACCGCGAAGTGCACGGCGGAGGCGATGAGGACGGAATTGAGCGCGGTCTGCTTGCTCATCTCCACGGCGGTGGTCGCGTAGACGAGGATGAACGCGGTGATCACGTAGTAGCTGATGTTCTCCGCCATGCGGGCGCCCATGGCGATGAGCACATCGCGCCAGTGGTGCCGCAACACGGCGACCAGCGGCATCTTCTCCGTCGTACCGGCAGCGGCCTTGCGCCCCTCGGCCTGGGCCAGTGCGGCCTTGAAGACGGGTGATTCATCGACAGAGAGACGAATCCACAGGCCGACGATCACCAGCACGCCGGAGAGCAGGAACGGTATGCGCCAGCCCCACGAGATGAACGCGGCGTCCGAGAGCAGCGCGGTGAGCGCGGCGAGCACACCGGTGGCGAGCAACTGCCCGGCGGGCGCGCCCGTCTGCGGCCACGAGGCCCAGAACCCGCGACGCTCGGCATCACCGTGCTCGGACACGAGCAGGACGGCTCCGCCCCACTCGCCGCCGAGCGCGAAGCCCTGCACGAGGCGCAGCACGGTCAGCAGGATCGGCGCGGCAGTGCCGATGGTGGCGTGCGTGGGCAGCAGGCCTATCGCGAAGGTGGCACCGCCCATCAGCAGCAGGCTGAGGACCAGCAGCTTCTTCCGGCCGAGCCGGTCGCCGAAGTGCCCGAACACCAGCGCACCGAGCGGCCGGGCGGCGAAGCCGATGGCGTAGGTGAGGAAGGCGAGCAGGGTTCCGACGAGCGGATCGGAGCCGGGGAAGAACAGCTTGTTGAAGACCAGCGCGGCAGCCGAGCCGTAGAGGAAGAAGTCGTACCACTCGATGGTGGTGCCGATGAGACTCGCGGCGACGATGCGTTTGAGGCTGGAGGGGGCTGGTGGAGCGGTCGCGGGGGAGGACATCGGCACCACTTCCTGGCGGTCGACGGGGACGTTTGCGTGTCGCCACACCGTAGGAACGCGCAGGTCAGAGGCACATGTGGTGGGACACCATAGTTCTGGGCGCTGGAGTGCGCGTGCCCACCATGGAGGCGGTACCCCGGACTCTGCGGCGGCCTCGACGAGGCCGGAAATCGGGGCCGTCCGAGTTGCGCTGTTCATACAGTTCTGGAGGTGCCGTGCTGACTCCCGTGCTGGTCTGGTGCTGAACCAAAAGCCCATGTCATCACCCGTTCCCACCCCTCCCGTGCTGACTTGGTGTGACGACGTCGCGTTGAACTCCGGCATTCGGTACGGAGGAGTGCGCAACTGTGGACAAGCGGCGCATGACGTAGATCCGACCGGTGCGAGGTCAGGTGCGATCCAAGTGCTGTTGTCGCGCAACCGCGGGTGCGCCTTGTGTCCACCTGCCGGCGCCGTGGTGGGGCATCCGAGCTGCGAAGTCGGCGAACCAGGCCAGCAGTTCGAAGTGGGTGACGGAACCCTCACTGCTGACGTCGGCGACGCGGGCACCCTGAAGGACGCGCTTGACGGGCACTTCGAGCTTCTTGCCGGTCAGTGTGCGCGGCACGGCGGGAACCGGCACGATCACGTCGGGCACATGACGCGGGGACAGCCGGTGCCTGATGGCCGTGGCGATCCGCTCGCGCAGCCCGTCGTCGAGTGCTGAACCGTCGCTGGGAACGACAAACAGTGGCATGAAGTAGCCGCCGTCCTGCTGCTCCACGCCGACGACGAGACTGTCCGCGACCTCGGGGAGCTGCTCGACGACGGCGTAGATGTCGGCCGACCCCATCCGTACGCCCATGCGATTGAGGGTGGAGTCCGAGCGGCCGGAGACGACGACCGACAGGTCCGGGTGGATCGTGACCCAGTCGCCGTGCCGCCACACTCCCGGGTAGGTGTGGAAGTAGCTGCCGCGGTAGCGCGTGCCGTCGGGGTCGTCGACGAAGCGGAGCGGCATGGACGGCAGCGGGGCGGTCACCACCAGCTCACCCTGTTCGCCGGTGAGAGGCTCTCCGGCGTCGTCCCATGACGCCAGCGCGACGCCGAGCGCGGGGCCCTGGATCCGGCCGACCCGTACCGGCAACAGCGGGGAGCCGCCGGCCAGTACGGAGCAGATGTCGGTCCCGCCGCAGATGGACTGGAGCCAGACGCCGGGGGCGAGACGGTCGTGGACCCAGCGCCAGGTGTTCGGGGCCAGGGCGGACCCGGTCTGGAGGATGGAGCGCAGCGCGCCGAGATCGGACTCGGCGGCGGGATGGGTGCCGGACTTCTCCACGGCCGCGAGGTAAGCCGCGCCCACCCCCACCATCGTCGCCCGTGTCTGTTCGGCGACGCGCCAGGCGCCGTTGACGTCGGGGAATGTGGGGCTGCCGTCGTAGAGGACGATCGTGCTGCCGTGCAGCAGGCCGCTGACGAGGAAGTTCCAGACCATCCAGCTCGTGGAGGTGATGAACAGGTACCGGTCCTCGGGGCGCAGGTCGGCACCGAGCCCGAGCGCCTTGAGCAGTTCCACCACGATGCCGCCGTGGCCCTGCACGATGCCCTTGGGCACACCGGTGGTGCCTGACGACCACAGGATCCACAGCGGGTGGTCGAACGGGACGTCGGCGAAGACGAGCGGTTCCTCGGCCGCCGGCAGCGCGGACCAGGCGTGCTGCTCGACGTCGGGCCGCGTGGACCACGCCCCGGCCGGAGCCGGGAAGAGATGCTCGACGGCCAGGAGATGACGGACAGTCGGCAGTTCGTCCAGGAGCTCGGCGACGGCCCGGCGCTTGTCGTAGTCCTTGCCCCCGTAGCGGCAGCCGTCCGCCGCCACCAGTACGGTCGGACGGGCCTGCCCAAGCCTGGCGAGCACGCTGGGCGTGCCGAAGTCGGGTGAGCAGGCCGTCCACACGGCCCCGACGGCCGCGGTGGCCAGGAGCGCCACCACCGCTTGGGGGAGGTTGGTCAGGTAACCGGCGACGCAGTCACCGGGCCCCACCCCCATCCGTCGCAGGGCCGCCGCGACATCGGTGACCTCGCGGCGCAACTGCTCCCACGAGATCTCGACAGGCGTGCCGCCCTCCGCCACGGCGACCAGTGCCGGACGTGCATCGGTGGCCTGAGCCAGGCACCGCTCGGCGAAGTTCAGCCGTGCGCCGGGAAACCAGGAGGCTCCCGGCATCGATGCGTCGGTCAGCACCTCGTCGTAGCGGGTGACGGCGTCGAGGCCGTAGAACTCCCACACCGCCGACCAGAATCCGGGCAGGTCGGTGGAGCTCCACCGCCACAGCTCGGCGTAGTCGGCGAAGCACAGCCCCCGGACCTCTTCCAGCCATTCCATGAAGACCGCGACGTTCGAGTCCTCGAGCTCGCGGCGGCCGGGCGACCACAACAGGTCGGTGTCAGTGTTCATCGTGCCTTTCCGGGGGCAGCGCGGTGGGGGGGAGTACTACGGGCCCAGGAGGCCCCGTGCCGTACGGCACCAGCCGTGTTCGAGCGCCTCGACGAGTTCCTCGGCCTGGGGCCACGGACCGTGTCCGGAGGCGGGGTTGAGGTGTCCGACGGGGCCGAGGTCCACCAGGCGGCTCTCCCAGTCCCGGGCGAGTTCGGCGACGCGCCCCAGGGATCCCAGGGGATCGTTCGAACTGGCCGCGACGATGCTGGGGAACGGCAGCGGCTTGCGGGGCATCGGTGTCCAGCCGTGCATCTCCAGCTCGTCGAGGGTGGGGTAGCCGTCCGGCAGCGGTGTCTCGAAGTCCGGGGGCGCGGCCAGCAGGGCGCCCCGGACGTCCGCGTCGTGCCACTGGGCCCACTGCACCGTGGTCATGACGCCCGCGCTGTGGGCGACGATGAGCACCGGCCCGGTGATCTGCGTCATCACCTCGACCACGTTGGCGACATGGGCGTCACGGCTGAGCCGGTTGCGCACCAGCGGTGGAACGGTGCGGACGGTGCGGCCCGCATCGCCGAGCCGATCGGCCAGAATGGTCTGCCAGTGGTCCTCGACGTGTTCCCGCATGCCGGGAACGATCACGATCGTCGGCTCCGTGGTCCCTGTCATGAAGACGGCTCCCGTTCCTTGGGCTCCTCCGTCGCAGCGGGTGCGGTGAGGCGGCGGAGATCGTGTTCGTACCGGCTCCGGCCGATCAGGAGGGCCGCGGTGGCCGCGATCGCCACGAGCGGGACGAGCTGGAGCGCACCGAGCAGACCGAACCGGTCCGCGAGCATCCCCGTGACCGCGGGGCCGGGGGCCAGTCCGAGGAGGCTCTGGGCCAGCGTGAGCGTGGCGAACGCCGTCGCGGCGATGGCCGCCGGGGTCAGGTTCGCCACCATGGCGGCTCCCGGCCCGGCCGTTCCTGCGCACAGCAGGGTTCCCAGCGCCAGCACCAGCAGCTGCACCGGGCCGGCCGGCAGACGAAACGCGGTCAGCAGCAGTACAAGGGAGCCCACGCTGCAGCCGATGGCGACGGCCCACTTGCCGATCGGGGCGCGCCGGCTGAGCCGGTCCGAGACGATTCCGCCGAAGATCATGCCGAGGCCGATGAGAAGGGCGAAGAGACCCGCGGTCGCGCCGGCCTTCGCGGTCGGCATGTCGTAGTAGCGGTTGAAGTAGCTGGGCAGCCAAGCGATGAGCGCTCCCGCGATGAACAGCTGCAGACCGCTGCCGACGTAAGCACTGATCACCGAGACGGAGGAGAACAGCTTCGGGAGGAGCGCTCGGAGCTGGCCCCGCGTCTCGGCGTCGGCCTTGCCCGGGGTGGCGTCCGATCCGGGAGCCAGCCGCTTCTCGGTGACCACGATCGCGTAGATGCCGGCGAGCACGAGGCCGAAGATGCCCATCACGCCGAACGCCCAGCGCCAGCCGTACGCCTGGGCCACGGCGCCGCCGATCGATATGCCCAGGACCGAGCCGAAGGCTCCGCCCGCGATGAAGGCGCCGGACAGGGTGGCCCGCAGGACGACCGGGAAGACGCTGAGGACCACGGCGATGCCGACGCTGCCGTACGCGGCCTCACCGATGCCGACGAAGAGCCGGCCGATGAACATCTGGCCGTAGCTCGCCGCCACCGCGCAGCCCAGGGTCGCCACGCTCCACATCGTCGCCGCGATGACCAGGGACTTCACCCTGCCCCATCGGTCGGCCACCAGTGAGAGGGGGAAGGTGAGGAGGCCGACCATCAGCGCCACGATGCCGCTGAGGGAGCCCAGTTGGGCGTCCGATAGCAGCCAGTCGGCCTTCAGCATCGGGAAGACGGCGTTGAGCACCTGCCGGGACATGTAGTCCGAGAGGAGGAGCCCGAAACTCAGTGCAAAGACCACCCAGGCGTAGCGCCGGGACACGGGCCATTCCGAGGAACCGGAGCCGGTTCTTCCCGGAGCGGGCTCCGCAGTGGTGAGAAACCCCATTGTCATCACCTCAACTGCTGTTGATGGAAAAGGAAGGGTCAGAAGGGTCTGTCGCCGACGATCCCGGCGCGCTCCATCTTGCGGACGGCGGGCCAGTAGTCCTGGACGGCGTAGTGCTGGGTGGAGCGGTTGTCCCAGATGGCCACGCTGTTCTTGCGCCAGCGGAAGCGCACCTGGTACTCGGGAACCGCGGCCTGACTGATCAGGTAGTTCAGCAGGTGGCTCGCCCCCGGCGCGTAGTCCTGGCCGAAGCGGACGTTCGCGGGCGTGTGGTAGTTGACGAAGTGCGTCGCGAAGGCGTTGACGAAGAGGATCTTTTCGCCGGTCTCGGGGTGGGTGCGCACCACCGGGTGCTCCGCATCCGGGAACTGGGCCTTCAGCGCGTGACGCTTCTCCTGCGGCATGACGGCGCCGAAGGTCGACTCGATACTGTGCCTGGCGCGCAGGTCCCGGATCTGGGTCTTGATGTGCTCCGGCAGGCGGTTGTAGGCCTCGGCCATGTTGACCCAGATGGTGTCGCCGCCCACGGCGGGCGACTCGATGCAGCGCAGCACGGCGCCCATGGACGGGTTGCCGCGCCAGGTGCCGTCGGTGTGGAGGGCGTTCTCGTAGTGCTCAGCCGGGCTGTCCAGGTCCTTGTAGATACGGACCAGGCCCGGGTGGTCCGGGTCGCTGCCGGCCACCGGATGGTCCTCCAGCGGACCGAAGCGTTCGGCGAAGGCGACGTGGTCGGCGCGCGTGATGTCCTGGTCGCGCAGGAACAGCACCTTGTACTGCAGCAGCAGGCTCTTGATCTCGGCGAAGAGGTCCTCGTCACGAGCGGCGTCGGCGAGGCTCACGCCGGCGACCTCGGCACCGATGGTGCAGGTCAGCGGCTCGACATCGAGAGAGGTGCGGAGCACGCCCGGTCGCACCAGGGCCGGAGTGTGTTCCTTCGGTCGGAGGGTTTTCGGCATGGTGCTCACTCCTGGGTCGAGGTGTGGCGGGGTGTCTTCAGAGGGCGAAGACGGAGGATCCCGTGGTCCGTCCGGCTTCCAGATCGCGATGTGCCCGTGCGGCGTCCTCGAGGGAGTAGCGCTGATTGATCTCGATCTTGATGCGTCCGGAAGCGACGTGGCCGAAGAGTTCGCCGGCCAGGGCGTCCCGCTCCGCCGGTTCGGCGATGTAGTCGGCCAGCGCCGGACGGGTGACGAACAGCGAGCCGTTAACGGCGAGTTGCATGGCGTCGATCGGTGGCACCGGACCGGAGGCCGTGCCGAAGCAGACCAGCAGGCCGCGGCGCTTGAGCGAGGCAAGCGAGCCGGCGAACGTGTCCTTGCCGACGCTGTCGAAGACGACCGGTACCCCGGCGCCATCGGTCAGCTCGCGCACCCGCTCGGCCACGTTCTCGCGCCGGTAGTAGACGATGTGGTCGCACCCGTGTGCCCTGGCGACCTCTGCCTTCTCCTCGCTGGAGACCGTTCCGATCACGGTGATGCCGAGGAGCCTGGCCCACTGCGAGACGATCAGGCCGACGCCGCCCGCCGCCGCGTGGAGCAGCACGGTGTCACCTGCCTGCAGCGCGTGGATCCGGCGCAGCAGGTACGCCGAGGTGAGGCCGCGCATGGTCATCGCGGCGGCGGTCTCGCAGCTGATCTCGTCCGGCAGCTTGATCAGGTGCGAGGCGGGCATGACCCGCTCCGTGCTGTACGCCCCCAGCGGGCTGCCGGTGTAGGTGACACGATCGCCTTCGGCGACGTGGGTGACGCCCTCGCCGACCGCCTCGACCACGCCGGAGGCCTCGACGCCGATTCCGTCGGGCAGCCGGACCGGGTAGAGACCGGTACGGAAGTACGTGTCGGCGAAGTTGAGGCCGACGGCGACGTGCCGGATGCGCACTTCGCCAGGACCCGGGTCACCCACGGTGACCTTCTCCCAGGTCAGGACGTCGGGTCCACCGGTTTCGTAGAAGCGGACGGCGTGGGCCACGGGGTTGCTCCGATTGCTCGTGTGTGTGGGGGCTTGTGTGCGGGTGCGGCCGGTCGGGTCAGCTCTTGAGGTCGCGCAGCATGAAGCCGCGCTGCCCGGGCCGGCGGTTCGGGACCATGCCGAGACGGTCGAGGGTCTCGTCGGCGTCGCCGTAGTACTCCCCGATCTTGTAGATCTCCTTGGCCTCCGGACCGGTCGCGATGTCGCGTCCGAGGGCGTTCGCGATCTGGACCATCTGCTCGACCTGCTCGACGGAGGACATCCGCTCGCCCTTGCGCCGCCACAGGTTGTCCTCGTTGCCCACCCGGACGTGCACGCCGAGGGCGATCGCGATCGCGTTCATCGGCGCCACGGCGCGCATGGAGCTCTCGATGGTGAGGACCGCGCCGTCCGGAACACGGCGGATGAACTCGATCAGGTCGCCGGGGTGCCGCCCGGCGAAACCGCCGCCGATCGCAACGTAGTTGAGGACCAGGGGGCCGGTGTGGATGCCGGCGCGGATGAGCCGCTCGACGGTCTCGAGCTGGGCGATGGTGGCGAGCTGGAAGTGCGGCTGGATGCCGTTCCCGTGCAGGCGCTTGAGGTGCTCGAGATAGAACTCCGGGCCGGCCTCGACGACCATGTCACGGTAGGCCCGGTAGTACTCCGGCTTCGCGATCGAGGTGCCCTCCAGGTCGTCGTCGTTCATGATCTCGACGATGTTCATCTGGTTGGTGTTGATCGCGATGGTCACCTGGTCCGGCGCCGGGGTGAGGTCGGCCAGCAGGTGCCGCGTGTCGTAGGCGAGCCACTTCGCGTCGCCGCCCTGGCCCTCGGGGGCGAAGGAGATCGACCCGCCGATCTGCAGGACCATGTCCGGCACGGCCTCGCGCAGCCGGCCCAGCAGCTCGTTGAACATGGACATCCGCTTGGAGCCCTTGCCGTCGAGCTCGCGCACGTGGATGTGGAGCACCGTGGCACCGGCGTTGTAGCAGTCGACGGCCGCCTGGACGTGCTCGTCCATGGTGAGGGGCAGGTCGTCGGCGTCGCCGGGAAGCCACTCCGGCCCGTACGGGGCGGCCTGGATGACCAGCTTCTCCTGGTTCTCGGGGAAGAGTGAGTCGTCGTGGAAATGCACGGTCCTTCTCCTTTGTGTACGGATGGTCACCCACTGTGGTCGTCGGCGCCTGCGATGCCGGAGTCTGGACGGCAGTTGCCGGAGTGGGCCGGGCAGAACGTCGGGCGCACAGGCCCGGCTGCGATCGGCTGGTCCGGAGGGGAGCGTGCTGCGGGGGAACGGCCCGGCTCCCCTCCGGCAGCCGACCACCTTGAGCAGTGCAGCCAAGGTAGGGCCGGGTGAACCAGGCTGCTTGACCCGTGGTGACGGGCGGCTTGTCATTTGGGGACAGCCGAGCCGGGCGGCCGAGGCGCCGACCGTGAGTCGTGCCGACGTGGGGCGTCAGCCCCGTCCGGGGCCCTGCTCCCGGCCCTTGTCCTTGCGCCAGTCCCTCGGGCTGCACCCGAACTGCTCGCGGAACCACCGGGAGAACGCGCTCAGCGACGAGAAACCCAGGAGGTCGGAGATCTCCGTCAGCGAGCGGCGGGGGTTGGCCACGAACTGCTCCGCGAGCCGCATCCGCGTGGCGTTGAGCAGCGACGAGAACGTCTCTCCCGAGTGGGTCAGATGACGGTGGACGGTGCGCCGGTCGACGCCGAGGCTGCGGGCGACCTGCTCGATCGAGCATCGGCCGGTCGGCAGCAGGGCCTCGATGAGTTCGCGCACCCGGTCCGCCACCGAGGTGTCCCGGGGAGTGGCGGCGATGGCGTCGAAGTACTGCCGGGCGTAGTTCCTCAGCTGTGGGTCCGCCATGGCGTTGGGGGCGTCGAGGTCGTCGGCGTAGAAGACGACGCCGTTGAACTCGCGGGCGAACTCCAGCCCGGGACCGAACAGGCGGCGGTGCCTGCCGGAGTCCGCCGGAGCGCCGTGGGCGAACCACACCGAGAGAGGCTGCCACCGCGTGTCGAGGAATCCTCGCAGAATGCGGGTGAAGGCACCCACGACCAGTTCCGTGGCCTGCCGGGCCGGCGCCGTCTCGCCGAGCCGGAGGTCCACCTTGAGGGTGGCCAGGCCGTTCCGCTCGGACAGGCGCGTGTGCAGGAGCTCGTTGTACATGTGCTCGTGGCGGATCAGCAGTCCGAGCGCACTGCGTACGTCGGGCTCCTCCCGGACGACCAGACTGATGGGGCCGAGGTTGGAGAAGCGGCGCAGCTCGGCCATGCGCAGGCCGAAGTCGTCGCGGTGCGAGGCGGACGCGGAGAGTTCCAGGAGCCGGACGGCGGCCGGGCCGGAGATCCACCGGTCCTGGACGGCGAGGTCCGCGGTGTCCAGACCCACGCGCTTCATCAGCGCGTGCGGGTCGACGCCGAGGGAACGGCTGAGCTCGACGTAGCCGTTCAGCGCTGCGGTACGGACGAGGGGCCTCACGGGCATGCTCCAGGTGTTCGGTCCCCAGAAGCTAAGTTTCTCGTCCCTTCACGTCAAGCATCGGGGGATCGCGCACCCTAGCATCCCCTCAACACGGCCCCGGTGAACGGCGCGCGGCGATCGGGAGCCAGGCATGCCCGGGGCGGACATCGGTCCAACAGCCCGGATCGGCTCGTCATGACACGGAGGCGAAAATGCCCGACATTGCGAACATACGGGACATGGCGGGCGAGCCTTTCACGGGGCCGGCCGTCTGGCGCGGCGCGGATCTGGCGGACCGCGAGGAGTGGGTCCTTCGGCTCTCGGGCCGGCAGATCGCTGAGCTGAGGACGGCGCTGCGGACAGCACGCAGACGCGGTACCACGCTGCTGAGGATGACAGCCGCGGACTTCCCGCTTCCCACGCTCGCCGGTGAGCTGGAGAGCGCCGCCGAGGAGCTGGCGGCCGGACGGGGATTCGTCCTGATCAAGGGCATCCCGGTCGGTGAGCTCAGCGAGGCGGACGCCGGCGCCGTCCTCCGGGGCATCGGCCAGTACTTGGGCCGGCCCGTGCCCCAGGACACGGAAGGCCGCACGCTCTGCCACGTCCGGGACACCGGAGGTACGGCGGCCGACTCCGCGGCGCCCGGCTACCGGTCGCGGGCGAGGGTGCCGTTCCACACCGACGAGTCGGATCTGCTCGGCCTGCTCTGCCTCCGGCCGGCCCGCTCGGGCGGAGACACGTCCCTCGTCAGTGCGGCGGCCCTCCACAACGCGGTGGCGGACCTCCGGCCCGACCTCGTGGAGCGCCTGTACCACACCCACTTCTTCGACCGGCGTGACGAGCATCCGCCCGGCGAGCGCCCATACCTGGCCGCCCCCCTCGCGACCAGGTACGGCGCGGTACTGAGCATGCGCTACGACCGCTGCCGACTGGAGGCGGCACGCAGCCTCGCCGGTGTGCCCGAGCTGGAACCGGCGGACACGGAGCTGTACGACCTGGTCGACGCCCTGGCCGACTCCCTCCGTCTCCGGCTCGACCTCCGCCTCGAAGCCGGCGACCTGCTGCTGGTCGACAACCACGTCGTCATGCACGCCCGCTCGGAGTTCGAGGACTGCGACGACCCCGCACGCAAGCGCCACCTGCTGCGACTGTGGCTGGCCCGGCACCGGGACACCGATCCGCCGGGTGTGACCGCCCTCGGCCTACGCGCCATGGAGGTACGCCGTGGGATCACCCCACGCGACGTCATCCGGCCCCGGAGCCTGCGCACCACCTGCCCCGGCGCCGGATGCCTCGACCGTCGCCGGCACCGTGCCGACGGCTGAGCCGAACAGAATGGAGACTGCCGACATGACCAACCTCGCCGCATTCCTGGTGAACTCCGCGGCGGCCCGCCGCAATCAGGTCGCCGTGCGCCACGACGACACCACCCTGACCTACGCCGAACTGGACGACGCGAGTGCGAGGTTCGCCATGGTGCTGCAGGAACGTGGTCTGCAGCCGGGCGACCGCGTCGCCATGACCATGCCGAACGTGCCGCTGTTCCCCGTCGTCTACTACGGGATCCTCCGGGCCGGGGGCGTGGTCGTGCCGATGAACCCCCTGCTCAAGGCCCGTGAGGTGGCCTACGTCCTGCGCGACTGCGGGGCCCGCGTCACGGTGACGTTCCCGCCTTTCGCGGAGGAGGTGGCGAAGGCCGCCGCCGAGGTCGGGGCCGAGTGCCTGGTGACGGAACCCTCGGCGTTCCACGACCTGCTGACGGCCGCCGAACCGCTGTCCGGCATCGTCGACCGGGCGGACGAGGACCCCGCACTGATCCTCTACACCTCGGGCACGACCGGCACGCCCAAAGGAGCCGAGCTGACGCACCGCAACCTGGTCTCGAACACGGCCACCACCGCTGGGACGCTGTTGCACGTCGGCCCCGACGACGTCCTGTTCGGCGGCCTGCCGCTCTTCCACGCGTTCGGGCAGACCTGTGCGCTCAACACGGCCGTGGCCGCGGGGGCGACGCTGACCCTGCTGCCGCGGTTCGATCCGCAGCGGGCGCTGGAGATCATGCACCGTGACGGGGTCACCATCTTCCTCGGCGTCCCGACGATGTACTCGGCGCTGCTCCACGCGGAGCTCCCCGACGGCTTCGATGCCTCCCGGCTGCGCGTGGCCGTCTCGGGCGGCTCCGCGATCCCCGTCGAGGTGCTGCACGGATTCGAGCGGCGCTTCAGCGCCACCGTGCTGGAGGGCTACGGCCTCTCCGAGACCTCACCGGTGGCCTCCTTCAACCACCCGGACCGCCCGCGCAAGGCCGGCTCCATCGGGATGCCGATCCGCGGAGTCGAGATGAAGCTCGTCGCCGAGGACGGCTCCGAGGCGGGCCCGGGCGAGGTCGGCGAGATCGCGATCCGCGGCGAGAACGTGATGAAGGGCTACTTCAACCGCCCGGAGGCAACCGCTGAGGCGGTACGCGACGGATGGTTCCACACCGGCGACCTGGCCCGCGTCGACGAGGAGGGGTTCTACTTCATCGTCGACCGCAAGAAGGACCTGATCATCCGCGGCGGCTACAACGTGTACCCGCGCGAGATCGAGGAGGTGCTGTACGAGCACCCCGCCGTCGCCGAGGCTGCGGTCGTCGGCGTGCCGCACGAGGTGCACGGCGAGGAGGTCGCGGCCGTGATCGCCCTCCGCAGCGGCGCCGACACGACGGCCGAGCAGATCCGGGACTACGTCAAGGAGCGGGTCGCGGCGTACAAGTACCCGCGGATCGTGACCTTCACCGCCGAGCTCCCCAAGGGTCCCACCGGCAAGATCCTCAAGCGCGAGATCGTCGTCACCGCCCCCTGAGGCCGCTCCGTCGCACGGGCGAGTCCCGCACGCAGTCAGTGGGGCGGTGGGGCAAGCGTCTGTTCGGTCCAAATGGTCTTGCCGTCCGTCGTGTACCGAGTGCCCCATGGCTCGGCGAGCGCGGCGGCGATGAACAGCCCGCGCCCGCCTTCGTCGACCGTACGGGTATGGCGAAGGCGCGGGCCGACGCACTCGGTGGTGGACACTCCACGCTGCGCCGGCTGTACGAGGCCAGTTCGCACCGGTACCCCGGAGCGGCCGTGGCACCAGTGCTCAGCGACGACTGGACGGGACGGGTCGTCAGCACGTACACCCCCGACATCCTGCGTGACCTGGCCCGACGTTTCGGCGGCGACGGCCCCGACTGCCCCGCGCTGTACCCGCACGGTGCCGAAGCGGAGATCGCTGCCGTCGGACGTCCGTGTTGAGCAGGGCATCAACGAAGCCGCACCGTGCGCCGGGCAGGCAGGCACCGACCGTACGCCGCGTGACACCGCCCTCGGCTCTCCTTGCTCCGCGTACTGGATTCACCTGAGCAGCGGCTCATCCGCCAGGAGCACATCCTGGGCGACGAATTGACCGCTGCCGACAGGTGAGCCGCTGTCGGGTCGAGCGATGCACGGCGAGCAAGCCAGAAGTGGGGCCCGGCGACCGTGGTCATGTGTTCAGGCCGGTGAGAGGTTCGGTTCCGTCGATGAAGGCGCGGGCCAGGTCGGACAGGCGGCGGTTGTGTGCACGGGCGTAGCCGCGTAGTGCGGTGAAGGCTTGTTCCATGTCGATGCCCTGGCGTTCTGCGAGTTTGCCTTTGGCTTGTTCGATCAGTACGCGGCTGTTCAGCGCGGTCTGCAACTGTTCGTTGAGGACGTTGCTGCGGTGGGTGGAGCGTTGCTGCAGGAGGCTGATGGTGGCGACGTCGGCGAGGGCTTGTGCGATGGGTGTGCCGACCGGGTCGAAGGGGCCGGGGTCGGTGTGGAACAGGTTGAGGGCGCCGACGACCTCGTCCCGCAGGCGCATCGGCAGGGCTTGGACTGCGGCGAACCCGCTGTGGTGGGCCTGCGCGACGAAGCGCGGCCAGCGGTCGGCCTCCGTACGAAGGTTGGGGACCGTTACGGGTGCGCCGGTGCGGAAGCATTCCAGGCACGGGCCTTCGTCGTTCTGGAGCTGGAAGAGCTCGAGCAGGCGTACTTGTTCGTCGGAGGCCGCCATGACGCGCAGTTCGCCGTCCCGGTCGGCGAGCAGCACTCCGGCCGCGCTGGCGCCGAGTATGCCGACGCACCGGTCGGTCAGCAGACGCAGGAAGTCGATCAGGTCGAAGTCGGCGACCAGGTTGTCGGCGAGTTCGACGAAGGTCTTTGCGAGGAGCTGCTGGTTCATTGTGGACACCTTCTGTTGAGACCAGTCCCGCCGGAATGGGGCGGGAAGTGCAGCGCAGTGCATCCATCGGCCCATGCGGGGGTGTCAGGCATCGTCATCGCCTTGATCCGGAAATGTGTCGGGGGAGAAGCTGAGCCGGCGGGCGACCACGTCGGCGGCCACCTCGGCGAGTCGGCGCCCTTGGGCATAGGCATAGGCGCGGAGCCGGACGAAGGCTTCTTCGATTCCGACGCCGAGTTGGACGGTGAGGATGCCGGTGGCCTGGTCGATCTCGGCCCGGTACGCGCCCAGGTCCTCGAAGCGCCCGTCCAGCAGCATTCCGCCGGCCGTCGCGCCTGTCTCGTCGATCTGCGTATCGAGCAGGACCAGAGTCGCGATATCGGCGAAGGTCAACGCGTCGGCCAGTCTCTCCGCGTCCAACTGGACCGGCACTCGGGAGTACAGGTCCAGAACTCCAGGACTCATCGCCCCCAATTGCAGGGGGAGGGCGAAGACCGCGCGCGCTCCGGCTTCCAGGGCCGCATCGGCGAACACGGGCCAGCGGTCGCGCAGTTCACCGGTTCGCAGATCCGGCGTCAAGACGGCCGCGCCCTGCGTGAAGGCGTCCACGCACGGCCCGTCACCCAGGGTGAGTTGCAGCTCTTCCAACTGCTGGCTGATGTCGTCGGTGCAGCACAACGGATGGCTGGCCGCCGTCCGGGACATCGCGGACACCCCGGCCCCGCCGACCGACAGGGCAGCCACCGCGGCGGTGCACACATCCACCATGCCGACCCGGGAGCCCCGTCGGGCTGCCTGCTCGGCGACCAGCACCCGGATCCGGGCCGACCGGCTTTGAGGCATCACCCCGGCCACCGAGTCCAGGCATGGAGGCAAAGCTTGTTCAGTCTCATGGTCGTTCGCTCCCCGAAGGGAAGAACCAGCGCACAGAACATGGTGGGGCCGGGCGGCTTCCAGACCTCCCCGATGTCCTGCCATCCCCAGGACCGGAAGGCAGCGAGGGACGGATGGTCGGCCTCATCGACCAGGGTGACACCGAGCGACGCATGATGGTCGGTCAGCAGCCGCTGCTGCAGTCGGCGGGCGATGTCATCGTCCTGCTCGTGCGGAGCGACCAAGATCTTGTTGACCGCGAAGGCATTGTCGGACTCGGTGAGTTGCTCGATGCCGGGCGGGAGTGCCCCGTCGAACCCGTGCCACCAGAAGCTGTCGCTCCGCACGGGGAATCCGAAAGCACATCCCACCAAAGCAGTCGACTCCGCGATCGCCATGGCGAACCCCGGCCTCCGGATGTCGCCACTGAGACGGTGCAGGAACTCTTCCCGGCTGCGGCTGCGGTGTCCCTCGCTCGGCGACGGGTCCGAGGACTCCAGGTAAAGATCCGCCAGATTCTCACACAGCTCCTCGGCCTGCCAGCGGTTCACTCGACGCAGCCGCACCGCGTCCATGGCAGACGAATCGGGGCGATCAGGGTTCCGCGGCTGTCCCTGCCGGGACCAGGCCATCACA